>CAZKPE010000217.1:0-2070 GCA_964554545.1 uncultured Lewinella sp.
CCCATCGCCGACGAGCGCCGCTCCAGCGGGATCGCATCCCCCACGATGGCCAGCACCAGCGCGCCCAGCACCCCGCCGAACATGCCCGTCAGGAAGCGGGCCAGCAGCAACAGCTCGTAAGTCGGCGCGAACGCACAGGCGAAGGTGCCCAGCGTAAAGCCGACGAAGAGGGTGAGTAGGGCCGTACGCCGGTCGAAGCGGTCGATGAAGGCCGTACTCGTCACGTTGCCCATGCAGGCCGCCAGGGCGTAGGCCGACACGATCCAGGCGAACTGCCCGGGCGTGACATTGAACTCCTGCATAATAGTCTTGCCCAGCGGCATGACGATCATGAAGTCGATGATGTGACAGAAGCGGACCGTCGACAGGACCAGCAGCAAACGGACCTCCGTGCGCGTCATGCGCGGCGGCTTTGGCAGATCTCGACCAGGATGCCGCCGGTGGATTTAGGGTGGAGGAAGCAGATCAGCTTATCGTCGGCCCCCTCCAGCGGAAGGGAGGAGAGGAGCTCGAAGCCGTCCCGCTCCAGTCGCTTCATCTCACTCACGATGTCGTCCACTTCGAAGGCCAGGTGGTGGATGCCGGGGCCGCGCTTATCGAGGTATTTCTGGATGGGGCCGCTATTTTCTTCCGGGGCCACCAACTCGAGCTTGGCCGCGCCATCGCCGGCGGTGAAGAAGCTCGTCGTGACCGACTGGTGGTCGACGGTTTCCCGCTTGTAGCTGCCGCGGCCGAGGAGGCGCTGGAGTAGCGCTTCGCTTTCGTCGAGATTGGCTACGGCGATACCGATGTGTTCGAGCTTCATATTCCTCAAGAATTTATACGTATTCCCTCCGGCCGATGGGTCTATCTTCGTGGGATGGACGCCCAACTTCACCGGCAACTATCGCACCTGCGCGCCGCCGCCCGCCTCCTTAACCGCCTGCCCGCCGAACGGTTGAATGGCTGCCTCATTCGGCTGGCCGAACTGACCGTCCTGCACACCCCCCAACTGCTTGAGGCCAACGGTCGCGACCTGCAGCGGATGGACCCCGCCGACCCCAAGTACGACCGCCTGTTACTCAACGAGGAGCGATTGATGAATATCGCCGGTGACCTGCTCCGGGTAGCCGAATTGGCCTCCCCACTGGGTAAAATCCTGGAAGAACGGACCCTCGCTAACGGACTGGAACTGAAGCGAACCAGCGTACCTATCGGGGTAGTGGCCATCGTCTTCGAGTCGCGGCCGAACGTGACCTTCGACGTGTTCGCCCTGAACCTGAAGGCCGGCAACGCCACCGTACTGAAGGGGAGCCGCGATGCCGCCGACAGCAACCGCGCCATCAAAAAGCTCATCGACCGGGCGCTCGACGAAAGCGGGCTGCCCCCCTGCTGCTACCTGGCCCCGGCCGAGCGGGAGGCCCTGCTGCCGATCCTGACCGCCGACGGACTAGTGGACGTCATCATCCCCCGCGGTAGCCAAGGACTGATCGCGCACGTACGCCGCCACGCCACCGTGCCCGTGATCGAAACCGGGGCGGGAATTTGCCATACGTACGTTGACTTTCCGGCTAATCTGGAGTGGGCCCGGGCCATCATCACCAACGCCAAGGCTCGGCGGGTGAGCGTCTGTAATGCTCTGGACTGTCTGCTCGTACACCGACGGCAAGTGGCCGCCCTGCCGGAACTGTTGCGGGAGCTGGGGGAGGCCCATCGCTGCGAGGTATTTGCTGATGAAGATGCCTACGCCGTCCTAAATGGAAGCTACCCCAGCGAGCTGCTGCGGCGGGCGAGCCCCAAGTCCTTCGGCACCGAATTCCTGCGCATGGCGCTCTCCGTCAAGGTCGTCAGCGACATCGAGGCGGCCATCGACCACGTTAACCGCTACGGCAGCCGGCACAGCGAGAGCATCGTCAGTGACAGCGAGATCAGTCAGGCGCGTTTCCAGCGGGAGGTGGACGCGGCAGTGGTCTACGTAAACACCAGCACGGCCTTCACCGACGGGGGGCAGTTCGAACTAGGGGCCGAGATCGGCATCAGCACCCAGAAACTGCACGCCCGGGGGCCGATGGGGCTGGCGGCGCTGACGAG
>CAZKPE010000217.1:2170-6792 GCA_964554545.1 uncultured Lewinella sp.
GGGGCGTGGCTCGTTTATCCAATCTGCAAGTGTCGTCGAACCTGCTCAGTTTGCGCTGGGCGCTGGTGCTGCTGTTGTTTACGACCGGGGTGGGTACGGTGGGCCTGATGGTGATCGAGGAGTATACCCTGATCGAGGCCTTTTATATGTCGGTCATCACGATCTCGACGGTGGGCTTTAGCGAGGTGCGGCCGCTATCGCCGGTGGGGCGCATCTTCGTTTCAGTACTCGTCATGTTCAATATCGGGATCGTGGCCTACGTACTGGCGGCCTTTTCCTACTACGTCATCGACGGCAAACTATTCCAAAGCATGCAGGAGAATCGGATCAAATCGCGCATCGCCAAGCTGAGCGGCCATACCATCGTGTGCGGCTACGGGAAGTACGGGCGGGAGATCGTGAGTCACTTGCGGCTGCACGATCATCCCTTCGTGGTGATCGAGCAGGAGGAAGAGAAATTGAATAACCTGCTGGAGGGGGATAGCGAGGCCCTCTACGTAGTAGACGATGCGACCCATGACGAAACGCTCTTTGCCGCCGGCATCGAGCGGGCCGACTCCCTCATCACCGCCCTGAACGACGACAGCGATAACCTCTTCATCGTACTCTCCAGTAAGGACCTGAACCCCAAATTGCGGATCGTCAGTCGCGCCAAGGAGGTGCGCGGGCGGCAGAAGATGATGAAGGCCGGGGCCAGCCACGTCATCATGCCCGAGCAGATCGGAGGCTTTTACATGGCTACGCTGATCTCGAAGCCGGGGGCGGTGGAGTTTTTCAGCTTCATCACCAATGAACTCTCGGCCGACATCGGCTTTGAAGAGCTGCGGTACGATCAGCTGCCGAGCCGCTACCGGGGCAAGCCCATTTTGCAACTTAACCTCCGCTCCACCACCGGGGTGAACATCATTGGCTACCGGCTCGGAGACGGTCAGTACCAGGTAAATCCCGGACCCAAGACCATTCTCGAGGAAGGGGGCAGCTTCATCGTGGTCGGTAATCCGGAACAGCTGACGCGCTTCCGCGGCCATTTCGACTTACCCTGAAAACCGGCCACCCACGCCGCCCGGGGCAGACTCGCGACTTACCGGTGGGAAAGGTGCGAACGGCGCGGCGGGGTGACCGCTCAGTAAGTAAATCGAAGGGCCGGAGGTTTGGCGACTACCGAACCGCCTTTAGGGAAACCTTAAGTCCGAACGAGGCTCCGTTAACTTTGCCTTATGCCCGAATCCGATCTTTTCGCTGCCCTGACTGGTGCGAATCACCGCCGCGCCCTGGGTCGGGCTATCACCCTGGTCGAAAGTAGCCGCCCCACCGATCGGGAAGCCGCGGCTTCCCTTATTGAATCGGCCGAGCGATATCGGCCCCCGAAGCCCACCTTCCGACTGGGGGTCAGCGGGACGCCGGGGGTGGGCAAGTCCACCTTCATCGAAGCCTTCGGGCTGGAAGTTCTGAGCAGGGGGCACCGCCTGGCCGTACTCGCCGTGGACCCGACCAGCAGCCTGAGCGGCGGTAGCATACTAGGGGATAAAACGCGGATGGAGCGGCTGACCCGCCACGAGCGTGCGTACATCCGTCCAAGCCCGAACCGGCTACAACTTGGCGGGGTGGGGCCGGCCAGTCGGGCGGCGGTGCTGCTCTGCGAGGCGGCGGGCTACGACTACATCATCGTGGAGACGGTAGGCGTGGGGCAGGCCGAATGGCAGGTGCACGGGATGACGGACGCCTTTCTGCTACTTGCCCAACCCGCTAGTGGCGACGAACTCCAGGGCATCAAGCGGGGTATCCTGGAACTGGCCGACCACCTGGTCGTCAACAAGGCCGATCGCCTACCCCGGGAGGCCCGACTGGCCGCCGCCGAGCTCCGCCGGAGTCTGCACCTGGCGCCTGCCCGACCCGACGGTTGGACGGTGGAAGTCGCCACCGCCAGCGCCCTCACCGGAGCGAAAATCGATGAGGTGGCCGATCGGCTAGACACCTACCGGCGGGAGCAAGAGCGATTTGTCAGACAGCGGAGGAAGCAGCAGCGCGTCTCCTGGCTACGGGAGGAAGTCCGGCGCGAACTGCTGTTGCGGCTGCACGTTTACCTATCTACGGACGGGCCGGAAACCGACGAACTACGGCGCCGACTCGACCAGCACACCACCATTCGGACCGCCGCGGATGTTATACTGGCGGAATTTCTTCAACAAAGCATAAATCAATGAGATCATTTTCCACCCTTGCCATCGTCGCCGGTATCCTGGCGATCCTGCTGATTGCCGGCTGCTCCAGCTACAACGGCTTCGTGGAGGCGGAGGAGGACGTCGAGAAAGTCTGGTCGGACGTAGAGACCCAGTACCAGCGGCGGGCCGATCTGATCCCGAACCTTGTCGAGACCGTGAAGGGGGCGGCGGAATTCGAGCGCGGCACCCTGGAATCGGTCATCGAAGCCCGCGCCCGGGCCACTTCCATCAACATCGACGCGGACAATCTGAGCCCCGAGATGCTCGAGCAGTTCCAGGCCGCCCAGGCGCAGGTGAGTGCGGGGCTGGGGCGCCTTTTGGCTACGGCTGAGGCCTACCCCCAGTTGCAGTCCAACCAGCAGTTCCAGGCCCTGCAGGATGAATTGGCGGGCACGGAGAACCGCATCGCCACCGCGCGGATGCGGTTCAATGAGGAGGCAACGGAGTACAACAAACAGGTCCGCCGCTTCCCCGGTGCCGTATTCGCTAGCGTCTTCGGCTTTGACGAGAAGCCGCAATTCCAGGCCGAGGCCGGTGCTCAGAACGCGCCCTCGGTCAGCTTCTGATGGTCCGGTTCTTCGATAAGGAGGAAGAGGCGCGCATCATCGCCGCGATCCGGGAAGCGGAACGGGCTACCTCCGGCGAGATCCGGGTGCACGTAGAAGTCGGCGCCCGCAAGCCGGCCATTGAAGTAGCCCAGCGCATCTTCCGGGAACTCGGTATGGACAAGACCGCCGACCGGAACGGGGTTCTCATCTTACTGGCCGTCGACCGGCGGGAGTTCGCCATTCTGGGGGATGAGGGGATCAACAAGGTCGTTCCGGAGGACTTCTGGTCTGAAGAGCGCGACCTGATGCAGCAGCACTTTAAGCGGGGAGAGTTCGCTACCGGTATCGAGCTGGCCATCCAGCAGATCGGGCGGCGGCTGAAGCAGTACTTCCCCTACCAGACGGACGACGTGAATGAGCTGCCGGATGAGATCAGTTACAATAAGCGATAGTTTGGTTCACCACGGATTAGCACGGATTGGGGCACGGATTACCGTTTTGGTGGTTTGTGCCTTGCTGGTTGCGGGAGCATTACTCGGTCAGCGGCCCGTGCCCCGCAACCCGAATCAGCTGGTCAGTGACTACGCCGGCTTACTGACCGCCAGTGAGCAGCAGCAGCTTACCCAGCAACTGAACGCCTACGCCCGGGAGACATCCACCCAGATCGCGGTGGTGACCGAGGCCTCGCTGGAGGGGGAGGATGTGTTCGACCGCAGTCTGGCCATCGCCGAGAGTTGGGGTATCGGGGGATTACCGGATAAGGATAATGGGGTGCTGATTTACGTAGCCCGGGATGATCGCAAGATCTTCATTCAGACCGGCTACGGGGCCGAGGGTTTCCTGAACGATGCCCGGGCGGGCCGCATCATCCGCAACATCATGACACCGGCCTTCCGGCAGGGCGACTATTACGCCGGCATCGCGGGAGCTACTCAGGCCATTATGGATGCCGGACGGGGGGAATATACCGCCGATGAGGTACCCGAGGCCGGTCGGCGCGGGATACCGCCAATCTTCATCTTCATTTTCATCTTCATCATCTTCCAGTTGCTGCGGCGGTACAACGACCGCCACGACGACGATGATGACGATGATGGGGGCTACTGGCGCAACGGCCGCTACGATAAGGATGACCCGCGACGGAGAAGGCGGCGGCGTGGGGGTGGCTGGATCATCCTACCCGGTGGCTTCGGCGGTGGCGGTGGTGGCTTCGGCGGGGGAGGCGGCTTTGGTGGCGGTGGTGGCTTTGGCGGCTTTGGTGGGGGTGGCTTCGGTGGTGGGGGGGCTGGTGGGGGGTGGTAGATTTCTGCCATTTTGTCAGACCTCCGAGGTCTGACAAAATGGCATTAACGATTTCTTGACGGTCAGGCCCGCCTTCGCGACTGTTGTACCTTCGTATTCTCAACTCATCGTCTATGCGTATCCTCCTGCTGTTCCTCGCGTTCACTTGTATGGCCGGTATTTCCGCCCAGTCCGCCGCCGCCTCCACTTGGCAGGATCTGGCCAAGGTCAGCTACGAGAAGAAGTACGATGAGCTCCTCGGCTTCAAGGTCGACGTGCCCGTCTTCAGTGAGGAGATCAAGGCGATGGAAGGAAAGACCATCGAGATCAGCGGCTACATCGTACCCGTGGAGGGCTACAAGAGCCACGAAGAGTTCGTCTTCAGCGCCTACCCCTACAATATGTGCTTCTTCTGCGGCGGCGCGGGGCCGGAAACGGTGATGGAGGTGGTGGCTAAGGAACCGGTGAAGTACAGCACCAACCGTATCACCCTGCGCGGCAAGCTGACCCTGAACGACAGCGATATAAACCAGTTGATGTACCTGCTGACCGATGCGGAACTGGTAGGTAA
>CAZKPE010000218.1:0-6755 GCA_964554545.1 uncultured Lewinella sp.
CCGCCCACTCGGGGTGATCGTGGAAGTAGCCATCCGTCTCTATCCCATCGACTACGGGCAGCAGTTCGGGCGGCGGCTCCGGGACCTGGCGTGCCACGGCGATTCGTGCCGGAAGGATGCGAGCCAGGTTTTCGAAGTATGTGCGCGCCTCCTCGGCAGTCTTCCCGTAGGTCAGTCGAAAGGCGGAATCCGGCAGTCCGTGGAGGGGAAGCAGAATATCCGTCACGCTACCCCGGTCATCGGTAATGACCTCGAAGGTAGCCGATCCGTAGGGCGTGGAAAGCGTCAGGGAAGTAGATGGCTGGGACATGAACACGGGCGGCATCAGGCCGGAATACGAACGATCTGGTCGGGGGTGAAGGGCGGCTGGGGCGGTAGCGGGGGCGGCTCGTCCGCCGCGGTCAGTATGCCAAACAATACGGGGACGGCGTAGGCTTGTTCGGGATAAGGCGTAAAACCATCCGTTAGGACAAGTATGACATCCGGGCGCGGGCGCAGGTGCAATGCGGACTGTATACCGGCCGGCATGTGCGTCCCACTACCTCCCGGAAGTTCGCTGAGTCGGTAGGCTTCGGCGGCGGCTACCAGTCGGACCGGTTCGTAGGCCTGAATGTCGCAGGGAATGATGGTGACCGGGTAGTCAAATTGACGAATGACTGCGGCGACTTCGGCCAGGGCGCGTTGCAGGCGGGGTGCCTCCATGCTGCCGCTGGTATCGACCACGATCACGATTCGGGCGGTGCGGTCGCCACTCAGCCGCGGCGGCAGGATCGGGTGGTAGACGCTCTGCCGGCGACTGGGCCGGGTAAAGGAATAGTCCGTCCGCACACCGATCCCCCGCCGCAAAGCAATGCTCATGCGGTGACCGAGGAGTTGGCGCCAGTTGGTGCGGCTGCGCAGGATCTCGTCGCTCCAGCCCCGCCAGCCACCGGGCATTCCGGCCTCGGAAGCCTGCTGGATACGGCGGGCGACTTCCCGTTCCACCAGGGCTTCGTCGACTTCGGAAATCCGCTGCCGGTCGCCGACCTCCCAGGGGCGGGCCCGCCCGTGTACCCCGCTGCCCTCATCGAGGGTAAAATTAAAAATGACCCCCGGCTCCCCGAGCAGTCGGTAGTAGGCCTCGGCTAACTGCCCTTCTTCGAACTGGTAGTCCGCCGGTAGGTGGCCAGGGTAGGCGGCAGGCATGGAGAGCCCCGGCCAGCGACTGTCGTTGATCTCCAGGTCGGCCGCCAGGTTCCAGCGGCGATCGTCGCTGCCGGCCCGCTCCCCGTGGCGGCGCAGGCGGTGGCTGATCTCGTGGACCCACAGAAAGGCCAGCTCGGAAAGGGCGGTCGCGTGATCGCCGGCCCCCCAGATGGAGGTGACGATGGCGGGGTTCCAGTACACGTTGTAGTGGCAGTCGATGGCGGCCACCCCGACGGCCTCCGTCAGTACGATCCGGCTACGGAAGAGAGCCGGGGCGAACCAGGGCAGGCGGTCGGCGGCGTAGGCCCGCGCGAAGCGAACGTGGCCGGCCACCGCGCGGAGATCAGGTGAGGACATCGACGAATTCCGCGAAGTCGGCATCGGAAAGCACCGTATTCAGAGCGGCCAGGACGGTAGCGGACTGTCCTCCTTCCCGTGCCGCCGTGGTCAGTTCAAGCAACCACCCTCGCTGGGCCAGTTCGCGCAGGGGTACGAAGACCAGGTCGCGCCGCCCGTCCGCGAACAGCCGGTCGGTCAGCTTTAAATATTCCAGTGAATATGGCACCAGCGCGCCGCCGCCCCCTAACTCCTTAGCCAGATGGTGATTGAGGCTGCGGAAGAGAACGTACACCTCCGCGTCGTTCAGTTCGGTCACCTGCACCGCCTCCTCCCCCCGCAGGACGGCCAGGGGATCGGGAAGCCGCAGATTGGTGAGGTACTCGACGAAGGGCAGGGCCGTGGCTTCGCCCAGACAGCCGGCCACCAGATCGAGGACGATGCGCTGGTCCTCCCCACCTACCCGGTAGCCCAGCAGCCCGGCGGTGGCGAGGAGGGCGGCCACGAAATCCCAGCTACGGGGACTTGGAAAGCCAAAGGGATTTTCCTCGGCACTACCATGAAGGGCATCGGGCCGGAGTTGCAGAAATCCCCCGATACGGATGCGGAAGTCCGTAACCCGCCGCTCGTGGTGTTCCCGATCCACCGTGGGTAGGGAGGCCGTCGGCCAACCGTCGGTCAGGGAGGCGAGGTAGGCGGTGGCGGGTATGTCCCACTGTAGGTGGACGAAGCGGTTGCGCAGGGGAGGGGAGAGCTCCCAGCCGCCCACCATGAGATCGGGGGGATTGGCCGCGGCGACGATGCGGACCGTGTCCGGCAGGGCGAACTGACCGACCCGCCGCTCGAAGACGACTCGCAGCAGGGCCGACTGCACGGAGGGGGGAGCGGTACTGAGCTCGTCGAGAAAAAGGATACTGTCGGCCGACTTTTCGAGCTGTCGGGCCCAGCGGGGGACGGCGTAGCGTACTTCCCCCTCCTCCAGTACGGGCAGTCCGCTGAAGTCGGTCGGATCGTGGATGGAAGCGATGAGGGTGGTCACGCCTAGCGCTTCGGTGGCCAGCCCCTCGATGAAGCTGCTTTTCCCCACGCCGGGCCGCCCCCACAGCAGGACGGGAATACCCAGGGGGCCGCGGGGCGAAGGGGTGGCCAGACAGACCAGCAGGGCTTCGGCGCCGGTGGGGTAGTGGGGCATGGGGCGAAGGTCGCAGTATTTGGGAAATCCGATACTTTAGGCTAACTTTGGGACCTAAAGTTCTTTAATGCGGCATAGCATTCATACTCCCATTTCTGACTTGCGGCATATCCGTGGGCTGATGGAACGCTCGCGTTTCTTCATCGGGCTGAGCGGTCTTTCGGGGATCGGGGCCGGTGTTTCGGCGCTACTGGGGGTGGCGGCGGTCGCGGGCTACCAGTGGGCCGGGGGGAACGACTTGGTTCTGATTGCGGAAGACATCAGCCGGACCACCACCCACCCCTGGGGGATCGCGCCGGTTCCATTTTTGTTGCTGGTTGCCGTATTGGTCCTGCTGGGAGCGCTCGGGTCGGGCTATGTGTTCACCCGGCGGCGGGTGAAGCGTCTGGGTCACGAACTCTACGACGTACGGACCTACAAACTGCTGACCAACCTGGCTTTGCCGCTGGCGGTGGGGGGAATCTTCTGCCTGGCGCTAGTGTACCACGCAGAAGGGGGACTGATCGGACCGACCACCCTCATTTTCTACGGATTAGCGCTACTGAACGGGAGTAGCTTCGTAAGTGAGGAATTGCGGATGCTGGGGCTGCTGGAGATCGGTCTTGGTCTGATCGCGCTCTTCTTCGTGGGCTACGGACTCTACTTTTGGGCGCTGGGTTTCGGGGTGTTTCATATCGGGTACGGCTGGTGGATGTACCGCAAATACGATGCGCATGAATAAGGTAGAGGCAGTAAAATCGACGGTAGCCGGACTGAGCAAGCTCTACAGCCACCGGATGCGGCTGGGCCTGATGGGCATCCTGGTCGTCAACGACTGGGTGGACTTCGTGACGCTGCGGGATGCGCTAAAGCTGACGGACGGTAGTCTGGCCGGCCACGTCAAGGCCCTGCTGAAGGAGGGGCAGATCGAAGTGGATAAGCAGTTCGTTGACGGGAAGCCGCGCACCAGTTACCGGGCTACCCCAGCCGGCCGGGCGGCCTTCGAGCGGCACCTGACGGAGCTGGAAGATTTTCTAAACCTAATCCACAACTAGCAAAATTTTTTACTCACAAGCTTTAAAAAATAAAGTGCTTTATGAAGACGAAATTTTTGATTTTGATGGGGGTGGCGTATACCATGCTGTTCTGGCACGGGCAGGTAGGCGTGAACGTCTTCCTGTTCGACGGCCTGCTGCTGGTCGGTCTGCTGAGGCTGCGTCCGGAACTGGCGCGGCAGCCGACCTTTCGCTGGGCCGTGGCGATGTTGCTGCCCGCAGCCCTTAGCATCGTATTGGTGCACGGAGTGGGGAGTCAGGTAGCTCACCACTTGAGCTTTCTGTTGCTGATCGGTTTCGTGCAGGCACGGGAGCTGCGGTTTATCTGGTTCGCCTTACTACTAGGGGTATATGCTCTGGTGAAAGCGCCGATCGTATTGCTGGGCGAAGTCAGTAGCCGCCTTCCCGACCATCCGGCGGGCCGGTCAGCGGGCGGGTGGCTGCGGCAGCTCGGGGGGCCGGTGTTGATCGTCATTCCTTTTTTCCTGCTCTATCTCGTGGGTAGCGCCGCCTTTAATCGTACGATGGATTGGGTTGGAGAGGGGCTGGAAGCGCTTTTTCGTATCGGCCATTTCCCTTATGCAGCCATGCTGTTCGGAATGGCGCTCATCCTGGTATTTCCACTTTTCGGGATGCGGTATACCGGTCGGCTCAACGAGATCGCAGGAAAATTTACGGACCGAATGACCCGGCGACGTTCCCAGGACCGCACCCGCATTTTCATGGTACTGGGCTTGCGGAACGAGTTGCGCCGCGGGGTGCTCACGGTGGGCCTCCTGAACGTTCTGTTGCTGGTGATGAATCTGACGGACGTAGTCGACGTTTGGCTGTCTCCGATGGACCGAGACGCGGCCGAGCTGAGTCGCTTCGTACACGAGGGGACGTACAGCCTGATCGCCAGTATCGTGCTTGCCGCGCTGGTGGTGCTGTACTTCTTCCGCGGCAACCTGAACTTCTTCGGGCCGGGGCGGCTGCTGCGAAAACTGACCATCACCTGGTTGGCGCAGAATGCCTTTCTGGCGCTCTCCGTAGGGGTGCGGAACTGGCACTACGTGCGGGAGTACGGGCTGGCCTACGGACGGGTACACGTGGCCTTCGTGCTATTATTGATCCTCATCGGTCTCTTCACGCTGTATCGGAAGGTCAGGGGGCGGCTGAGTCTGTCCTACCTGCTGCAGGCGAATGGGCTGAGTATCTGGCTGCTGCTGGTGGCCTACGGGGCCGTCAACTGGCCGGGGGTGATCACGCGCTACAATCTGAACTACCCCGCCGAGCGGGTGGACTGGGACTACCTGGTACGCGGACTGGACGACCGTAATCTGTTCCTTCTACGAACCCGTGGCGACGAGCTACCGGCCAGAAGTCTTTGGTACCTCCGCGAGAAAGAAAGCGGCAGCCGGGGGTTCTCCGACCTCCGCAGCTGGAACTTTCCGGACTACCGGAACGAACGCAATCGATTATCCGCAGGTAAGCAGGGGGGTAAATAGGAAGACTCTCAAATGTGTACTTTAGGGCTACCCAATCACTACTCAGTCCTGCTTCAATGCACATCATTAGCTTCCGTCAGCTTAGTTGCTTCTGTTTTGCGGTCCTACTCTGCACCTGCGTCCGCGCCCAACGGCTCGTTCTCCCGGATACGGTACCCCGGGTCTTTACCTCCGAGCAGGAAGTGACCTTTGGGAACCGTACGCTTTCCCTCAACGCGGTGACCGGCACCCACGCGTTACGCGACGAGAACGACGAGCATATTGCCAACTTCGGCTATACAAGCTACCTCGCCGAGGATGGGGACCCCGACCGGCCCCGGCCGATTGTATTTGCCTACAACGGCGGTCCGCTTTCGGCCTCTTTCTGGTTACACGTGGGCATCCTGGGGCCGAAGCGCATCGCCACCGAAGATCTGGTCTTCAATACCGTACCGCCCTATGAACTGGTGAACAACGAATACTCCCTGCTGGAGGTAGCCGACCTGGTGATGATCGACCCGGTGGGGGTTGGCTTTAGTCACCCGGTAGGGGAGGCCGAGTGGAAGGACTTTTGGGGCGTAGATCAAGATATTCGCACGATCGGGCTGTTCATCGAGCAATTCCTGATCGAGCACGACCGGGTGAATGCGCCAAAGTTTTTGCTGGGGGAGAGCTACGGAACCTTCCGCAATGCCGGACTGGTGAAGCACTTACAGGAAAAGGGCATTATGATGAACGGCGTCATCATGGTGAGCGCGGTGCTGGACGTTCACGACTTGTTCTTCGGGGCGGGGCACGATATGAGCTACCTCGCCTTTTTTCCTACCTACGCGGCGGCGGGCTGGTTTCACGAGCTGGTGCCGAATCGACCCGATGAATTGGAGGCCTTTTTGGAAGAGGTCCGCGACTTTACCGAAATCGAGTACGCCGCCGCCCTCATGCAGGGGGACCGGTTGACGGATGGCCAGCGGAGCGAACTGGCCGGGCAGTTATACGCCTACACCGGCATCGCCCGCGAAGTCTGGCTGGACGCAAATCTGCGCCTGACCGACGGCGAGTTTTTCCAGCAGCTGAACCGGGCCACCGGTGAAACGACCGGCCGGCTGGACGCCCGCTTCCGGGCCATCAACCAGGACCCTTTGGCCCAGCGGCCCCAGCGAGACGACCCCTTCGCTGAGGCCGTACAGGGGGCCTACATCACGGCATTCCGCGACTACCTCTATCGTGAACTGGGGGCGGACCGCAAGATGACCTATACCAGTTCGTCAACTAGCCGGGAAGAATTCAAGTGGGACTGGACCCACGCGGGGAATATGTCGTGGGGCACCCAATCCGCCGTCAGCACCACTGCCGATCTGGCCGCGGCCATGTCCGCCAACCCGAACCTCGACGTACTGATCCTGCAGGGCTACTACGATGCGGCCACCCCCTTTTACGGTATCGAGCATACCGTCAACCACATGAACCTCGACCCCAGCATTCGGGACAACATCCGCATCGAGTACTTCGAGGCGGGCCACATGATGTACGTGGAGGAGGAGA
>CAZKPE010000219.1:0-6742 GCA_964554545.1 uncultured Lewinella sp.
CGTTCTTCGTAGCCCTCAGCGTAGAAATAGCGACTGGAATCAGGGGTGTGTATCTCGTCGATGAGGTAGACCTTTCCATTGTAGAGCCCGAATTCGTACTTCGTGTCTACCAGGATCAGTCCACGCTCGGCGGCCATGGCAGTGCCCCGGGCGAAGAGTCTGCGGGTATAGTCTTCCAGTTGGGTGTAAATCCGGGGGTCGACGATCTTTCGTGCAAAGATCTCCTCCCGGCTTATGTCCTCATCGTGCCCTTCCTCCGCTTTGGTAGCTGGGGTTATGATGGGTTCGGGGAAGGGGTCGGCTTCGCGCATCCCGTCAGGGAGTTCGAGTCCACATAGCACCTGCGCGCCGCCGCCCCGCTGGTACGTCCGCCAGGCATGCCCTACTAAATAGCCCCGGATGACCATCTCGATGGGGATGGGCTCGCAGGCCTTGCCGATAGCCACGTTGGGATCGGGGTTGCTTTCCAGCCAGTTGGGGCAGATGTCGCGGACCGCCTCCAGGAAGTGGCGGGCGATCTGGTTGAGGATCTGCCCCTTGTGGGGGATGGGGCGGGGCAGTACGTGATCGAAAGAGCTGATCCGGTCGCTGGTCACCATCAGAAGCTGCCCGTCGCGGCGGTACACATCCCGGACCTTCCCCCGGTAGAGCTTGGCGGGGGGGTCAAAGGTGAAGTTGGTCTCGCGGAGGGCGGCGGTCGGTCGGCTCATTAAATCTGGTGGGGGGCTTGCTTTTGCTTGTGCTTTTTGATCTGACGGCGGAGGGCCTCGGTCACCTCGGCGATGCCGCGCTCGATGCTTTGATCGGTGTGGGTGGCGAACAGATCGTTGCCGGGGATGGCAAGCCGGCATTCCACGGTATGTCCGTTGGCGGCGCTGCCGTCGTCTTCCTTGATGAACACCTCGGCCCGCTCAATGCGGTCGTAGTAGGTTTCGAGTTTATTCACTTTCTCGTTGATGACGGCGATGGTGTTGTCGCCGAGTTCGGAAGACTTGTGGATGATGACCTGCATGAAGGCTGGGTTTAATTTGGTTACTATTGCGCCCCAAAAGGGAGCGGTGCCTACCTAACCACCCCGCCCCCGCTTTCGTTCGCCCTTCGACCATGTCATCTCCCGCCGTACCCAGCTTCACGGAATTCGCCGGCCACCGGATTGCCTGTTTGTCCCACCCGAACACGGAGGCGACCCGACTTCCGGTGGTCTGGATTCACGGGCTGACGGCCAGCGTGCGGTTCTGGGAGGCGGCGATGTACGAGGAGGTGAGGTGGGAACGGAGCTGGTATTCCATCAGTCTCCCGCTTCATCACCCCAGTACTTTTGTGGGAAAGCCGAGCGCCGATTGCCTGGACGAAAAAGTGTTTGCCGAGCTCGTGGCCCGCTCCGTCGACCGGCTGATCCCGGAGGGACGCTTCCACCTGGTCGGTTATTCCCTGGGGGGTTTTGCCTGCCTGAACTACGCAGCCAAACACCCCGGACGGGTCGCCTCCATGATCAGTATCGGGGGCTTCATGACCGGGCGGGCACGGGGGCTGGAGGGGGTGCTGCAGTTCTTCGCTAAGGGCCAAGTCGTGCGGCGGGCGATTTTTCACGCGAGTTGGTGGATCATGCAACGGCACGTCGGCTTTCTCAAACTGGCGACGCTATTTTATGCTCGGCGGTGGCGAAGGCTACTCCGCTACCCCGATCTCGATCCTACCCTACGGGCCATTTTCCCCGATGTACGGCAGCACGACATCGAGGGGCAGCGCGCGCTGTTCCGCTACCTGCTGGATATGAACCTGATGGATGAGATCGATCACATCCACACCCCTACGCTGGTCATTGCGGGTGACCGCGATCCGATCATCCCGTACGATCACCAGCGGGCTTACGCCGAGCGGCTACCCAATGCAGAGCTGATGACCCTGACTGGCGTGGGGCACGTGGCTTTTGCGGAGGCGCCAAGGCGGTTTCGCGGGGCGATACGCGACTGGTTGGAGCGACACGACTAGGTCGGCACCACCCGCAGCGAGCTCCGCCCGTTCCCCCGCCGCCGCAGCTGGATTTGACAGTGGATGCGTTCCCGCAGTTCGCGTACGTGGCTGATCAGGCCGATGGTTTTCCCCTGAGCCTGTAGGCGCTCCAGCGCCGAGATCGCCTGGTCGAGGGTTTCCTCATCCAGGGTACCGAAGCCCTCGTCGATGAAGACGGACTGAATGTTCGTTCGGCCGCTCGCCAGTTCCGAAAGGCCCAGCGCCAGGGCCAGGCTGACCAGGAAGGTCTCCCCCCCGCTCAGGGTCGACATGGGCCGGCGGTTGTCGTTCTGGTAGGTATCGATGATTTCCAGCTCGAGTTTTTCCTGGCTTTGGTTATCGGAGGCCCGGTGCTCCATCCGGTAGCGGTCGTTGATCTGTAGCAGATGGCGGTTACCGACCTCCACCAGCCGCTTGAGGGTGAGCGACTGGGCGAAGCGACTGAACTTTACCCCGTCCTGCTGGCCGATCAGTTCGTTCAATTTAGCCCACCGGAATAGTTCCCGCTCGGCCCGCTCGAGTTCCTCCCCCTGCAGGCGGTACACTTCGCGGCGAGCATCGTCGTCTTCGAGTTGCTTCTTCAATCCGCCCAGTCGCTCGGCGAGTTCCTGTTGTTGGGCTTCGAGGGTTGCCAGTTCCATTTGTAATTCTTCGCGGGCCGGGATTTCTTCCAGGGCAGTACGGAGCTTGTCCAGCTCCGTGTCCAGCTGCTGTCGTTGTCCGACTAGCGTGGCCGCCGTGAGTTCCAATTGGCGAAGTGCCGTCCGGAACTTTTCTTCCTGTTCCGGGTGGAGCAGTCGTTCCAGGGCCAACTGGGGGGTAGCAACGTCAAGTTGCCGTAGCAAATCCGCAATCTCAATATGCAGGGCATCGTATTCGGCCTGCCGCCGCGCGACTTCCTGCTCCCCCGCCCGCACCCGTTCGGCCTGCACCTCTCGTCGCGTACCGGCCGCTTTTACCCTTTCGTTCGCTGCCAGGACCGCGTTACGCAGCCGATCTTCCTCTTGTTCGAATCGGGTGCGATGGGCGGCTACCGTCCCTTCCCCAATCAGATCGTGCAGAGATTTCCGTAGCCGCTCCTGCTTCCCGGAACGAATGTCGGCCACTTTCCTGAGTCGCGCTACCTCCGCGTCCGCCTCCCTCCACTCCCGTTCGGCGGTCTGGAGTTGGGTATCCAGTATCCGCAACTGCTCGTATACCTTTCGGAGTTGGCGCAGTGTCGTCAGATTGGCTGCCGTTTCGCCCTTTTGGATCGACATTTGCTGCTGCTCCCGTTCCAGTTCTTCGGCGGTCCCTTCGGGCGGCATCCCATCCGGGCGTTGCTCCCGTTCTTCGGCACTAAGTTGCCGCATCCGGTCCCGTAATTCCCCAATCTGCGCCCGCAGCGTGGCGAGCTGGCCTCCGGCTCGTCGGTCCGCTTCCCGGGCCTGCTCCAGCTCCTTTTCCGCTGTTGTCAGGTCGGATTTGGCGCGTTGCAACTGGGATTCGGTCGCCGGTTCAGCACCATTCTCCAGCAATGGATGGTGGGTCGAGCCGCACAGGGGGCACGGTTCCCCTTTTCTCAGATCAGCCCGGTAGTCTTTCAGCTGGAGACTACGTTCCAGGTGGCCGAGCATATCGCGCCGGTCCGAGACGGCATCACGGGCATTACCTACGGCCACTGCCATTGCCTCGACTTTCCCGGTAGCTTCCGTCAATTCCCGTTCGCGTACGGCGTAGAGTTGATCTAACTCGGCGACCCGTTCCTGCGTTCTTCGGAAACGGGTCCACTGACTAAGCTGCTCGATTCGTTTACGCAAGGTCTCCAGTCGAGCTTCCGTTTTTTCGATCTCCCCCGGAAGGTCGCGCTCGCCCTTCCCACCGAGTTGTCGCCGTAACTGCGTGCCCCGGGCTGTCAGTTCCGCTAGCGTAGCGTTCAGTCGGTCTACTTTCTGCTCGGCAGCACGCAGGATGGGCCGATTTGCCTGCTCTTCCCGCTCCAGGACGGTCAACTGATTTTCCAGCTCCGCGGCCCGTAGAAGGAGCCGCTGTCGCGCCGGCTTTTCCTTTTCAAAGGCCTCAATCTCTTGCTGTACTTTCTCGAAGGTTCGTTGGGCTTGCTTTTCCGCCGCCTGAAGGTCGGACCATTCCCGCTGCTCCCGTTCAACTGCTTTCCGAAATTCGGTCAGTGTTTGTTGAAGTTGATCCTGCCGTTGAAGTGGCTCCCGCAGTGGGTGCAGGCGTTGGCTTTCCCCGAATGCGTTGCGGGTATGCGCCAGTTCCTCCTTTCGTCGGGCAAGTTCGGCCTCCCGCTCCTTCAGCTCCCGGTCCTGGGTCTGGGCGCGTTCAATCCGGGCGTGTCGTTCCACCCCTTCCTGCAATTCCTTTTGGCGGGGAC
Organism: uncultured Lewinella sp.; assembly: GCA_964554545.1. Taxonomy (GTDB): domain Bacteria; phylum Bacteroidota; class Bacteroidia; order Chitinophagales; family Saprospiraceae; genus Neolewinella. The sequence continues at coordinate 4,391 of CAZKPE010000219.1, forward strand.
GCAGGTGCAGTATCTCGTCGTTAATTTTCATGTGCCCGGCTTCCAGCGCCGATCGTTCCTCCTCCCCTAGCGGCCGGGCGAACTTCCGGCTTTCGGTCAGGGAATCGAATCGTTGGCGGGCCTCCTTGTGGCGTTCGAAGGCGGCCGAGCTGATCCGGCTGTACACTTCCGTACCGGTCACCTTTTCCAGGATGGCGGCCCGTTCGCTGGTTTTACTCACCAGGAAGCGGGCAAATTGCCCCTGGGTCAGCATGACCGAGCGGACGAACTGGTCGTAGTCCAGGCCAACGATGTCCACCGTCATCTCGTTGACCGCGCTCAGTCGGTCGGCGGGCATCGGTACGTACCGCCGCTCGCTCTCCGCCCACCGGCTCAGTTGCCGCTGGGCTGTCTGCAAGTTCCCGTCGGCCTTACCCCGCGCCCGCCGGCGTTCCCAGCGGCTGAGGTAGGTGCCGCCGGTGGCCTCGTATTCTACCTCGGCGAAGCAGTCCCCGCTGCCGTGGCTCATTACGTCGGCACCTACGCGGTCGCGCTCGGTCTGACCGTACAGGGCCAGCGTTACGGCATCCAGGATGGTCGATTTCCCGGCTCCGGTCGGACCTACGATGGCGTACAAGCCGGTGGCGGACAGGGGTTCCTCCCGGAAGTCGATCTCGTGGCGGCCGACCAGGGAATTCAGGTTCAGAATGCCGATGCGTAGTATCCTCACTCTACTTCCCGTTGGGTCATCCAATCCCGCAGTTCCCGCAAGGTCTCCAACAGTTCGGGGTAGTCTTCCCGCTCCGGACCGTCGTTATGGCACAATTGATAGAAGACCTCCTCCGGTTGTAATTCCGCCAGATCGCGGGGTAGGACTGACTGGGTCTCTTCGGTTTCGGACCGGGAACTTACCCAACGGGTACGTAAGATGCGCGGTAGTTCTTCGATACCGGCGATCTCGTCCGCCTCGTTCGGGGCGCAGATTTCACTAAGCTTTTCGCGCAGTAAGGGTACGGGATGCGGGCTTTCCACCCGGATGTCCACCCAGGGGCAACTCGGACAGGCATCCGCTCCGCGCTGGCGGTCGGCCAGGCTCCGGAGTTCTTTTTCTACCTCTTGCGGCGTCCCGGAAAGGGTGGTGAGCTGGCGACCAACCGGTACCGTGTGCTTAGTGACCGCCACCTCGCTGCCGGCTTTGTTCACCTCCGTCAATAGCACCCACTGCGGCCCCCGCGCCTCTCCGAAGGTGAGCGGGATCAGACTGCCCGGGTAGCGGATGTGATTCATCCCCCCCACCCGCTGCCCCCGGTGGATATGGCCCAGGGCAACGTAGTCAAAGCAGTCGGCAAATTCGGTAGCGGATATATTGCTGCGGTCCGCCAGGTAGATATGCGTTTCCTTGTCTTCGGCGTCGGTGGCCCCGCTCGCAAACAGGTGACCGGTACCCACGATGGGGACCCCGGCGTGGGGCCGGAAGGTTTCCGCGGCGGCTGCGATCTCCCGGTAGTGCGTCCGGATACTTTCCCGCATCCGGCGCACCTTATCCCCGGCGGATTCGCCGATGACGCTGTACTTCAGGTCCCGATCCCGCAGGAAGGGCACGGCGGCCACAATCAGGGCCGGCTCCTTATCCTGTTTGGAACGGTAGATCGGCACCAGTTGGTCTTCAATCCGTTCCCGTGCGCCCCCCACCACGTGTACATCCAGGTGGCGCAGCAGATCGGCGGGGGCATCCATCAGGGTGGGGCTATCGTGGTTCCCACCCACAATGACGGCGGAATGGCAGCCGGTGGCCCGCAGCCGGCCAAGAAAGTCGTAATACAGGTTGCGGGCCGCATTGGAGGGGTTCATCGTATCGAAGACATCCCCCGCAACAATGAGCAGTTCGGCCCGCTCCCGCTCGATGAGTTCCAGTAACCAATCCAGGGCCTGCCGGTGCTCGGTGGCGCGGTCATTGCCGTATAACCGGTGCCCCAAATGCCAGTCCGCCGTGTGTAGGATGCGCATCAGTCGTGACCGGTGAATTTGCGGTGGGCCGGGTTGCTCGCGTAGAAGGGCAGATAATCCCCCCCGGGAATGACTGAGCGCAGTCCGGCGGCCTGTTGGTAGATGTAGGTCTGTGCCCGTACTATTTCCCCGTGCTCCAGTTTGACCTCGACCCAATCGCGACGGTACTCTTCGGTAGATAAGCCCGACACCCCCTCGTAGGCGTCCAGCAGCTGCCAGGTCTCCTCGGCCCGCTCGGCGTGAATCCGGTACACCTCGCCCCGGGTTGTCCCTCCTTCAGACAGGAACCCGGGATAGCCCCCCAGATCGATCAGCCGCCCGCTGGTGGTGCCGCGTCCAATAAGCGCGGCCCGCCGGCGCAGGAAT
>CAZKPE010000220.1:0-6707 GCA_964554545.1 uncultured Lewinella sp.
CACCTGCGCGCCGCCGCCCGCACCGTACGCACGCTCGAATACGCCGACCACCACTACTTCAGCGGCAGCGATATGGCCCGATTGAAGGAGGAGTTCGACAAACTGACCGGCAAGCACCGTGCCATCATCACCACCGAAAAAGACGCGACGCGACTGCTCATCCACCGCAATTACATTGCCGAGCAACGGCTCCCCGTCTTCGTCCTGCCGGTAGAAGTACGCTTCCATTTCGGGGGAGGGGAGCAATTCGATGAATTGGTGAAGAATTACCTGCAACGATTTGAGGCCTAAGCAGGCGCGGCGGAAAACTACTCCGCGATTCCTCCGCGCAACCCTCCGCCCTCTCCGCGGTGAATACCTACTTTGCACCCTATGTCCAAACCCTTCTTCTGGGTCCTGCACTTTATGAGCCGCTGGATGCTGCGTATCTACTACCCCTCCATGGAGACCGAAGGGGTGCAGCACGCCAACCACCCCGGGCCGACGCTACTGTGCGGCAACCACCCCAATACGCTGGCCGACCCCCTCATGGCCGGCATCCACCTGGACTACCAGACCTACTTCCTCGCCAACGCCGGTCTCTGGCTGAACCCCGCCATCGCTTTCGTCATCGACCCCTTTTGCGTACCCGTCGCCCGCCCGAAGGACAAAGAGGCCGGGGCTGATAAGGGGACGAAAGAGGAGGTCTTCAACCGCACCTTCGCCGCCCTGGAGGACGGAAAGATCATGTACATCGCCCCCGAAGCCTACTCGGAGCTGGAGCGTAAGCTGCGCAAGGTCAAGGCCGGTGCGGCCAGCCTGGCCCTGGAGGGGGAGAAGCGCAACGACTGGAAACTCGGCATCACCCTCCAGCCCGTCGGCATCAATTACGAAAGCCCCACCACCTGCTTCAGCCGCGCCTTCACGCGCTACGGCGAGCCGATCATAGCCACCGACTGGCGGGAGGCCTACGAGAAAAGCCCCATGCGGGCCGTGCGCGGACTGACCGACGAGCTCACCACCCGGATGCGCGGCCTGCTCGTACACACCGAAGACAAGAACGAAGAACGCTGCCTGCGCCGCATCGAACGCAGCGTGCAGAACGACCGGCCGCTGACCGTTTCGGCCCACCACTACCGTACGCAGGCTATCCTGCGGTGGCTGCGGGGACTGGATGAAGCGGCCCGTAATGAGCTCTGTCAGCGAACCGCAGCCTACGATAATTTACTCCGGGAAACGGGCCGCCACGATCTGGAATTCAGCGACCATCCGCGTCGCCGCGCCACCTCCGGGGTGCTGTGGATAGCGCTGCCGCTCTTTCTGTACGGCCTGCTCAACCACGGTCCCTGGCTGCTGGCCATCACCGGCATCTGGAAGGCGCTGGGCATCGATAGGGGCTATAAGGCGACCGTGCAGACGCTGGGCTCCTGGTTCGTGCTGCCTATCTTTTACTTGTTGCAGACCTGGCTCTTCTCTTTGCTCTTTCCGGGTGGCTTCGCCTGGCTGTACCTGGTCAGTCTGCCCGTCAGTGGGCTATTTGCGCTGCGGTATTGGGTCACCTACCGGGCTTTCTGGGTGGGCCGGTTCCGGGGTAGTGGACCGGAGGTAACGGAACTTCGTCGGCTACGGGAACAACTGCTCACCGGCCTACCAACCGACTGGTGACATGGAACTAGCCCTACAGATCGGCATTTTCGTGGTGGGCATCGCCGTGCTGCTGTGGTCGAGCGACCGCTTCGTGGAGGCGGCCGAGCGCATCGGACTTTCGCTGGGCATCAGTCCATTCATCATTGGGGTGACCATCGTCGCCTTCGGTACCTCCCTTCCGGAGTTAGCTACCAGTATCGTAGCGGTCCTGGACGGCACCAGCTCCATCGTGATCGGCAACGTGGTGGGCTCGAATATCACCAACATCGCCCTGGTACTCGGGCTGACGGCCGTCGTCGTCAAGAACATCGACCTGGAGTACAACCTCTGGCACATCGACATCCCCTTCCTGTGGGGGAGTGCCTTCCTGCTCTACTTCGCCGCGATGGATGGCCGCATCTCTTTCTTCGAGGTGGCGCTATTCCTGGGGGGCATCGGCATCTTCCTGGCCTACAGCCTTAAGGACCAGGAGAAGGCCGCCAAGGAGGACCGCCCCGCTTCCGGTTGGCGGGACTACCTCCTGCTGCTGGTCGGGGGCGGGCTGGTTAGTTTATCCGCAACCTACATCATCGCCGCAATCACCGCCATCAGTGCCATGCTCGACATCGCCCCCACGGCGATCGCGCTTTCGGCCGTGGCGGTGGGTACCAGCCTGCCCGAGGTGGCCGTCAGTCTGGCCGCGGCCCGCAAGGGGAAAGCCTCCATCGCCGTGGGCAACGCTGTTGGCTCCAATATCTTCAACACCTTCATCGTCATGGCCATCCCCCGCTTCTTCGGCCCCCTGGAGATTCCGGACGGCGTGCTGACCATCTACCTTCCCCTCATGCTCGTGATGACCATCCTTCTCGGCGTAATGAGTAACAACCGCAAGATCACCCGCTGGGAAGGGCTCATGCTGCTGCTGTTCTATGCCTGGTACTTCGGGGCGATCGTACAGGAGGGAGTTGGGACGTGAGGCGGCGGCGCGCAGGTGGAAGGCAAACTGGTCGAGGCATTGTACCCCGAGCTAGATTCTACACCGCTCTGACAGAACCCCCCGTGCGCATTTCTATCTTTGCACCTGCTTCTAACCCCCTCCATGCTGCAGCATTTTCACATTCTTACCCTGACTCATCGCACCGCCAAGTTGAAAGAGATCGGTCGGTTGGTCGCCGCTTTCGAGGCGGACGGGAAGTTGCGGGAGCGACTGCAGGACCTGCGGGAGCGGGAACTGGTGGACGAGGTGTACTACGCCGCCACTTGCAATCGCATTTTGCTCCTTTTCACTACCCAGCAGCGGGTCGACGATGCCTTCAAGCTGTCATTGCTCGCGGCACCCGAACCGGCACTGGGCCGATTGACCCACCTGAGGGGAATGGACGCCATCCGTCATCTTTACGAAGTGGCCGGCTCCATCGACTCCCTGGTCGTCGGGGAGCGGCAGATCTTAGGCCAACTACGGGAAAGCGTAAGCCGCTGCCGCGAATGGGGGCTGACCGGTGACGACCTGCGTATTGTCCTGAACCAGGCCGTACTGGCTGCTAAAGATATTTACGCGAACACCCGGATCGGGGAAAAGTCGGTTTCCGTTGTCAGTCTGGCCATGCAGCAACTGCGCCGGCACGCGCCCAGCCGGAAGGCCCGCATTTTGATGGTGGGGGCCGGACAGACGAACGTACTGGTGACCAAATTCCTTCGCAAGCAGGGCTACCTCAATGTTACCGTGGCCAACCGCACCCGCGCCCGCGCCGAACAGCTCGCCGCCGGTTTCGAGAACGGCCGATCGCTGAATCTGGAGGAGCTGGACGACTATTCCCGGGGGTTCGACGTACTCTTCGTCTGTACGGCCGCGGCTGAGCCCCTCATTACCCCCCGACGATTCGAGCGCTTACTGGCCGGGGAGGATGCGAAAGGAAAGATCGTCGTGGACCTGGGCGTGCCCGCCGACGTAGCGGAAACGACGGTGGCCAACTACGGCTTTACCTACATTGCCATCGAGCACCTTCGATCGCTGGCCGAGGAAAATATGGACTTCCGCCGCCGGGAGGTCGATCTGGCCCACACCATCGTATCCCGCCATTTGGAAGAAACCGAGACCGTGTACCAGACCCGGCTCATCGAGCGGGCTATGCAGGAGGTGCCCCTACGCATCAAAGAGGTCCGGCAGACGGCCGTCAATAAAGTCTTCCATAAGGAGCTTCAGGACCTGGATCCGGAAGCGCGTGAACTCATGGATCGCATGATGCAGTATATGGAAAAGCGGTGTATCGGTATTCCGATGCAGGCGGCGCGGGAAGCGGTGGTGCGGTAGGCCCCTTCTTAGTGCGTTGTCGCAGAAGCGGTTTCCGCAAATTGCCGCCGGATGACCTCCTGTACCGATACCCCTTCAATCTTTGACTCCAGCCAGCTCGGGATATCGAGGTAGGTGAACGGGCGGGCCTCGAAGGGTTTCTTGGCCACTTCATCCAGCCGGGCCTTCAACTGAATGAACTCCTCGCGCAGGTCAGCCTCCCGAATACGGGGGATACGCCGCAGGAAGCGGAAGATGACCTGCTGGGTCTCCTGCAGGTGCTCCACCTTGGAGAGGAAGCGGTAGACGCTCTTGACCTGGTACTCCACCAGTTGCACGTTGCCCATTTCGAAGTGACAGATCAGGCTCAGGATCCGGGCATAGGCCTGAATGTCGGAGCGGTAGTTCGGGCTGCGTTGGTTGATGATTAGGTTGAGGTAGTCGATGGCCGTATCGTTGTCCCCGCTACCGAAGTAAAGACAGGCGATGCGGTAGTAAAAGATCATGTGGCGGTGATCGTCCCAGTTGTAGCGGTTGTCTTCGATCACCTCCATGATTTGCGGTACCAGCCCCAGCCCCTCGGTGAAGGTGCCCTCCATGTAGTGCCGCCGAATCTGGTGGTCGAACTGGTAGAGGTGGTACAGGCCGGCCACGTTGACGTTGTTCGTCAGATCGAACTGGTGGGGGAAGAGGTCCAGATGGCGCAGCTCGTCCATGAAGCGGTCGTACTGCCACATATTGAAGAGATTGGCCAGGTGATTGTGCAGCCCCTTGAGGTAAAGCGGGGCGTTGGCCTCGATCATGCGGGGTTGCTCCCGGAACAGGTCGACCCAGCGTTGGGTGTGGCGGTAGCTCAGGGGGTATTCCTGGCGGATGAGGTGAAACCAGCAGTGGCTCTGGCAGTGGTAGACTTTGCCCCAGAAATCCAGGTCCTCAAAGTCCGTATCCGGGAGTTGATCCTGGAAAAAGCGTCCCACGGCTTCGTACTCCTCTTCGCTGCTGACCAGTCCGTCCTTCAGGAAGAGCCCGTAGAGGCGTAGCGACAGATTACTGAAGGCGTTGGTGTCGGCGATCAGGCCGGTGAGTTCGTCGCATTCCTCGCTCAGTTCCTCGGCGCGGCCGGCAATACTGCGGGTGATGTACTGCCCTTCGATGAGTTTTTCGAACTGGGCGGTTTCCAGGGCGATGGTGTGGCTTTCGATCTCGCGAGAGCGCTTCTTGGTCTTGTCGAGGATGTCCAGGGCCTGGCGGTAGAGCCCTTTGTTGTACAGTATGCGGGCGTAGTCCAGATTTTCCCGCAGGGTGATTTCCTCGTCCTTATTTCGGTTGAGCAGTCGCAGACTGGTGAGCAGTTGTTTGTACAGGTGGGCCTTGAGGTTGCTGAGCTGCGACTTTTTTATACCTTCGATCCGCCTGAGGATATAGGCTTCGTCGTACTCCCCGGTACGTTCGAGCAGATCGAACAGTTGCAGGAAGAGGATTTCATTGTCCGCCTGCTGGTTGCGTTTGACGAAGAGTCGGAAGTGTCTTTTTTCGGCCCGGTTCAGCGATGCGACCAGTTTGAGTAAGTCGTCGGTCTTTTGCTTAGGCATTGGATAAACGGTTTCGGTAAGCGGTTGGTAAACAAGCGGTTGTCAAACAATTTTTCGGTAGCCGCGTAGCCATACGGTACCCAAACGTATACGGATTCGCGGCTACCCCTGGTGGGGAGTCGTACATTTACTCCTGATCGACCCGATAACGTAAGCCCTAAAGATAGAAGAAGCCCGCAAACCGGCCCTAACCACATGGATAACCAATACGTACATATTTTCGATACTACCCTGCGCGACGGTGAGCAGGTGCCCGGCTGTAAGCTCGATACCCGCCAGAAGGTGGTCATCGCCCGCCAACTCGAACGCCTCGGCGTCGACGTGATCGAGGCCGGCTTCCCGATCTCCAGCCCGGGTGATTTTCAGTCCGTCGTCGAGATCGGCCGCACGGTGCGGGATGTCACGGTATGCGGACTGACGCGGGCCGTCATGAAGGATATCGACGTGGCGGCCGATGCACTTAAATCCGCCCGCCGCCCCCGCATCCATACCGGCATCGGTGTTAGCGACAGCCATATCCAGTACAAGCTCCGCACCACTCCGGAAAAGATCATCGAGCGGGCCGTGGCCGCCGTAAAGCACGCTAAATCCTACGTGGAGGACGTGGAATTCTACGCCGAGGATGCCGGGCGGGCGGACAACGAATACCTGGCCCGGGTCATCCAGGCCGTCGTAGATGCTGGGGCCACGGTACTCAATATCCCCGATACCACCGGCTACTGCCTTCCCGAAGAGTACGGGGCTAAGATCGCCTACCTGCGCGACCACGTGACCGGTATCCACAACTGCATCCTGAGCACCCACTGCCATAATGATTTGGGACTGGCCACGGCCAACTCCATCGCCGGCGCCCAGAACGGGGCCCGCCAGATCGAATGTACCATCAATGGCATCGGGGAGCGGGCCGGCAATACTTCGCTGGAGGAGGTCGTGATGATCATGCGGCAACACCCCCACCTGGGATTGTCGACCAACGTCAACTCCAAACTGCTGCTCGAGACCAGCCATATGGTCAGCGAAAGCATGGGCATGATGGTGCAGCCCAATAAGGCGATCGTGGGGGACAACGCCTTCGCCCACAGTTCGGGTATCCACCAGGATGGGGTCATCAAGCGGCGCGATACCTACGAGATCATCGACCCCGCCGAGGTGGGCGTGGACCAGTCCAAGATCGTCCTGACCGCCCGCTCGGGGCGCGCCGCCCTGGCCTACCGCTTCAA
>CAZKPE010000221.1:0-6700 GCA_964554545.1 uncultured Lewinella sp.
CCCGCTGCCCGGCCCCCCGCTTGTACATCCGCACGACGCGTAGGTTGGCCAGTTGTACGCGTAGCCAACCGTTTTGCTCGTATTTGCGGGTGGAGATGTGAATGGAGCGCGGCATGATCCGGAAGGGGTGCTGCTCGCGGATGCGGCGGATGATGTCGTAGTCCTCCATGATCTCCATGTCGCCGTCAAAGCCGTTCACCTCTTCCCATACTTGCCGGGTGAGGTAGAGGGATTGATCGCCGCCCCGGCAGAACGTCAGGTCGAAATGGGTAAACAAAGAATTGATGACCAGCAGGGGGTGTTGCGGATCGAGCCAGGATCGGTAGCAACCGGCGGGGTAACCGTCCGCGATCTGCCTTTGGATATCCGCGTAAAAGTCGGCGGGGGGGCGGGTGTCGGCGTGTACGAAGTAGAGCACATCGTAGGCTTCCGGGTTTACGGCCGCAGCCTCGTTCATTTGTCTGGCCCGCCCACGCGACGCGCATCGCAAATATTGCACCTGCGCCCCCGCCCGAAACAGTTCCGCCGTGCCGTCCGTACTACCCCCGTCGGCGATGGTGATGTTGCCCCGACCCGCTAGCTGACCGGCCAGATAGGGCACGAGGCGGCGTAGGTTCTCCCGCTCGTTGAGGACGGGAATGATGAGGTGTAATTGCATGCACTGCACTCTGGGTAACCGTTGGACGGTTTAGGATAGGCGATAGTAGATGGTTTTCAGGTAAGCCCCCTCGGTAAAGCCAATCGGGTGGTCAATCGCATGAAATGTCCGCTCCATTTCCGTATATCCCCTCCCGCTCCGCTTGACTATTCGGGTCACGGTAGCGAAAAAATCTTCTGCCGATACCCGCGCCGAGCAGCTGGCCGCCAGCAGGATGCCGCCGGGGCGCACCAGTGGGATGGCCAGCGTATTGATGCGGCGGTAGGCATCCAGTGCCCCCTTCACTTCTTTTTCCCGCTTGGCGAAACTGGGGGGATCGACAACCACCAACCCAAAATCTTCCCCCCGGCGGGCCAGTCGCTCCAGTTCCTGGAAGGCATCCCCCTCGATCGTTTCGTGGCGTGGGTCCTCGCCGACGTTGAGGGCCACGTTTCGGCGGGCGGAGGCCAGGGCCGGACCGCTGATGTCCAGGCTCACCACCCGGTAGGCTCCCCCCGCCAGGGCATGTACGCTGAAGCCGCCGGCGTAGCTGAACACGTCCAGTACATCCTGCCCCTCCGACAGCTCCCCCACCCGCTTGCGATTGGGCCGGTGATCGAGGAAGAAGCCGGTCTTATGCCCGCTGCGTACGTTGGCGTAAAACTGCAGGCCATGCTCTTTGAAAACGATGTCCTCCGTGGCTAACTCCCCCACCAGTACCGCCCCGTCCGTATACCCCTCCCGCGAAGGCACTACGCGAGCCAGACGCAGGACGATGGTTTCCACCCCCGCCACCTCCTGGATGATAGGCAGCAATCCGTCCAGGTAGGAGAACCAGGCCGGGGTGTAGAGCTTCACGACCGCTACCTTGGCGTAGACATCGACCACCAGTCCAGGCATCCCGTCGTTTTCGCCGTGTAGCAGCCGGTAGCCATTCGTGTCCTGTGCCAGGAGGGGTTTGCGCAGTTCGTAGGCCGCGCGTATCCGCCCGGCGAAGAAGTCCGCATCCACCCGCACCGGCTCCCCCTGGGCCAGTACCCGGATGCGGATCGGGGAGTCGGGATCGTACAGCCCGATGCCGATGAAGCGGTCCTTTTTTCGGTCGAAGATGACGCTGAGGTCGCCGGCCCGCCCTTCCCCCTTTACCGAGGCCACGGCGCGGTCGAAGAGCCAGGGATGGCCGGAACGGAGAATGCGCTCTCCCTGGGGGGTGAGCCGGGTAGCCAGTCGCTGGGGCAAATCGGAAGACGTTTGAACCGCGAAGATAGCCCTAGATTTAGACCCACTTATGCGCGCCGCCCTGCTCCATTTCTACCGCTCGTTCCCGGTACAACTTCTGCTGTTGCACCTGCGCACCAATTACCTCCTGCTCATCATGTGGGGCCTGCTGCTGGCGATGATGTCGGGTTATCTGGGGGCGGCACTGGGGCTGCAGTACCTCTTCCTCGATCCGGAATACCTGGGGGAGACGGGCTACTATTCCTTCGTCATCGTCGGGGCGGCCTTCGGCTTTTTCACCATGAGCTGGAACCTGAGCACTTACCTGCTGCTGGGGGGCTACTTCAACTTCCTGGCGAGCCTCTCCCGGCCTTTTTTCAAGTTTTGCATCAACAATGCCATTCTGCCCCTGGCAGTCTTTTTGACTTATCTGGGTTTACTGTTGAACTTCCATCCGGAGACGACTTTTGCGCGGACGCAGGTGCAAGGGATATCGGGGCTGATCGTGGGCTTGGTCCTCAGTCTGTTCATCTACTCGATCTACTTTAACCTGACCAATCGGGACATCACCTACTACACCGGGGCCAGGGAGCTGCCCCCCAATCGCGGGCCCAGTCAACGGGGCGGACTCGGCTACCGGCCCTACCGTGCATCGGCCCTGGGGCCCCGGCTGGTCAATCTTTACGACAATCCCTTCCGCGTCCGCTCCTATTTGAACGCCCGCCTGCAGTCGCGCCCCGTCCGCTCGGTGGCCCACTACGAGACGGACCTGTTGCGGAACATCTTTCGCCAGAACCACCTCAACGCCCTGGTCCTGCAGTTCCTGACCGTCATTATCCTGGTCGCACTGGGGTTGCTGATCGAGTGGCCGCTGTTTCAGATTCCGGCGGGGGCGAGCTTCTTTGTGCTGTTCAGCCTCTTCGTTTCCATCATCGGCGCGGTCAGTTACTGGTTTTCGGCCTGGCGGCTGACGCTGCTCGTGCTACTGCTGTTGTTCGTTAACTGGCTGACCAGTACCCCCTTTTTCGAGCACGGCAATCAAGCCTACGGGCTGCGCTACGACAGCACGGCGACCTACTCCCTGGACCGGCTCCGACGACTGGCCGCCCCCGCCAACCGTTCCGCCGACCGGGCGGCTACCATTGAAATCCTGGAAAACTGGAAGGCCAAACAGGAATCCGAACGCCCGAAATTGGTCATCCTCTGCGCCAGCGGTGGTGGGCTGACCGCTTCCCTCTGGGCCACTCACCTCACGCAAAGTATCGAGGCCTGCAGCGACGGAAAGTTGCTCCGCTCCACCGCCCTGATGACTGGAGCCAGCGGTGGCATGCTCGGTTTGGCCTATTTACGAGAGACCTACCGCGACAGTGCCTCCTTCCGAACGGGAGGGCTGCGCCGGTTGGAGAGCGTCAGCGAGGATTTGCTCAACCCGGTGGCTTTCTCCATCGTCAGCAACGATATTTTCCTGCCCTTCCGCCGCGTACGGGTAGGCGACGAAAGCTACCGTCGGGATCGCGGATACGCCCTGGAGAACGCCTACAACCTGGCGACCGGCCACGCCCTGGACCGCCCCCTGGCCGACTACCGGGAGGCGGAGCGGCAAGCGGAGATCCCCCTGATGTTTCTAACCCCCAGCGTCGTCGAGGACGGAAGGCGGATGGTTATTTCTCCCCAGGGCGTCAGCTACATGATGGCACCCCCGGTGGCGGCCGGCCACCCGCTACCCCTGGAAGTGGATATGGTGGATTTCGGGCGGCTGTTCGCGGGTCAGGAAGCGGACAGCCTCCGCTTCAGTACGGCGCTGCGGGCGAATGCGTCTTACCCCTACGTCCTGCCCCAGGTGCGGCTGCCCACCGAACCCATCATCCGCCTGATGGACGCTGGCTACCGCGACAACTACGGCATTGCCTCCGCGGCTCGATTTCTCCACGTTTTTCAGGACTGGATCGAGGGAAATACCTCCGGGGTCGTTTTGGTGCAAATCAGTGCTTTCCGGGAGCAGCAGCTTCCCGAAAGCGGGCAGCAGGGGGTGATTGCCGGACTGGTATCCCCCCTCGGGGTAGCGGGCAGTATTTTGAGTTTACAGATTCTCGATCAGGAAGAACTGCTCGCCGGGTTGTACCGCACCTTCGGCCGCGACCGCTTCACCCTCTTCCGCTTCAATTACCAGCCCCGGGCCGAAGACCCTCTGCGTACCTCGGTAAGCCTGCATATGACGGAGTCGGAAAAGGTGCAGGTGCTGCGGGCCCTCGATACGCCGCAGCGGCAGCGGAAGATCGACGAACTCATTCAACTGCTGCACTAGCGGGGACGGGTAAGCTATCTTCGCTCCATGTCCCAGCCCGTCACCCTCATCAATCGACTGGAACGCGAACTTCACTTGCGCCAGTTGCAGGTCTGGCGGCTGCTGCAGATCACCCAGGCGATCAACAATAACGTCTCCGCGGATGACCTTTTCGCCATGTATCGCGGCTTCCTGATCACGGAGCTGGGGGTCAATGAGATGGCGCTCTTCGTACGGAGCAGCCGCGACGACGAAAGCTGGGACCTGGCCGCCTCTATCGGGCTGGATAGAAACGACCTGCCTGAAGAGATCGACTACGGTCGGGTACTGAGCCAGCTGAAGCGATCCGGGCGGCTGGACGAGCCGGATCATCCGCTACTACGTCATTTCTCCCACGTAGTGCCCGTACTGCACAAAGAGCGCCCCATCGCCTACATTCTGATCGGCACCTTTTCCGATCAAGAGGATATGTACGAGCGTATTCAGATCATCACGACCATTACCAATGTAATCGCGGTAGCCATAGAGAACAAACGCCTTTTCCGCCGGCAACTGGAGCAGGAGCGGCTGGAGGCCGACCTCGACCTGGGTGCCAAAGTGCAGGGCATGCTGATTCCCAAAGAACTTCCCACCAACGATTACTACGAACTCAGCGCCATTTACCGGCCCAAACTCGGGGTCGGCGGGGATTACTTCGATTACCGCGAATTCATCGATGGCAAGCTCGTATTCTGCATCGGGGACTTCACCGGTAAGGGGGTAAGTGCCGCCCTACTGATGGCCAACTTCCAGGCTAACTTCCACACCCTGATCCGTAAACGGGGCGACTTGCACGATTTCGTGACCGAAATCAACGAGAGCGTCTACCGCATTACCAAGGGGGAGCGTTTCGTCACCTTCTTCGTTGCCGAATACGATCGGACGGCTCACCGGCTGCGCTACGTGAATGCCGGTCACCCCCCCGCCGTGTTGGTCAGCGAAAACAGCTTCCAGCTCCTCGACCGGGGCACCACCGTGCTGGGCTCCATCGATCAACTCCCCATGCTGGAGGTCGGCGAGGTGGAGCTGCCGCCCCAGGCCCTGATCGTGACCTATACCGACGGGCTGACCGACCTGCAGAGCGCGGCCGGAGAAACCTTCGAGGAAGAGATCCTCTACCAGTTCGCACGCCGCCAGCACTACCGTTCGGCAAAGAGCTTCAACGATAATCTGCTGGGCAAACTGGAAGAATTTCGGCAAATGAATGACTACCCCGACGACCTCACGATTCTGACCTGCCGCATCTTCGGAGATTAAAGGCGCAAGTACCCGACGAAAAGTTGGTTTTCCTAAAAACGAAAGCGCCCGCCCGTCCGTTCCCCCTACGAGATGAAGGACAAAACGATCGCCGCCATCCTGGCTTTTTTCGGTGGAATTATCGGGCTCCAGCGCTTCTACCTCGGACAGCGGGGCGTGGGGCTGGCTCACGTCTTCTTTTTCGTACTGGCGCTTTCCTCCGGCCCCAGTCCCTTCACCGTCATGCTGGTCTCCCTGGCCCTGATCTTCGGCATCATTGACGCCATCTCCTTCCTGTCGATGGAGCCCCGGGAGTTTGACCTCAAGTACAACCAGCCCCTGGCCCACAGCGCCGCCCGCGGCACCCATTCTTCGCCCCCCCTCCAAAATGCCCGCCCGATGACCGACCGAGAGCGCCGATTCCAGGAACGCCAGCGCCAGCGCGCCGAACGCGAGCGGGAACGGGAGCGCCGTGCTAAGGAACGATTCAACCAGCGGGCCGCGCCGCCTATTCCGAACACGCGCAGCACCGCGCCACCCGCCCGTCGGGACCCCGGCCGCGCCGATCGGGAACGGGGCGTCCGCCTGTTCAAGGATTACGAATACGCCGAGGCGATCACCGCTTTCCAGCGGGCCCTGGAGAAGAATCCCCAGGATATTGCTTCTCATTTTAATATCTCCTGTGCTTACTCCGTACAGGAAGAGGCCGACCGGGCGTTCTACCACCTCGATCGCGCAGTTGCCCTCGGCTTTACCGATTTCGACCGCATTCAGACCCACGACAATCTGGCCTACCTCCGGATCCAGAAGAATTATCCGGACTTTGTCCGCAACGATTTCCGCCTGGCTGCCGCCCCGACGGATGCGACTGCCGAAGCCGTGCCCGATTCCCTGAACGCCCCGATTCAGCCCACCGTTGCCGAAGCTGGCCCGGTAAACGATGATCTGCTGGAGCAACTCCAGCGACTGGCGGCCCTGCGCGAAAAGGGCTTACTGACCGAGCGGGAGTTCACCACCCAGAAGCGGCGGTTGCTCGGCTAGCGCATTATACCTACTTTCCCCAACCGAATGACTGCTGATTTCCTGATTACCGATGCCCTCGTCCCCCTGCGGCCCGCCGATTCCGGTGAGGAGGCACTTGGGATCATGAACGAGTTCTATATCCGCCACCTGCCCGTGGTCGCGGAAGGAAAATTAGTATCCGTCATCTCCGAGAACGATGTATTGGATGCGGACCCCGACGATGCCGTCGGCAACTACCGGGTGCCCCAATTGCCCCCCTCGGT
>CAZKPE010000222.1:0-6699 GCA_964554545.1 uncultured Lewinella sp.
GCCGAAGACCTCCCCGCCGTGCAGGTGGGCGACCCTTTCCAGGAAAAACTTTTGTTGGAAGCCAGCCTGGAGGTGATCGCCACGGGTGCCGTAGTCGGTATGCAGGACATGGGCGCGGCGGGCATCACCTGCTCCACCTCCGAGATGAGTGCCAAGTCGGGTACCGGGATGCGGATCGACCTGGACAAAGTACCCACCCGACAGGCCGACATGCAGCCCTGGGAGATCCTGCTCAGCGAGAGCCAGGAGCGGATGCTGATCGTCTGCGAGAAGGGCCGGGAAGCCGAGGTGCTTGCCGTTTTTGACAAATGGGACCTGGAGTGCGAGCACATCGGTGAGGTGACCGATACGGGCCGTCTGGAGTTCTTCGCCGGTGGAGAAAAAGTAGCGGACCTGGCCGCCGAGCCGTTGGTACTGGGCGGCGGGGCGCCGGTGTATGAGCGCGCGTATACCCGGCCGACCTACCTCGATCGGGTGGATGCCTTCGACATTGCGGACATCGTCGAACCCGAAGATTTGTGCGAAGTGGCCGAACGGCTCTTCGTTTCCCCTAGCCTGGTGTCCAAGAACTGGGTCACCGACCAGTACGACGGTACCGTTCGGACCAACAGCGTGACCGAAAATGAGGCCGCCGACGCTGCGCTGGTCCGCATCAAGGGCACGGACAAAGCCCTGGCCGTCACCACCGATTGTAACTCCGCCTACGTCTACGCCGATCCTTACCGCGGGGCCATGATCGCCGTGGCCGAAGCCGCCCGCAATATCGCCTGTAGCGGAGGCACCCCGGTCGCGATCACGAACTGCCTGAACTTTGGTAACCCCTACAATCCGGAGGCTTTCTACCAGTTCGTCCACGCCGTGAAGGGCATGGGTGAAGCCTGCCGCGCCTTCGACACACCGGTAACGGGAGGCAACGTCAGCTTTTACAATCAAAGCCAGTACGAGGACGGGCGGACCGAACCCGTGTACCCAACCCCCACGATCGGTATGCTGGGTATCCTCGACCGGCTGAAGGACGCCACCACCCTCGGCTTCAAGGATCAGGATGACGTGATCTACCTGATTGGCGATCTCCATGAGGACATCGGATCCTCGGAGTACCTACGGCGGATCCACGGCGTGGAGCACAGCCCCGTTCCCGTCTTCGACCTGGAGAAGGAACTGGCCCTACACGATGCGCTACGCGCGGCCATCCGGGCCGAACTCATCAAGAGCGCCCACGACGTCAGCGACGGCGGATTGTTCCAAAGCCTCACCGAGTCAGCTATCGCCGGCGGCCATGGCTATACTATCGAGACGGAGGAAACGATGCGGCGCGACGCCTTCCTCTTCGGCGAAAGCCAGGGGCGGGTCGTGGTCACGGCCGATGAATCCCGGACGGGCGAACTGGAAGACCTACTCCAAGACGCCGGCATCGGCTACCGCGTGCTCGGCAGGGTAGAGGGGGACGACCTGACCGTCGACGGGGAAGACTGGGGAGCCCTGCACGTCTGGCAGGCCCGTCACGTTAACACCCTGGCCAACATCCTGGACGGCGATACCCCGGAATTCAACTAAAGGCCGGCCCCGGACCTTTCCTCCGAAAAGCCCTTCGGATGCTACGCATCGTTTCCATCCTTATTTGTATCGGACTGCTGACCTTGCTGGCCTGCGGCCCGGACGCTTCGACCGGTACGACCATCAGCGTACAGCTGGACAACGCTGCCAACCTGAATGCCAACCTGGACCGCATCGTGCTCGGCGGAGAAAAGGAGATGCTGAAAAGTACCGCCATCGACGATAACGGCCGCTTTCAGTTCACCTACGACGAGCCCTTGTCTGCGGGACTCTACCAGATCCGGGTCGGAGCCCAAAAAGTGACCATCCCCATCACCGGGGCGGGCGGGGAGGTGGCCATTGATGGAGCGCTCGGGTCCTTTGGCAATTACGCATTTACCGTAACCGGCTCCCCAGCCGTCGAAGAGTTGATCGCAGCCATGGACCGGATGCAAGCGGCCAGCTCGCTGGAGGATGTGCAAGCTATTTTGGAGGAGGTCGAGAACCCTTATTCAGCCGCATTTTTGGCCTTCAACACCCTGTTGCGCTCCGGGGAAGCCGGGCTCGCTACCCAGGAAGCCGTGGTGGCCCTTCTCCCCGCCGGCGACCCGAACCGCGAATCCTACGCCGCCTTCCTACAGCAAATCCGCCAACAACTCGCCCTGCAGAAGAGCCAGGAAAATATTCAGCCCGGCCGCCCCGCCCCGGATCTGGAGCTACTCGGTCCGGATGGCGAAACGGTCCACCGGCTGTCTGACCTGCGCGGACAAGTGGTCCTGCTGGACTTTTGGGCCGCCTGGTGTGGTCCCTGCCGCCGGGAGAACCCCAATGTGGTCAAGGTGTACAATCGGTACAAGGACCAGGGATTTACCATCTACAGCGTGAGCCTGGACGGAGTGCGCCCCAATCAGGCGGCCCGCATGACCCCGGAACAGCTGGCGCAAGCCACCGAAAATCAGCGTCAAAAGTGGATCGATGCTATCAAGCAAGACCAGCTGACCTGGCCTTACCACGTTAGCGAGTTAAAGTACTGGAACAGCGAGGCTACCGCCAAGTACGGCGTACGGGCCATCCCGGCTACCTTTCTGATCGACCGGGAAGGGAAGATTGCGGAGGTGGGGCTGCGGGGGGCTCGGTCGATTGAGCGGGCGTTGCGGGAGGTGTTGTAGTAAACCCCCGACTTCCCAACCCTGAAGGGTTGGGAGAGGGGGGGCGCGTCCTTTCAGGACGCTTATTGGGCCAAGCAGCGTCCTGGAAGGACGCGTCCCCCCTCTCCCGGGGATTTATCCCCGGGATAAAATCTCAGTCCCCCCGGCCAACCGGACCGGGTATATCTCCGGCTCCACCCCAAACCCCGCTTGATAAGCGGTCTTTATTGCCTCCGCAAACGCCTCCTCCGCTCCCGCCCGCAGCAGGTTCAGCGTACACCCTCCAAACCCACCGCCCATCATTCGGGAGCCGCGAACGGCGGGATGTTTTGTGGCGGTAGTTTGCAGGAAGTCTAGTTCGGGACAGCTGACTTCGTAATCGTCGCGCAGCCCGCGGTGGGTGTCGTTCAGTAATTGACCGACGCCGGCCGCGTTTCCGGCTTCCAGGGCGGTAATGGCCTTTCGGACGCGCTCGTTCTCCGCGATCACGTAGCTGGCACGGCGGTAGACAACTGACGAAATGTCAGGTCTGATGGCCTCGAGTTCCGACATACTGGCGGCGGATAGATTGGGGAGGGCTGGATTATTCACCCGTAATGCCGCAAGCGCCGCCTCACACTCCGCTACCCGCCGGCTGTACGCGCCGTCACTAAGATCGTGGCTAACCATACTGTTGACTAAAATAAAGACGTGCTCCGCCATTGCGTTTTTGACCGGCTCGAAGTCGAGGGTGGCACAGTTCAGTACGATCGGACCGCTTGCCAGGCCATTGAGGCTGGCAAACTGATCCATGATGCCGGAAGGGATACCGAGGAAAGTATTGCTTGAGCGTTTGCAAATTTGTGCGAGCTCGGGGCGGGGGAGCCCGGCGTTAAGTAGCGCGTTCAACAGAAAAGCCATGCCCCCCTCCAGTGCGGCCGAACTGCTCATTCCGCTGCCCACCGGTAAGTCGCCACCCAGCACGATCTCCAGCGGGGGAAGCAGATGTCCCCGATCCTGAAACTGTGCGCCGATACCAGCCAGGTAGTCTACCCAGGTCTCTCCGGTCCGCCCTCTAATTGGCAGGGGGAGGGTGAACTGCCGGTCAATGTCGATGGCGTGAAGTTTCCATGCCGCCTGCACCTGCGCGCCGTCGCCCTCTGTTTTCGCAGATCGTGAGGAAAAGTAAATGGAATGGTCGATGGACGCCGGCATCACCAGGCCCCCATTGTAGTCGGTGTGCTCGCCGATGATGTTGATGCGGCCCGGCGAGCGTAGGGAAAGATCGTAGTCGCCCGGATCTTGGCCCAGGGAGCGGAGGTAGGTGGCGATGCGTGGGTACATCGGCTAGTTTTCGGTCTCGTCCATAGTGTGGAAGACGTTGGCTACGTCGTCGTCTTCCTCCAGCATGTCGATGAGCTTGATGACGGCATCGGCTTCGGTGTCGGAGAGCGATTTGGTGTGCGTAGGCAGGCGCACCAATTCGGCATTGTCGACCTCGATCTTCCGCTCCTCCAGTTCCTGCTGAAATTTGCCAAAGTCTTCGAAGGCGGTGTAGAAAACGACCTCGTCCTCCTCCTGTTCCATTCGGTCCAGGCCGGCGTCGATCAGTTCCAGTTCGATCTCTTCCAGGTCGCCGGGTAGCTTGTCGCGCTTGACCCGGAACTGTCCCCGGCGGTTAAACATGTAGTCGACCGAGCCATTGACGCCGAGGCTACCGCCGTACTTGCTGAAGATGTGGCGGATGTTGGCCACCGTGCGGTTGTTATTGTCGCTGGTGGCCTCGACCAGGATGGCCACGCCGTGGGGACCGTAGCCCTCGAAGGTGACCTCGTCGTAGTTGGTGGCGTCCTTGTCCGTGGCGCGCTTAATGGCCGCGTCCACATTGGCCTTGGGCATATTGACGGCCTTGGCATTGGCGATGGCCAGCCGCAGCCGGGGGTTGTAGTCGGGGTCGGGGCCCCCTTCCTTGATGGCGATGTTGATCTCCCGGCCCACCTTCGTGAAGGCCTTGGCCATACCGGCCCACCGCTTCATCTTACGGGCCTTGCGGTACTCGAATGCTCTTCCCATGGGGTATACGGTTTAGGCGGCGAATATAGCCTACATCCCCACGAATTCCACGATCTCCAGCCCGTAGCCCTCCAGTCCTACCCGGTTGCGGGGGGCGTTGCTCAGCACCCGCAGCTTGGAAATGCCGAGGTCACGCAGGATTTGCGCGCCGATGCCGAAGTCCCGCTGCTCCATACTGGGAGGCATGGAGGGTTTGACGGATTTTCCGTCCTGCAGACGCGATTTCAGTAGGCGCAGTCCGGCAATAATGTCATTGGCATCCTGGTGGGGGCGCATAAAGAGCAGTACCCCCTTGCCCGCCTCGGCGATTTTTTCCAGCGGACCGTGCAGTCCCGTACTGTAGCCACTCAGCAGACTATGCAGCAGGTCGCGGCTACTCGTACTGCTGTGCACCCGCGTCAGCACCGGCTCGTCGGGCAGCCACTCGCCGTGGGTCAGGGCCAGGTGAACGTCCTCGTTGGTCGTCTGCCGGTAGGCGGTCAGCCGGAAGGGGCCGTAGCGGGTTTGCAGGTCCATACTGAATTCGGCCTCCACGAGCCGCTCGGTTTGCAGTCGGTAGGCCACCAGGTCTTCAATGGTGATGATCTTCAGGTCGTGCTCCGCGGCCAGCTCGATCAGGTCGGGCAGACGGGCCATGGTACCGTCGGGTTTCAGGATCTCGACCACCACGCCGGCCGGGAACAGGTTCGCCATCCGCGCCAGATCGACGGCGGCCTCGGTGTGCCCCGTTCTGCGCAGCACGCCACCCTTGACCGCCCGCAGGGGGAAGACGTGGCCGGGGCGCGCGAAGTCCGACGGACGGGCGCTGCGTTCCGTTAACCGGCGGATGCAAGTCGCTCGGTCGTAGCTACTTATGCCCGTCGTGCAGCCGTGACCGATGAGGTCGATACTGACCGAAAAAGCCGTTTCGTGGATGTCTGTATTCGTATTGACCATCATCGGCAGGTCCAGGGCATCGGCCAGGTCCTCCTCGATAGGGGTGCAGATCAGTCCACGGCCGTGGGTGGCCATAAAGGTGATGATCTCGGGGGTTACGCGTTCGGCGGCGCAGACGAAATCGCCCTCGTTCTCCCGGTCTTCGTCGTCGACCACGATCACGAGCTTACCGGCCCGGATGTCGGCGATGGCCTCGTCGATCGTGTTGAGTTTAGCGCGGATGGCGGCGCGATCCATGGGTTGGGCTTCGGTCACTGGGTTGCCAGACATTACTGCGTATTCCGTTCAGGTAGCGTAGCAAACCCAGCAACAGCGCCAGATTCATTACGGTGAAATAGGTTAGGGCGCGGACGCGGGTGCAATCAATACCGGAAGCGGCCAACACCCGTTCCCCGATGATCGATAGCCCCCACGAGCCGATCAGCAAAACAAACGGTAGCCATACCCAATAGTTGCCGCTCAGCAGGGCGATCCCCAGCCAGGCCAGCGCCCCGACGAGGAGCAGTAGGGGAGTGAGCCACCGCAGTACTTTATGGCTGAAGAAGGCGTACGCCAGTTCATTTTTCCAGGGTGGCCACCACAAATCCCGGAAGGCGACCAGGTTCTGCCAGTTGCCCGCCCCGATGCGCACCTTGCGCCGAAACTCCCCCCGGATGCGCTGACCGACGGCCTCCGTCACCCGCGCTTCCGGTACCGTCCGACCGGTCCAGCCCGCCCGGTAAGCCGCCATGCAGAGGTAGAAGTCGTCCACCAGGAAGGTATCCGGTACCGGACGAAAGGCCGCCCTACGGATGGCCCAGCAGCCCCCGAAGGGACCGATGAAACGGCCGAAGCGTTCGCTTTCCGCCCGTTTGAGCGCCGCTTCCCCCCGAATGTAGCGGTCTTCCAATCGGGAGATGCCATCGGCCCGCAGGTGAGTGTGCCGGGGAGTGGAGTCGGTCAGCCCCAGTGCGGGATCGCTTCGGAATGGACGGACGAGCTCCGTCACCGTAGTGGGCTGAAGCATGACGCTGGCGTCGGTAAGCAG
>CAZKPE010000223.1:0-1732 GCA_964554545.1 uncultured Lewinella sp.
CTGCTCCATGGGGGATGCCGTCGCCGTCTAGGTCTGTGTACATCAACCGCGTATTACCCAGATGGTCCTTCAGCACGTAGTCGTAGCGCTCTCCGCCGCCGCCGAGGTATACCCGCCCTTCGTCATGGTAGACCGATTCCATACCACCGTTGACGTACTCAATACCACCCACGTAGTCCCGCACGTGTACCACTACGCCACCGGCATTCACCCGCTCCCGCTTCAGCAGCGTACCGCCAGCGTCGTACGTCATTAATAGCTTACGTCCATCATCTTCCCACTCAACGGAAATTGGTAAATCGAGGTGGTTGTACCGCACGTCAATACCCTTGGATGGGTCGTACGTTAAGTTGCCGTTGGCGTCGTATTTGTAGTTTATGATGGTGGTATTCGATTCTGCGTGACTATTCACCTGCCCCCAATTGCCAGAGCCCTCTGGCTGCACGGGAACGCCTCCATAACCAGGGTTGCCAGGGATGCCAGGGCCGCCGGGGTCGAAGACCGGCGGCTCTTCGACCGGCGGCTCATTATTGACTGTTCGTTCGTAGTGCAGGTAGCCTAGCGTCTTGCCCTGTCCGCCATCCTGTTCGGTGATGCCCAGCAGACGCTTGTTGGCTGAGCTGTAGTGGTAGACCAAGTGGTCGTACCGTGTCTGATTATACGTACTCGCCCCGGATGGAACTAAGCCGTAGCGGGTCAGTCGGTTAAAATCTCCATTCTGGTAGTAACTGGCCGTCATGCTGATATGGGGATATACGGAAGCCGTCGCACCGTGACCCGTGCGCTGGTACATTGCAGCCGAGGTCAGGCGCTGGTGCACATCGTAATCCAGGTTCCACACCATCTGATTGTGTCCCCTGACCTGCGTAGCTACCGAGGTGATCGTACCGTCCCGGCGACCGGGAGCGGTGGTACCCGCCGCGATTTGATCTCGGTAGAGTTGCAATTGAAAGAGGTCCTTATCGTCGTAGTCTCCCGTGCTCGGACTCTGGGGCGCTACGTACTGGTAGCTACTCCCGTGTACCGGAAGATTGTGCTGTGATCCGGTCAGGCGGCCGCCGGCATTCAGGTTGATACCCTCCAGCATCCCATTGGCTAAATAGCTGTAGTCAATCTTTTGTAGCCACTGCCGGGTACCCGACTGCTGCGTTGCCCCCTGGTAGTGGGTAATGAGGTTTCCCCGCACATCGTACTCAAACTCGTTCAATTGCGTGTTCACCCCACTGTTCAGTTGAAAGTAATTTTTCGTGTTACGCCCGGCAATGTCGTAGTGGTGCTCGCTATGGATACCGGTTGTCACGCTCCCCCTGCGGTGCACGTAGTCCATGACGGTCAGATTGCCGGCCCCGTCGTAGGTATAGGTCGTCCTTTCCGGATCGGTCATGGTCCGGCGCAGGTGGTTGTTACCGGTCTGCTCCTGCAGCAGCCCGCACGTAGAATAAACGCTATTCGTAGTGAGGAAGTCGCTACCACCGTCCAAGATTCTAGTCTTAGCAGTTACTACTTTATCCCAATCGTGGGGATTGCTGCCGTAGATTAACTCCCCCATCAAATCAGTGGGTTGGACATTGTTCAGGTTACTCGGCAAACTATTGCCCGAAAATAAACCCGATTTGACCCCTCTTCCGTAGTTGTCGTAGCTATACACGAAGTAGGCGTTTCCGTTAGCCAGATTACCGGTCTGGGATGCGGCCAGCAGGTCGCGGCTGTTGTACCAGTAGTACTCCGGCTC
>CAZKPE010000223.1:1832-6675 GCA_964554545.1 uncultured Lewinella sp.
TTCAGGGGGCTGTCCTCGTACCCCGTGCTGGCCGACGTCCAACCGGGCTGTGGTTGCACGTAGCCGTTACTGGTCGTCACCTGGGGTAGATAGTTGGTCACTACCCGCCCGTACGCATCATAACTTACCGCCGTGACGGTATGCTGACCATTGCCCTGCGGGCCGGTATTCCGGGTTACCGTCTCTACCGTTCGGCCAAGCCCATCCTTATAGGCTACGCTCTCCGCCCCGGTGAAGGCACTGTTACCGTGCGTACCGGCAAAGGTCGATGTAGTCGTAATGGAACTAGGTTGCTGGTCGCTATTGTCGATGGTGTAGGCATAAGTAGTAAAGTTCTGGGTACACTCATCCGTTTCGGTCTCCAGCCGCAGTAGATCGTCGTAGGTATAGGAGGTGGCGGTACCGTCCGGGCGGGTAATTCGCTCTAGCACGTTCGAATTCGGCTCGTAGATGTATACGGTAAGGTGGTCGTGCGACTCCTTACTGATCGGCAGCGTGCCGTCATAGGTAATCTTTATCTCATCCCAGTTCGGTTGTTTGTACCGTTCCGGTTGTCCGTAGGCATTGTACTCCAGTATGCGTGACTGCTCCTGGTAGCCCCCCGAGGTGAAGGTGCCCGAAGAGGAGAAGGTACCCGTATAGCGTTCCTGCATGTACAGGCGGGGGTGGGCCCCGGAATAGTAACCGGCCGATGGGTTGTTGCCGGTACTACTGAAGAAGCGGTAGATCGATCTGCTGCCGTCGACCTTGGTACCGTTTACCTTCTTACGGGTCTTGTACACCAGTCCGATCATGTGGTGGTCCCAGAAGAACGTTCCCAGATCGCCACTGGGATGATCCGACGTGTACTCCGTCTCGGTCCGGTACGTAGTCCCATCACTGTTCGCGACCTGGGTTGCGAAGGGCAGTAGATTATTGGCTCCGTACTCGAACGTCGACTCGGTAGTAACTCCGTCCATCGTCTGGGTAACTCGGTAAGGGCGGAACACGCCAGTGCGCAGTGTATAACTAGTATACGGGTACCGGTAGCGGTCCCAGTTCTTAAGTATCTGAACTTGTCGGGCGGCGATCATCATGCCCGATGATCCCGAAGGCTCACCGATGGTCTCGTACGCATCCCCAGTATAACGCTCGACGTTCTGAGTAGAGACCGTAGTACCGTTCTCTTTCCTAAGTGTTTGTGCTTGCAATTGTCCCCCTTCGGCGTTGTACTGAGCGGGGACGCCGGGGAAATCGAGGTAGTGGTTGCTCCCCGCTTCCGTAAGGTACATAGTCTCAGAGCTTCCGTTACCAGGCTGGGAAGTGACCACCCGACCGTAGCCTACGTGGTTGCCCCCGAAGCCCGATAGAGGAGACTCACTGAAGGAAGTAAAAATGGCTTTATCAGTGTCGAACACAAAACCGTATACTGGCTGGTGGTATAACACTCCGCTGGAGGTGGTGCCGTCCGTCTCAATATAATCATAGAGCGTGACGATGTCATCGCTGTAGTTTTTGTTATCGTGGATCGTCGTCGAAGCGACTCGCATCCCCCCAACATAACGGTTTGTGGAGCTTCCCGGATATCGTAATACAAAATGAGCATTTGCGTTTTTTGATCTGACAACAAAGTCGTATGTACGTCCAGCTACAAGAGGCGCTTGCCAGGACCTTCGCTCAAGATTACCATCAATACAATCGTTTGTAGGTGAATTGAACTCTTTGTCCATGACCTTCAAAGCCCCATCAAAAATCTTAATGGAAGCGAGATTATCGTTGGGATCATATCCATTGATCGCTTGTCCGTCGAAGAGAGCATCTAAGCAGAGTTCCCAATAGCCATCATCAATCATGGATTGCGTGAGTGGGATAGAAATAGTTTCTGTTTTGAAACCATCGCAAGAAGTAGTGTTGCACGACCATATATCTGCCGCGAATCTATCGCTCTCCACATCGGCATATTGGTTTGCCTCGTAGTCAAGAGTAAGGCTACCCCCCGTCGGGTAGGTGACGCACTCAAGCATACCGTACCGCATAGCAGCCGGATTGGTTTCCCGGTTCGCATGCCCATAAGAAACATACTGATCCCCAATGTAGACGCGGGTTCCCTCAGGGGTTAAGTCACGCAGAGCGCTATTCGAACCGACCCCTTCGTCCAGATTATAGTATCCCCAGTGGTCGATGTCCTTGTCATTTGCATGGGGGAAGTAGTAAACGGAACTGCCTCCCGAAAACGACTTTTTGTGATAGTCAAATATCCAGGAAGGCTCTGAGTACCCAGGATTGTTGCAGGCCACTTTTTGGACGCCTTCCAACATTAGCCGGGAAGGTTCATTCAATTGCTCATCCGCGTAGAAGTAGTCCTGCGTAAAGCGTTGCTCGTAGCAGTACTGCCCGCGGGTGACGGTCATGCCGGTGATCCTTAGCGGTACGGTTCCGGAGTTCGCCTGATGTTCGTATTCATCCATGTCCACCCGCGTATCCGTCTGAAAGGTAACTTCTTGAAATCCATCGCTAGTAGTAATTCGCTCGGGCAGGTAGGCCTGAATGTAGTTCGTCTGATACAAATTAGAAAATGAACAGCCTCCCCTCACGAGTTCGTAGCTGCCATCGTTCGTGGGTTCCTTAGTTGCATCCGGACACAAGGAGAGGGAAGGATAGGTATAGGCTACCTTTTTGTAGTCCAGTTGAATCGTGAATTTACCATCGGCGGACCTGATTTCGACCAGATGCCATCCCACCAAGTTGGGTGCTAAGGAGGCGACGTGGTCATTCGAGTGACGATCACGATAACTTCGTGTTCTATCCAGGGATTTTCCATAAAAGTATCTGGTGCCATTCGGAGCCGTTATCTCAAAGGTGCCACTGTATATATCACCATTGATGAGGCGAATTCTAATATCGGATTTCGGAATAGTATGGAGATTTTGATCCTTGTCGAAGAAGAACTTACCGGAATATCCGGGTAGAGAAAAATTGAAGACATCCGGTTCACCATCAAGCTCTCCTTTCGCAATCTCCTCCACTTTGGACAAATTGACATCGTTGCCCCTATTGTAATAACCGTCATCAGCATCATCACGCAGACCCCGGATCGTGCGACTGATCATTCCCCCCGTGTTTAGTACCCACCCTAAGCCAACGGAACTAGCGGGTGTTCCCACGGGAAGCCCCCCCGTGTGGTACTCCAGGCTTATCGGTAAGCGTAACGGGCCGCTAGATACGGTAGCAAGTGGCACGCTTACGTTCCCCGTTCCCGTGTAACCGCTCACCGGGATGTTTGCATATTTGGCGTACCCCATCCCCGCGACCGACATGGCGGATGCTCCCCCGGTACTATTATTATACCCCTGAGCAGCTAGGTCAGTGTGTAAATGAGGCAGGGCTGTAGTAAGAATGGTAGATAGAAAAGTCAGCGTCAGAAGTCTGTACATGAGAGAGGGGGCTGTAGGTAGGAGTTATCGGTGGATGAGAGTTAATAGATTGAAAAGCGTTCAGTATACTGCTGGCTGTCCGTGGTGAGGTGAACCACATACACGCCCGGTGGCCACCCTTGGGCGTCTACGGCAACCGTCCCCCGACTGATCTTTAATCCGACCTCCTGGGTCTCGTACATCAATCCCCCCTTAAGGTCGTATATACGGATACCGGAAAAGTCATCCATCGCATCATCGGTGCGGAAGTTGATCCTCACCTCTCCATCGGAAGGGTTGGGATGAACGGTTAGAACCGATGAAGCAGGGCTTGTTTGCGACGTGGTTGAGGCGGCGTTTCGATTTAGCGCAAACTCGGGCTGGGGAGGTGTACACTGGGTGGAAACTTTACCCAACTTTTCTCGTAACCCTCCCGGAGATAGAGCGGCTCGCATGCGTGCTACCTGCCGCCGGGTAAACATATACAACATCTCGTCTTCGGCGCTATCCATGAAGTTCATCGTCATCTCCGCCGGGTAGCCCGCACAGGTAGAAGAGTGTCCCGCATCCGGCCTACCGTAGTTCGGTGCATTATGGGCGGGCGTGTCCTGAATACCATCATCACTGCAACCTCCCCTACCCCAGATTGGAGGAAGTCCCAGATAGTTAGCCACCAGATGGGTCAGTGTCTTTCCCTGACTGTACGGACTAGCCTCATCGTTCGCTAGGTAACGGGGATCAATCACGATGCCATCAATCTTCTCGCTACCCCCTGGATACTGGGCGTAGCCGGCGATGCTGTCACTCAGCTGCGTGATCCAGATGTTGAGGTACTGCTTAGGCTTGATCGGAGTTGCACCCAGACCTTTGTCCTTGATCAACCAGTCGCTGCTAGATAGGGGTTGGCTGATATGCCGGTAGTTTACTCTGCCGCCCCGCAACTGACCGAGCTTGTTATTGTCGGGAAAGCAAAATCTGATCTTAGGATTTGCGGCTTGGCTGCGGAAGACCCGTTGTGGGTCCCGTTCGTCATCAGAGGGAATATTCAGCGCGTTGAAGTCCCGGTTCAAAGCTTCCAATTGTACATACAGTTGATCCTCCGATACGCGAAATAGACCACCTTGGTGAAGTACATGAAAGACAACTCCGACCGTGATAACCTCACCGGCCTCCCGGATTGCTTTTCGCTTAATCTGCTTATTGGCGCCTGAATTTCTTTGCACGAAAAGTGAGTCCCGTAGCATCGCCGTTTGATTGTACTCGACGGTACGGTAGACGCGTACACCGGGATACAGACGCTGCCCCACCGACGGAAGCGTCGACAACAAAACCACGAAAAGTATGAGAAGGAAACTGAGTAGAGGTGCTTTCATGGAAAATATGGGTAGGTGAGGGCTAGCACCCTTACTAAATGAGAAACTTCATGCCGGTGACATAAGCAAAAAACTAGG
>CAZKPE010000224.1:0-6617 GCA_964554545.1 uncultured Lewinella sp.
CGGATATCGCAACGCTGGGCTTCGTGCTGGGCTTTATCGTGATGATGACGTTGGACGTCGGGCTGGGGTAAAGCCCCCAAAAAAGCACGCCCCCCCGGGAAATCCGGGAAGGCGTGCATAACGTGTTTATGTATAGCGTCTCAGTAAACAAAAATAGTTCGTGTCGGGAAAGTATTCCAAATTAGTTGCTAAAACAACTTTATCCTGCTAAAGATGCGGATTATTTGCCGATTTTGATTCACCGACCCGGTTCGCCCATTTGTTAGTAGGTTGCGCCATGACCATAGTTGACCGAACAAGTATCATCACCGGCGGAGCGTCCGGCCTGGGCCGGGCCACGGCCGAACATTTTCACGAACTGGGGGGGCGGGTCGCCATTTTCGACCGGGATGCGGCGGGCGGCGGGGCGCTGGTGCAATCACTCGGGGAAGGTGCCATGTTCTGCGAAGTCGACATTACCGACTCCGAGGCGGTGCAGGCGGCGGTCGACCGAGTGCGGGACCAGTTCGGAGACATCCACGTCTGCTGCAATTACGCCGGTATCGCCCCGGCGGTGAAAACGATCGGGCGGGATGGCCCCGGGGACCTGGATGTATTCAAAAAGGTGATCTCCATCAATCTGATCGGCACCTTCAACGTCAGCCGCATCGTAGCCTACGCCATGGCGCAGAACGAACCCGTCGATGATGACGGTAGCCGCGGCGTGATCATCCATACCGCCAGCGTGGCGGCCTACGAGGGGCAGATCGGACAGGCGGCCTACAGTGCTTCCAAGGGCGGCGTGGCAGGGATGACGCTGACCATGGCCCGCGACCTGGCGCGCAACGGCATCCGCGTTAATGCGATCGCGCCGGGACTCGTGCACACCCCGATGTTCGATAGCTTCCCCCAGGAGGTTTTCGATTCGTTATCTAAGCAACCCCTGTTTCCCGTCCGGCTCGCCAGGCCCGAGGAAGTGGCCCAACTGGCCCGGCAAATCGTTGAGAATAACTACCTGAACGGTACGGTCATCCGCATGGACGCCGGTATTCGTATGCAGGCCCGCTAACCCCACCAATCTATGAGTGACTATACCGTACGCATAGCGGACCGTGACATACCCATAAGCGCAGCCGATCTCGACCAGCTCGACATCCATTACCTCGGCCCCGAGGCAGGCTACCACCTCATCGACGGCAACCGCAGCTATCGTTGCCGGGTGATTGACCAACCCCAGCGGGGCAAGACCCTGACCGTCAGTGTAAACGGTCGCCGGCTTGAGGTAAGGATTGAGGATGAATTAGACAAGCTGATCGAGCAACTCGGCTTTCGCACCGTGGCCGCGGCGGCCAGCGGTGATGCCCGGGCGCCGATGCCGGGGCTCATCCTGGAAGTCACGGTGGCGGAGGGAGAGGACGTGTCCGCCGACCAGCCATTGCTCGTCCTGGAAGCGATGAAAATGGAAAACGTCGTCAAATCGTCGGGTGAGGGTACCGTCCGGCGCATTCACGTCAGTCAGGGGGAGGCCGTCGATAAGAACCAGCTCCTAATCGAGATCGCATGAAGAAATTACTGGTTGCCAACCGCGGCGAGATCGCCCTGCGCGTGATGCGCACCGCCCGCCGGATGGGGCTGAGCACCGTGGCCATTTATTCCGAAGCGGACCGGGATGCACCCCACGTTCTGTACGCCGACGAGGCCGTTCTGGTCGGACCACCGCCTTCGGCTCAGTCCTATCTCGATATGGACCGCGTCATCGAAGCTGCCCGCTCCACCGGCGCCGATGCCATTCACCCGGGCTACGGCTTCCTCAGCGAGAATGCGGTATTCGCCGAACGGGTAGCCGCCGCTGATATCGTCTTCATCGGGCCACGCCCCCACGCCATTCGCGTTATGGGGAACAAACTGGCCGCCAAAGAGGCCGTGCTGGATCACGGTATACCCATGGTCCCCGGCACCGAGACGGCGCTCAGCGACGAAGAGGAAGCCATCGAGGTGGCCCGTCGTATCGGCTTTCCGATCCTCATCAAGGCAGCGGCGGGCGGTGGCGGCAAGGGGATGCGCATCGTCGAAGCGGAAAATGAGGTCCGCGAGCAAATGCAGCGGGCGATCAGCGAGGCCAAGTCATCCTTCGGCGACGGTTCCGTCTTCATCGAAAAGTACATCGCCTCGCCCAAGCACATCGAGATACAGGTGCTGGCCGATACCCACGGCAACTGCGTCCACTTGTTCGAGCGCGACTGCAGTATTCAGCGCCGCCACCAGAAGGTAGTGGAAGAAGCCCCTTCCGCCGTGCTGTCCGATGAACTGCGCGGTCGGATGGGGGAGGCAGCCGTCCGGGTGGCCCAGGCTTGTGATTACGTGGGCGCGGGCACGGTCGAATTTTTGCTGGACGCCGACCATAATTTCTACTTCCTCGAAATGAACACCCGCCTGCAGGTCGAGCACCCGGTAACGGAGCTCATCACCGGCATCGACCTGGTGGAGCAACAAATCGAAGTCGCGCGGGGTAAACCGCTGCCCTTCAAACAGGAAGATCTTTCGATCGAAGGCCATGCCCTGGAACTGCGGGTCTACGCCGAAGACCCCGCCCAGGACTTCCTGCCCAGCATCGGCACCCTGACCCGCTACCGCCCACCGGCGGATGCCCGGGTCGACGATGGCTTCCGGGAGGGGATGACCGTGCCGGTCTACTACGACCCGATGCTGGCCAAACTGATCGTTCACGCCGCTACCCGGGCCGAAGCCATCGACCGAATGCTGGCGGCCATTAACGATTACGAGATCGAGGGGATCGAGACCACCCTGCCCTTCGGCCGCTTCGTCTGCCGCCACCCCGCCTTCCGGGAGGGGAATTTTGGCACCGATTTCGTGAAGCGCTATTTTACTGCGGAGGCCGTGGCCGAGCAGGAGGAAGAGCTGTTCCGCGCTGCTGCCCGTTTCGCGGCCTTTCTGCACGAAAGACGCGACCGCATCCTGACCGTCCCTACCCCCTCTTCCACCGCCTGGCAGGACCGCCGGCACTAGCCCCAACCCATGAACCCAAGCGAACAACTCACCGAGAAACTGGCCCGGGCCGAGGTCGGCGGCGGCCCGGACCGCATCGAAAAGCAGCACGGCAAGGGCAAGCTCACGGCCCGCGAGCGCATCACGCTCTTAGTCGACCCCGGCAGTTTTGAAGAAATTGGTGCCCTGGTCACCCACCGGACGACCGACTTCGGGATGCAGCGGCAGCAATTTTACGGCGACGGGGTGGTGACCGGCTATGGCACCATCGACGGCAGACTGGTCTACGTTTTCGCCCAGGATTTCACCGTTTTCGGGGGTTCCCTCTCCGAAACCCACGCCGAGAAGATCTGTAAGCTGATGGATATGGCCGTGAAGACGGGCGCGCCCCTTATCGGGCTGAACGACAGCGGCGGGGCACGAATCCAGGAGGGGGTCCGTTCCCTCGGGGGCTACGCCGACATTTTCTACCGCAACGTCCGGGCCTCGGGCGTGATTCCGCAGCTGTCGGCCATCATGGGCCCCTGCGCGGGCGGTGCGGTGTATTCGCCGGCCATGACCGACTTTACGATCATGGTGGAGGATAGCAGCTACATGTTCGTCACCGGGCCGAACGTCGTCAAGACCGTCACGAACGAATCAGTCACCAGCGAGGAACTCGGGGGGGCATCCACCCATTCCACCAAATCCGGCGTGACCCACCTGACAGCCGCCAACGACGTCCTCTGCATCAGGCAGCTACGTGAGCTGCTCGCCTACCTCCCCCAGAACTGCGAAGAGACCGCCCCTACCCTGCCCTACACCCTCGGCGAGGAACTACGTCCGGCACTGGACGAGCTCGTGCCCGCCAACCCGAACCAGCCCTACGATATGCGGGAGGTGATCGCGGGCATCATTGACGAGGATAGCTTTTTGGAAATCCATCCGGACTTCGCCGACAATGTCGTGGTCGGCTTCGCCCGTCTGGCCGGCCGCAGCATCGGCATTGTAGCGAATCAGCCCTACAGCCTGGCCGGCGTCCTCGATGTGGACAGCTCCCGCAAGGCCGCCCGCTTCACCCGCACCTGCGATTGCTTCAACGTACCGCTGCTCGTACTCGTGGACGTGCCCGGCTTCCTCCCCGGCACCGACCAGGAGTGGAACGGCATCATCACGAACGGGGCCAAGCTGCTGTACGCCCTGAGCGAGGCGACCGTCCCCCGGGTCACCGTCATCACCCGCAAGGCCTACGGTGGGGCCTACGATGTCATGAACAGCAAGCATATCGGTGCCGATTTCAACTTCGCCTGGCCGGGGGCCGAGATCGCCGTGATGGGCGCGCGGGGAGCCAGCGAGATCATCTTCCGTAAGGAAATCAAGTCAGCGGAAGACCCGGCGGCTAAATTAGCCGAAAAGGAAGCGGAATACGCTGACACCTTCGCCAACCCCTACCGGGCGGCCGAGCGGGGCTTCGTTGACGAGGTCATATTCCCCCGACAGACTCGCCGCAAGCTCATCCGGGCCTTCGCCTCCCTGGAGAATAAGGTCGTCGAGCGCCCCCGCCGTAAGCACGGCAACATCCCCCTATGATCGTTTGCGGGCCCGGCTCCCAATGATGCCCAGGTCCAACAGTACCGCAATCACCAGACCTACCGTCTGCGCGGCCCCATCGAAGTAGGTTTCCGAGATCCCATACCACAGGGTCGTGAGCGGCAGGAAGATCAGCCCCAGCAGCGGAATCAGGATGCCGTCAAAGGCCGCCCCGAACCAGCGGGTGAAAAAGTACAGCAGTACGATCAACAGGCGGGGAAAGAAAAATCCAAGGAGCAACAGCAGGATGGGCATGAGGAAATGTTTCGCGTGAAATTTGATTTGGGACCCGGCGCGGGCGCAGGTGCAATCGTCTTTGGAAACATGTCAGGGCAAATTTTGCTCTCACATGGGATTTAAATGGCAAAATCTTTGGAAGATCCGACCGGTGTATTACCTTACGGGCACCCCATAAACGTAATCATCTAAGACAACAACTACACCTAACGACCGAAGGCGGAAGGGTCATTCACGTCCCCCCTACCCCTTCTTCAGATCACTTTTCATTCCCTTACTGGCATTCCGTTGGAAGCCTGGACACCCATTTACGCCCCTGTTTTCGGGCGAATGTTCCACAGTGTCCCTGCCATCGGCGTGTCCCAAACCCATTCTCTTATGCGAAAGCACCTTTACCTTCTCCCATTCGCCCTGGCGTTCGTCCTGACGGCCTGCTCCGAAGACTCCGCCCTCGCCCCCGAGCCCCTGGCGGCCCCCGGCTCCTTCCTCGTCGATGAGCAGGAAGACGGCCACGTACAGGTTCCCGACCTCGGTCTGGAGCAACCGATTACTGCCCACGTCGACGGCCACTCGGCCCGCTTCAATGACGTGCGCATGGTTACCGAACAGCGCCCTGATGGCACGGCCGAAAAGCTCTACCTCGTGGACGAGGACATCGCCCTGACCAAGGACCAGCTCCGCGAGCTCCAACAACTCGATGCTACCCTGGAAAAGCAGTACCGGACCAACAACCTGGTCAGCGACAACTCCATCAGCGTGATCGGCTACACCGGCAGCGGGTACAACCTGACCAACAAAATGCGGACCGCCCTACAGTGGGCCGTGAACAACTACAACGCGCTGAATACGAATAAGACCTTCACCCTGTCGTTTTCGTCCAGCACGAACGCGGACATCGTCGTCTACCGCAACATCAGCAACAACGGGGCGGGTGGTCAGGCCGGCTTCCCCTCCGGCGGCAAGCCCTTCAAGTGGGTCCAGATCTATAACGGCATGGGCAACTACGACACCAACACCAACGAGCACGTGATCACCCACGAGATCGGCCACGCCATGGGCCTCCGCCATACCGACTGGTTCAGCCGCCAGTCCTGTGGGCAGTCCGGCGAAAGCGCCGGACCCGACGGTGCCGTTCATATCCCGGGTACGCCGACCGGCTTCGACCCCAACTCGGTCATGCTCAGCTGCTTCAGCAGTGGTGAAGACGGAGAGTTTGGTTACTACGACCGCATCGCGCTGGAATACCTGTACTAACAGCCATTTAAGTCCGAAAGACGGCTCGCCCCTCAACCGAAGGGCGGGCCGTTTTTGTTATTCCGGTGGCAATGTCGCATTTTTGCGGCGATTACTCACCCGGATTGCATTAGTAGTTCCACCCCAATACCGTTCTATGACACTCACCTCCCCCCCCACTGAAATGAAGTTGAAGCGGATTTTCATTCAGCCGCAACTCCCTACCCAACTGGCGGCGCTGCACCGTATGAGCTACAATCTGCTCTGGTCCTGGATGCCGGAGGTGGCGAACCTTTTCCGGAATATCGACCCGAGGCTGTTCGTTGCCCTGAACTACAATCCGGTGGCGCTCCTGGAGAACCTCCCGCCCGAAAGGCTGCAGGAACTGGCCGAGGATAAATCCTTCCTTAAGCGGGTGCGGTCCGCTGAAAAGGCATTCGATGCCTATCTGGCCGAAGCCCGCAAGCCCGACCTGCCCCGGGTGGCCTACTTCAGTATGGAGTACGGACTGCACATCAGCCTCAAACTCTACAGCGGCGGATTGGGTGTGTTGGCCGGCGATTACCTGAAGGAGGCCAGCGACAGTAACGTCG
>CAZKPE010000225.1:0-6611 GCA_964554545.1 uncultured Lewinella sp.
CGATGGCGTCGGCGTCCATATCCGCGCTGCGGCTTTTGATCACCCGCACTTCCTCCACCAGGTTCGACTGGATGATGTCGAGGCTCCCCGCCCGGTCGGCCTCGGGCTGCACGGCCGGCAACCGTTGCCCGTTCAGGCTGATGGCGGTGTACTGTTCGGGCAGCCCGCGTACCTGCACCAGTTCGCCCTGCCCCCGGTTGCGGGTAATGGTCACCCCCGGCATCCGCTGTACGGTTTCGGCCAGGGTGATGTCGGGGTATTTATTGAACAACTCGGAGTGGATGATGGTCTGCTGATTCACCGCCGACTGCTGTACCCGCAACGCCTGCGCCTGTCCGCTGGCCCGCCGCCCGTAGACGATCACCTCGCCGGCCTGCATGAAATCTTCCGACATGCGCACATCCACCGTGAAGTTGCGGTCGGTGGTGTTGACCGTCAGGGTAGTGTCGAAATTCTCGTAGCCGATGTAGCTGACCAGCAGGCGGATACGGCCGGGGGGCACCTCCAGGGTAAAGTGGCCCTCCACGTCGGTACTCGCCCCGATCACGGAGCCGACCACCCGCACGGAGGCTCCGATCAGCGGCACCTCGTCCTGGTCGGTCACCCGCCCCTCGATCTCGGCCATCTGGGCGGAAAGGCCGCACGCCAAAAGGGTAAAAAAGACGACAAGCAGGGTAGTCAGGTGACGCATACCGACTAAAGCGACCCTTTGGATTGGTTTGTTTACCGCCCGCTTCATAATTTGAGCCGCACACCTGACCCCATGCCTTCCACTCCCCGTATCGTCTTCCTCGACGCCGGTACCGTCGACGATCTGTCCGCCTTCGACCGTTTCCACGAACTGGGCGACTTCACCGCCTACCCCCGCAGCAAGCCCGACGAGGTGGTCGAACGGGCACGCGACGCCCAGGTCGTCATCACCAACAAGGTCGCCATCACGGCCGATCACCTCGCCGAACTACCGGAACTGCGGCTGATCTGCGTAGCGGCTACGGGTACCAACAATATCGATAAGGAGGCCGCAAAGCAGCGGGATATTCCCGTCCGCAACGTAGCCGGCTACAGCACCGACTCGGTAGCCCAGCTCACCCTGACGGCCCTCTTCACGGTGGCTATGGACCTCATCCACCTCAACCGGGAGGTCTATAACGGGAATTACAGCAAGGCCCAGGACTTCACCCTCTGGCGCCACCCCTTCTACGAGCTGGCCGGTTCCCGCTACGGCATCATCGGCCTGGGCACCATCGGCACGCGGGTGGCCGAACTGGCTACGGCCTACGGGGCGGAGGTGGTCTACTACAGCAGCCGGGGCACGGAGCACGACGTCCCCTATCCTCGATTGGAACTGGAGGAGTTCCTGACTTCCTGCGACGTCATCAGCATCCACTGCGCGCTCACCGACGCTACCCGTGGACTGATCGGCCGGGAGGAGCTGGGGAAAATGAAGTCGTCCGCCTACCTCGTCAACGTCGCTCGCGGGGGCATCATCGACGAGGCGGCACTGGTAGAGGCCTTGAACAAGGGCGCGGTCGCAGGTGCGGCGGTGGACGTGTTTACTGAAGAGCCGCTCCCCGAAGACCACGTCTACCTCACCGTTGACAATCCCGAAAAGCTGCTACTGACCCCCCACGTGGGCTGGGCGAGCGTGGAGGCGCGGACGCGGTTGATCGAGGGGGTGATGGAGAATATTGCTTTGGGGTTTGCTGGCTAGGGTCACCGCGGAGGTAAATGAGGTATGCGCTGAGGGGGGCGCGGAGGCTCACAAGGTCGAGGTGCTCCCGCTCCGAGGTGGAGGTGGTAAGTTCACCACGGATTTTCGCGGATTAGGGCACGGATTTACACGGATTCTCTGTACTTGCCTGTTCCTCATTTTGCCTACCCTAGGGCTACTGGCCCAGGAAGAGGGCGAGCCCCGCCAGCTCATCGAAGACGTCGTGGCCCAGCAGGCCGAGGAGGGGGGCGAGTTCACCTTCAACGCCGCCTTCGCCGTGCTGGACGGCTATGCCCGACGGCCCCTCGATCTGAACCGCGCTACCGCCGAAGAACTGAATAGCCTCTTCCTGCTCTCCCCCCTGCAGACCGAACGCATTCTGGCCTACCGCGACCGGCTGGAGAAGTTCATCAGCATCTACGAGTTGCAGGCCATTCCGGGGCTGGACCTGGAAACCATCCGCAGCATCCTGCCCTACGTGACCGTACGGACGGGGCTGGACGATATTACCGTCCCCCTCACCACCCTGCTGCAGGAGGGGAACCGCGAACTCTACCTACGCAGCAACCGGCGGTTGGAGGAAGCCCGGGGTTATGCCGGGCCCGATCCCCGCTACACCGGCAGTCCCGCCCGCTACTACCTCAAGTACCGGCAGCGCTACGGCAATCAGTTCAGTGCCGGCATCGTCGCCGAAAAAGACCCGGGAGAGCCCTTCTTCCGGGAAAGTAATGCCCGCCGTGGTTTCGACTACTACAGTGCCCACGTTTACTTCCGCAACCTGAACCGGCGGGTACGGGCGCTGGCCCTCGGCGACTTTTCGGTCAGTTTCGGGCAGGGGCTGATCCTGTATACCGGCTTTGGTTTCGGGAAGAGTAGCCTGACCACCACCGTGGCCCGCAGCTCCCCCACCCTGCAGCCCTACGCCAGCGTGAACGAGGCCAGCTTCATGCGGGGAGCGGGGGTGACGCTGGCCCTCGGAAAGCGGTGGGAAGCCACCTTCTTCGGTAGTCGGCGGGGGCGGAGCGCGAATCTGGCCGCGGACTCCGCTTCGGTCACCTCCCTCCGCCTCGACGGCTACCACCGCACCCTGGCGGAAATCGAGGACCGCAACCGCATCAATCAATTGAGTTACGGGGGAAGTCTGGTCTTCCGGCCCGGCCGCCGGTTACGTCTGGCGGTCAACGCGCTCGGCGAGCGCCTTAGCCAAAGCTTGCACCCGCGTCCGCGCCCATACAACCGCTTTTACTTCCGGGGGGAGGAACTGCATAATGTGAGTCTGGACTACCGCTACCGGCTCGGCAACCTCTCCTTCTTCGGCGAAGTGGCGACCGCCCTGCCCGGTGGCGTGGCCCAACTGCATGGATTGCTGGCCGGACTGGACCGCAAGATCGACCTGGCCCTGCTGTACCGCAACTACGACCGCGACTACCGCGCCCTGAATGCCCGCCCCTTCGGAGAAACGAGTGGTGGCCGTAACGAGGAGGGGCTCTACCTGGGCCTGGAAGTGCGCCCCGCCACCCACTGGCGCATCAACGCCTACTACGATCTGTGGCGGCATGACTGGCTGCGCTTCAACATTGACGCCCCCAGCGGCGGTCGGGAATACCGGCTACGGGTGAGCTACTTCCTGAAGCGCAAGCTCGACAGCTACCTGGAACTACGGGGGGAAACCAAGGGGACCGGCGGCGACGGCGACCGCCTCGATCCCGTCGTGGACCGCACCCGCTTTCAGGCCCGCCTGCACGCCGGCTACTTCCTGACCGAAGCGCTGGAGGTGCGGGGACGCCTGGATGCCGGCTTCACCGACCGGCCCGACCGGGAACGACAGAATGGGGTCATGCTCTTCGGCGATCTGCACTACCGCCCGCTGGGAGCCTGGAGCGTCTCGGCACGGTTGGCCGTCTACCATACCCCCGGTTACGACGTGCGCTTCTACCAGTACGAAAACGGGCTGACGTACAACGCCTTTGTGCTGCCCTACTTCGGGGAGGGGGGGCGAAGTTTTCTGCTGCTCCGCTACAAAGGCATCCGTCGATTGACCCTGGAGGCGCGGCTGGCGCGGAGTCAGACCTTCAACGGGGAAACCTTCGGCAGCGGGCTGGAGGAAACCGACAAAAGCCGGCGCACGGAGATCGGCGGGCAGGTGATCTGGCGGTGGTGAGGCTAAAATCCGGGACCGACCAGAACGCGAAGACGGTGATCGGATAGCCGCGCCTCCACCGGCCCCGAGCCGAGGTACTCGCCGTCGGCCTCCAGTCCGGTGGAGCCGTCAATGCGTAAGTGGGTCGCGTGGGTAGTGGTGACGCCCTCCACCCGCCCGATGGTGTCGGTGTAGAAGCGCCAGCCGTTGGCGACGATGCGCGACAGCGGGAGATCGACGGCGTAGGTGAGGGCCAGCGTATTCGCGACGGGGTCGGCCTGGGGGACGAGACGCATACCGCCGCCATTGTAGCGCCCGATACCGAGATTGATGGTGTGGAAGCGGCCGGTGACGGTTTGTCCACCGTACTGAAGCCGAAGTCGCGGTGGGGTATAGCCCGCCAGGTAGCCGGCGGTCAGCAGGGGGTAGAGCAGGCGGCGTTTTAGGGGAAGCTGTTCGGCGCGGCGGACGACTTCGGCGTCGTAGGCTAGCCCGGCCACATTGATGAAGTAGCGCTTCCGTTCGGCTTCCCCGAAGGTCAACTCCCCGATGCGGTGGTCGATCGTTTGCCCCCGGCGGATGGCCTGGGTCCACATCAGGATATGACGGGGAATGCGGAGCGTCCGGCACCAGTCGTTCCCGGAGCCGAAGGGCAGGGGGGCGTAGGTGATGCGGCAGAGCAGATCGTGCTCCAAAAAGCTATTCACCAGACTGTGGTGGGTACCGTCGCCGCCGACGCCGACCAGGAATAGCTCGCCAGCGGGCAAAGCCGCTAACTGTTCCTGTGGATCGGGCCGCAGTACGATCGAGCGGGCCCCAGGAAAATCGTGTTCCAGCACCGGCCAGGCGCGGCGCCACCAGCGGAGGGTCCGGCCGGCGGCGGCGGCGGGGTTGACCAAAAAAATCGGCGGCGGTAGCACCCGGTAATATTACGGCGGGGCGTTATAACATTTCGGAAACGGCCGAACGGCCGGTGCCGGTGTTTTGTAATCTATACCGTAAAAGATGCGCCCCGTGAAAAATTTTTTGCTCTCCTTCCTGATCGTTTTGGCTGCCTTCGCGGCGGGTCGGTACTTCTTCCCGGCCGGTGTGGCGGAAGCGCGGATGCAGGACGTGGTAGCGAATACTACTGCCGTCGCCGTGGAACGCTCCCCGCTCACCCCCGCTCCCCGACTGACTGACGATGAAGTCGATCGGGCGAATTACACCAGCGAGGAGGAGCGGACCATCCGGCTCTTCGAGGAGGCCTCACCGGCCGTTTGCTTCATTACCACCCGGGCCATGCGCCGCAGTTTCTGGAGCTACGGGGAGGTGGAAAGCGGCTCGGGCTCCGGCTTTCTCTGGGACCGGGAGGGGCACGTGATCACCAATTTTCACGTCATCAACGGGGCGAATACGAGCTCTATCGCCGTTACCCTCAGCAACGGAAAGACCTATGACGCCCGGGTCGTGGGCTACGAGAAGGAAAAAGACCTGGCCGTACTGAAGATCGAGGCACTGGCGCGGGAGTTGCAGCCCATTCGGGTGGGGTCGAGTCAGTCGATCCGGGTGGGGCAGTCAGTATACGCCATCGGTAACCCCTTCGGCCTCGACCAGACCCTGACGACCGGAGTGGTATCGGCCCTGGATCGCGAGATTCGCAGTCAGGCCGGAGTACCGATCAAGGGGGCCATCCAGACCGACGCGGCCATCAATCCGGGCAACTCCGGGGGGCCGCTGCTGGACAGTCAGGGGCAGCTGATCGGGGTCAATACTTCCATTTATAGCCCCTCGGGGGCCTCGGCGGGTATCGGCTTTTCCATCCCGGTGGACGTGGTGCGTTACGTGGTGACCGACCTGATCCGCTACGGGGAGGTGCGGCGGGCGGTGCTGGGGGCGGATGTACGGCAGATTCCCCGCATCAAGGGCCTGGTCGTATACAACGTAGAACCGGGGGGCGGGGCCGCGGGTGCCGGCTTGAAGGGGCTGACGCAGGATTCCCGTGGTCGGTACGTACTCGGTGACGTAGTGGTGGGTATCAACGACCGGCCGATCGCCTCCACTTCCGACTTGTATTTGGAGCTGGAGCGCTACGAGCCGGGCACGGTGGTGGAACTGAACATCGTGCGGGCGGAGCGGGCGGGGAAGCTGCAACTGCGGCTGGGGAGCTCGGTGGACTAATTGTCAGACCTCGGAGGTCTGCCGAACTGTCAGACCTCCGAGGTCTGACAAAATGTCTCGCTGCCGAGCAGGATCTTTTCTGCATATTTCATAATCTATTCCGCTTAAGATCAGGCGATAATCTTAATTTCAACTTGTTTGCATTTCGAGTAGTCGTCGCGACAAAGTGTCAGACCTCGGAGGTGCGACATTTTGTCGCACCTCCGAGGTCTGACATTATGGCCGCAACACCTTAAACACCACCTGCCCCCCACCCATCTCCCGCACCACCAGGAAGTACACCCCCGTAGGATAGCCGGTGAGTTCCACCTTCATCCGCTCGCCGACCAGAGGAGCCTGTTGCAATAAGCGGCCGGCCGCATCGGTCAGTACGTACACGGACCGATTCGGGGCACCGACCAGCACGTAAGTTGCCGGCCCATTCCGCTCCAGCTTTACACCCAGACCGGTAGGCGCGGCGGGAGCAAGGCTATTGACCACGTCAAAGTCGATCCCCACTACGATCGGCTCGTGATCGCTGAAGCGGTAAAAGTCAGAGGCGTACAGGTTTTCCACCCCATCGTCGTCATTGTTGTAGTCGAGTTGTTCCGGCTCGGGGGC
>CAZKPE010000226.1:0-6592 GCA_964554545.1 uncultured Lewinella sp.
GAGGAGGGCACGTCATTGAAGTCACCTCCCACCACGACCGGGTGGGGACTCTCCTCCACCGCCCGGCGAATTTCCGCGGCCTGTTCGGCCCGCCGCCGCGTAGCGCGCCCGTAGCCGGCCAGCATGTTTCCAAAGGTCTTCAGCCGGGAACTGACCGCATTGCCCTCCCCGATCCCCTTCGTCATGCCGCTGATCTGGTTGGATTCCAAATGGGCGTTAATGAAGCGGATGGTGCCGAGTTCGGTGTCCACGTCGGTAACGAGGTAGCCATTGTACTCATTCGGCGGCGTGAAGTGGGCGGCCACCGGCGTGAGCTCTTCGGCCAGGGTACCCAGGTAGGTCTTCACCAGTTGGTGGCGGTCGGGGTAGCCCAGGATGCGGCCCAGGTCGTAGGTGGTACCGTCGGGATATTGCAGCGCGCGGACTTCCTGTAGCATCAGCACGTCAGCATCGTAGGCTTGGGCGGTACGGCGCACGAGTTCTTCCTCCACCCCGTTCCCCCAGGCGTCGCGGTAGAAGCGCTGGTTGGCGGTCAGCACGCTCAGGGTGGGCGCGGACGTCCCGATAGCTATCGGAACAGTGGGAGCCGGAAAAGCGAATAAATGACCGAGAAGGGGGAGGGAGGCCAGCACCACCAAGCCGGGCAGGACGGCCATTCGGTAGCGGCGTCGGACTAGCTGCAGGGCTAAGTAAAGGGCCGTGAGCAGGAGCAGCGCGGGTAGGAGTAAAGCCACGATCGCCGGGGGCCAGAACAACTGGGGGGAAACGTAACGCGCCAGCAGTCCGAAGGCCGCCGCCAGGGCGGTCAGGCTACCGATCAGGGCGATGAGCTTATTCACGCCACTAATTTCGGTTGCTGGCGCGAAAGAGGAAGTCTTTTTCCTCCTGCGTAAGACTTTTGTAGCCCTTATCCTTGATCTTATCGAGGATGGCGTCCAGCTGTTCCTGGTGGCTGATCTGCCGGGGAGTATCCGTTTTGCCGCCCGATTTGCGCTTACGGGATTCACCCCCGGCGCGACGCATGAAGGACGGACGCTCCTTAGTGGCCGTCTCCTTTACCGAGCGCCCGCCCCGGAAGGCCGCGCGGGGCCCGCGCCGCTCGTGCTCCTTACTGGGCCGAAGGATGCTGTTGTAGATGTTTTGCACGCCAGTAATGGCGGACTGTACGGGCTCGGTCAGGTCCGTTCCCCGCTTCAGGTACCAGGCGAAGAGAAAGCCCATCACGATGCCCCCTAAATGACCGAAGGTACCGCCGGTATTGACGCTACTGCCGAGACTGATGAGATTCATCAGGACCACGAAGGCTACGATATACTTGATGCGGACATTGCCTAAAAACAGCAGGCGGATGCTGTATTCCGGGGCAAACATCCCCGTGGCCACCACGATACACATCACCGCCGCCGAAGCCCCGAGCGCAAAGTGGGCGACGCCCCCGCCGGCAAAGCCGGTCAGGGCGGCTCCCAGGAAGAAAAAGATGGCACCTGCGACCCCGCCCAGAATGTACAGCGGCAGCACCCGCCGGTCCCCCAGCAGATCGCCGAAGATGCGCCCGAACCAGAACAGCCACAGCATATTGAACAGGATGTGCCAGAAGCCCTCGTGGAGGAACATATGCGTCAGGATGCTCCAGGGGTGGGTGAGCATGTGCCAGCCCGAATTGGAGATGGCGAAGAAGTGGACGATGTCGTAGTAGATGGCCGGCGTGGTCTGCCCGTTGAAGAGGCTCAGCCCGGCCCAGATCAGGTTGACCGCCAAATAGACCGCCACGTTGACGATGATGATGCGGTTGATCATGTTGCCATAATCGAATTCCCGGCGAATGTCGTCCCAGATGGATTGTAACATAGTGGCGCAGCTGTACCCCTAAAACAAATGCCGGGGGAAAAGATTTACCGCGGACCGATAATTGTCTACCGCGGTACACCCCGGTCCCACCGCTGCGCCCCCTCCGGCGGGTCGGTTCGGTACCAGTAGTAAGCCAGCAACCCACCAGCTAAAGCCCCGCCCAGGTGGGCCCAGTGGGCGATGGGGTCCCAGCTGAACTGCATGATACCCAGGAAAAGATCGACGCCCAGCATGAAGGGAACGAAGTAGCGCGCCCGGATCGGAATGGGCAGGAAAATGAGCATCAGCCGGAAGTCCGGATACAGCAGCGCAAAGGCCGCCACGATGCCGTAGATGGCCCCCGAGGCACCCACCATGGGTATACTGGGGATATAGTCGATGTATTCCTGCATCAGCGCCAGGGCCCCCTGCTGGATATTGGCTGGGTCGGCGGACTGGCGGACGATCGCGCTCTGGGTGTCGGCCACGATCCGGCTCAGGGAGGTGCCGTCGTCCATCACCAACGCCTTGATGTTGACCTTAGTA
Organism: uncultured Lewinella sp.; assembly: GCA_964554545.1. Lineage (GTDB taxonomy): Bacteria > Bacteroidota > Bacteroidia > Chitinophagales > Saprospiraceae > Neolewinella. The sequence goes on from CAZKPE010000226.1 coordinate 2,374, forward strand.
AAGAAGTCGTTGAAGGTGGCCAGGCGGGGGTCGGCGGCGTAGGCCCGCATCAGTTCTTCGTAGCGGCCGATCTCGTACCAGGTATAACCGAAATGCAGCGCCACGGCCCCCGCCGCGGCTACCAGGTACAGCAGCAAAAAACGCCCGCCCCCGTAGCGGCGCTCGAGCAGCGGCCCGAACATGAACAGCCCGAACATATTGAGGAACAGGTGGGTGAAGCCGCCGTGTACGAAAAAGTGGGTCACCAACTGGTAAGGCGCGAAGTCGGGGCTGCTGGGGTAGTGGAGGGCCACCACGTTGCGGGCGTAGTTCTCGCTCATTCCGAGGGCGGGCATCACCAGCGCCAGGATCACGAAGACCGCGATGTTGACGATGAGCAGGTTTTTGACGACGGGGGTCAGGGGGGGCATGCGGTCGGTAGGTTAGGCGTCGAACTGCCGCTCCACTTCCTCCAGGTCGTAGCGGAGGTAGCAGCGCCGGCCGTTCGGGGCGGTACGCGGCTGGCTGCAGGCGAAGAGCCGGTCGATGAGGGAGCGCATTTCGGCCTCGTCCAGGGCGATGCCCCGCTTGATGGCCGCGGCCCGCGCCAGGATACGCGCCAGTCGGTCGCGCCCCTCGCTCTGTAAATCCACGTTGGCCCGGTATTGTTCCAGTAGCCGCTCCAGGAGTTCAAGTTCGCCGTTGCGGCCGGCCAGTTCGGCGGGGATGCCGCGCACGATGAAACTGCCGCCCCCGAAGGCCTCCAGGTCGAAGCCGAGCTGGTTGAGTTGCGGCAGCAGTCCGGCCATCAGTTCGGCGTCGGCGTGGGAAAGGTCGAGCGTCTGGGGGAAGAGGCTCTGCTGACTGGCCGCCGGCGCGTCGTCGAGGGTGCTGAGGAAGCCCTCGTAGAGGATGCGTTCGTGGGCCGACTGCTGGTCGACGAGCAGCCAGCCGCCCTTGATGGCGCTGACGATGTAGCGGTGATGCAACTGGTAGGGGGTACGGCCCTGGGCCGGCGGGGTGTCGCCACTTTCTTCCTCGCGGCCGAGGCGGCTTTGTAGGATCTCCCCCGTGTCCGTATCCACTACCTCTCCACCGCCGAGGTCACTATACAGCGTTTCCCAGTGCTTCAGGTTATTGGCTTGCCGCTGGGCCTCCACCCGGGGGGTGCCGTGGTTCATCTTGCTGGGCAGGGCCTCGCCACCGCCGCCGGAATCCTGGCCCGGACGCTGGTAACTCGTGCGGGAGGGGGAGAAGGGGTTGTCGGACTCGAAGTCGATCGTCGGCATGATGCTGGCGCGGCCGAGCCCGTGGCGAATGGTGGCCTTGAGGTAGTTGTAGATCAGCCGCTCGTCCTCGAACTTGATCTCCTGCTTGGTGGGGTGTACGTTGACGTCGATGCGCCGGGGGTCGATCTCGAGGAAGATGACGTAGAAGGGGTGGCTATCCTTGGGCAGCAGTTCGTCGTAGGCGATCGTGACCGCGTGGTGGAGGTAGCTGCTCTTGATGAAGCGGTCATTGATGAAGAAGAACTGCCCCACCTTCGTCTTGCGGGCCGCCTCGGGCTTGCCGACGTAGCCGGCGATGCGTAGGACGTCGGTCGCCTCCTCGATCGGGACGAGCATCTCGCGGTACTTCTTGCCGAAGATGGCCGTGATCCGCTGTCGCAGATTCCCGTAGGGGAGGGAGAGATCGAGGCGGTCGTTGACGTGCAACTCAAAGCGGATACTCGGGTGGGCCAGGGCGATACGGGTGAATTCCTCGCGGATGTGGCGCAACTCCACCGAGTCGCTCTTGAGGAAATTCCGGCGGGCCGGAACGTTGAAGAAGAGATTGCGTACCGCGATGCTCGTACCCGGAGCCGTAGCCGTGGGCTCCTGCACCTTTATCTCGCTGCCTTCCACCACCAATCGGGTGCCGAGGTCGTCCGGGGCGCGGCGGGTTTTCATCTCCACCTGGGCGATGGCGACGATACTGGCCAGGGCCTCGCCGCGGAAACCCATCGTGCGCAGGGCGAAAAGATCGTCGGCGGTACGGAGCTTGGAGGTGGCGTGGCGTTCCAGGGACATCCGCGCGTCGGTTTCCGACATGCCGCAGCCGTTGTCCAAGACCTGGATAAGCGTTTTGCCCGCGTCCTTTACGATCAGGCTGATCTCGTCGGCCCCGGCGTCGACGGCGTTCTCCACCAGTTCCTTCACCACGCTGGCGGGCCGCTGGATGACCTCGCCGGCGGCGATCTGGTTGGCAATGGCGTCGGGCAGTAGGTGGACGAGGTTGTCCGTCATGGCGCGAAAATAGCTATTGGCCCATCAGCAGGCGCTCGAAGTCGGGGAAGTAAAGCTCGTAGGCCACGTAGCAGACCACGATCAGCGTGATGAGAATGATGAGCAGGCTGTAATTGCTGCGGCGTACCCGCTGGTTGCGATAGCGGCCCGATGCTTCCCCGCCGGCCCCCTTGCGGAAACCGCCGCGCAGCCGCTCCTTCATTCCGTCCACCCCGCCGTTCTGTAACGCTTCGATACGCAGACGGCGCTCCTCGGCTTCTTCCTTCTTGGGGTCCCAGTAGCGGGGCTTGTAGGAAAATTGCTGGGCCCGGGGGGTCTTGAAGAGACGGAGAAATGCCATGGCGGGGGAAGGTTTGGTGGCGATGGGGAAAGGTAACAAAGCAGGACGGCGAAAGGATGAGGGCGACGGGGCGCGGGTGCAGGGGTTGCATGGTAACGTTAAATAACGTATCTTTACGTTATGAAGAAATTGACCAGGGCACAGGAAGACCTCATGCAGCACGTCTGGGACCTCGGCGAATGCACCGTCGGCCAGCTCCGCGAGTCGGTGCGGGCCCGCACCGGCAAGCTACCCGCCCACAGTACGATCTCGACCCTCATCCTGGCCCTGGACGAGCGCGGCTTCGTCACCCACCGGGCCTACGGCCGCACCTTCGTCTACACCCCCCGCATCAGCCGGGAGGAGTACGGGCGGCAGGGCCTGCGCCGGCTGGTGAGCAACTTTTTCGGGGGCTCGGCCGGGGCGGCGGTGAGCTACCTGGTGAAGGATGAAAATCTGAGCCTGGAGGAGGTCGGTGACCTGCTGCGCAAACTGGAAGAAGAATGACTCACCCGATCCCCTTTTTACTGGAGCTGTCGCTGGTCTGGGCGGTACTGCTGCTTTGCTACCTCCTGATCTTCCGGGGTCGGAAGGACTGGCGGATGCAGCGCCACTTCCTGCTGTTCACCCTGGGGGTCGGCCTCCTGCTGCCCCTGCTGCCGGACCTGCCGGTCGGTCTTTCCGTAGCTCCCCGGGCTACGGAATGGATGGTGCCTCCGACAGCCGTTCCTATTGATCCGGTTACCTCCAATCCGGCCACTGCCCCGGCTACTTCCCCCTGGTTTCTCCTTTGGGCGATCGGATCGGCTATGGTGGCCAGTTTTTTGGGTTACCGCTTCGCTCTGCACCTGCGTCCGCGCGCCAATCAGACGGAAACATTTGCTACGTATAGGGTAATTCGGAGTGCGCGGGTGGCTAGTCCGTACGCGTTTTGGGACCGCATCTACCTGCCCATAGGCCTATCACCGGAACTGGAACGTACCGCCCTCTTGCACGAGGCCGCCCACCTGGACCGGGGCCACCACCGGGAGCGGCTGCTACTCACCCTACTACTGATTTCCCTCTGGTTTCATCCCCTGCTGTGGCTGATTGCCCGCCGACTCACCGTAGTGCAGGAATTCGAGGCTGACGCCGCCGTACTGCGGGAGGTACCCCGGCGAACCTACGGTACCCAACTGCTCCATGCTACCCTGGCCCCACGACTGGTGGCCGGCCTGTTTTCTTCACCGCTTAAACAACGTATTGCCATGCTTACTTCCCCTTCCCCCTCCCGCCCGCTGGACCGCCGCGTCTATGGTCTGCTTTTCCTCGTACTCGCCGCCCTGTTCGTGGCCTGCTCCGACGCCACCGGGCTCGTGCCGGACGAAGAAGTTGTTTTCACGCTGCCCGAGGTGCAAAACGCCGAGGATGCCCCCCAACTACGGGAGGGTGACTTCCTGCAGTACTTCTACGAGCGAATCCGCTACCCGGCCGACCTACGTAATGAGGGATTGACGGGTGCCGTGGCCGTCGACCTTCGCGTGGGGACCGCCGGCGAGGTAACCGACATTGTTACCCGCAAACTGGACGCCGCCACGGAGGCCGATGATCGCAACTCGTTGGTTATCGTCGGCTACGCGGAGCAAGAAGGGACGGT
>CAZKPE010000227.1:0-6471 GCA_964554545.1 uncultured Lewinella sp.
GATGCAGCCCTACGGCATGAAACTGCTCTACCACAACCACGGCTTCGAGCACGCCGAGCGGGAGGGGGTCGTGCCCATGGACCTGCTGCTGGAAGAAACCGACCCTGCCCACGTCCAATTCGAACTCGACATCTTCTGGATGGCTGCCGCCGGTGCCGACCCGATCGATTACCTCCGGCGCTACCCCGGTCGCTACAAGGCACTGCACCTCAAGGACGCCGCCGAAACCTTCCGCTTCAGTGGCGACGGCAGTACCCCCGACCAGTGGTTCGCCGGCTTCCCGAAAATGGCTAACCCGGGTAGTGGCGTGTTCGACATTCCCGCCATCCTGGAGGCCGCTGATGCGAATGGCGTCGAGCACTACTTCCTGGAACGCGACCTGGCCCCCGAGCCGCTTGAAACTCTGCGCGAGTCCTATACCTATCTGAAGGCTCAAGAGTAGGCTTAATAGTCTCCAACTACACAACCACCCACCAACGCAACAACAAAATCCCTCACCCAACTAACCATTTGGTTAACCGCCACGTTTAGCCACCGAAGCCATGTCGGATCCTACCCAACAGCAATCTACCGAAGCCGTAATCCTGGAAGCCGCCAAGCGCGTATTCCTCCGCAAGGGCTATGCCGGTAGTCGGATGCAGGAGGTAGCCGACGAGGCGCATATCAATAAGGCCATGCTCCACTACTACTTCCGGAGTAAGGAGCGGCTGTTCGGCCGGATTCTGAGCGAGGCGATGAACCGGTTGCATCCGCTGGTGCAGCAGGCCCTTTCGGCCCCCGGACTGAGTATTGAGGAAAAGCTCGGACTAGTCGTAGACCACCATATCGACCTGATTATGGAAGAGCCTCACCTGCCCCTTTTCATCATTCATGAGCTATCGCAGCGGCGGGAGCAGTTCATCGAAGACTTCGCCGCCCGGGCCGACCGGAAGGTTATGCTGGGTTTCGTACAACAGGTGTTCGCGGAGCAAGAGGCGGGAAAGATCGCCGCAGTGAACCCCATTCACCTGATCCTGAATACGATGTCGCTGACCGTCTTCCCCTTCATTGCCGGTCCCTTACTGCAGGCGACGAGCGGGCTCCCCGAAAAAGCCTACCGGCAAGTACTCAGCGAGCGCAAGACGGAGGTAAAGCGAGTGATCGCCGCACTGCTACAACCCTGACCTTTTTTTACCCCTCCATTAACCAAACAGTTAAACCATCACGATGACAGCCGCAGCACCTTCCCCCCAGCAGATCGCCCAGCTCTACCGCCCGGAGCTGTTATCGTTCGCCCTCCGTCTCACCCAGGACGAAGACCGCGCCCGTGACCTCCTGCAGCAGACCGGCTATCTAGTGGTGAAACACTTCGGAAGCTACCAAACGGGCACCAATTTCGTCGCCTGGATCAAGACCATCCTCCGCAACACTTTTCTTTCCGACTACCGTAAGACCCGCCGCCGCCGCGAGCTCCGCGACGCCCGGGAACCGGCCCAGGGGTGGATGACCGTGGCTACGACCGGCAATACCGCCGAACAGCAACTGACCGTGGAGGAGATCAACCAGGTGATCGACGCCCTGCCGCCCATCTACCGCGACACCTTCCGCTACTTCCTCGGCCAGCTTAGTTACCGGGAGATCGCCCTGCGTACCGGGGTCCCGATCGGGACGGCGAAGGGGCGGGTCTTTACCGCGCGGCGGTTGTTGCGGGAGCGGCTGGCCCGTTTGTATTGAGTGTTGACTGGGGCGCTCCTATCTTGCTGGTGACCATTCTCCAACGTCCATGCACCTCCGGTACTTTCTCCTAATGATGTTGTTCTCCTCCTTCCTGACCGCCCAGTCCGACAGCCCCCGCGCCAACTTCGCCAACCTGAGCCGCTACCGAGCCGCGAACGAAGCCCTGCCGCCGCCCCGGACCGATGAGCAACGAATCGTGCTGCTGGGCAACTCCATCACCGAAGGATGGGCGCGGCAGGATCCGGACTTCTTCACCGACAATAAGCTGATCGGCCGGGGCATCAGCGGACAAACCTCCCCCCAGCTCCTACTACGCTTCCGCCAGGACGTGATCGAGCTAAAGCCCGCGGCCGTCGTAATCCACATCGGCACCAACGACGTGGCGGAAAATACCGGCCCCTACGACGCTGACTTCACGATGGGCAATATTCAGTCCATGGTCGAACTGGCGCGGGCAAACGACATCGCGGTGATCCTGGCCGCCGTGCTCCCGGCCACCGGCTTCGGCTGGCGGTCGGAGCTGGGGGATCGCTCGGACGAGATCGTTGCACTGAACCAGCGGCTGAAGGAGTATGCCGCCGAGGAGGGTATTCCCTTCGTGGATTACCACGCGGCTCTCGCCAACGAGGCGAACGGCATGGATGCGGAATTGGCGAAAGACGGGGTGCACCCCACGCCGGCGGGCTATCGGATCATGGCGGACCTCATCCGGCCGGTGATCGAGCGGGTGCGGTCAGAACCGTAGCCTCCCCGAATCATCCAGCCGTGCCACCAGTCCCCAGCCGTAGAAGTAATTCGTCAGCCCGATCAGTAGCTCGTTCTCCCCCTCCCGTAGCGGCAGCTTGATCCGGCTGTTCTCGATGCTCATCCGACCCGCGGGCGGCAGCTGGCCGGGGGAGCCGAACTGGTTCTTCCCCACGAAAAGATGCCGCCCGTTCAGGAAAACGTAGGCTTCGTCCGTAAAACCGAGGTCGAGGTAGCGGTCCTGTGCCCCGTCGGCGGTTATCGTTGTGCGTAGCCAGGCCAGCCGGCGGGTACCATCGAAGGAGGTACCCCCGTAGCGGCGGCTCAGGTTGATCATGCCGTGGTGCTCGGCGCTGATGTCTACCCAGTTCGTCGTATCGGTCGGGAAGTCCTCGTCCTTCGGCTCGGTACCGAAGGGAAAGTCGCGGGGAGCCGTGACCTCCCATTGGCGCAGGTAGCGGGGGTCGTTATGCACCGGGTCGTAGCCCTCGCCCGGACCCAACCCCTGCGTCTCGTCCGGGGTGATCTTCAGATTGGCGATATAGACGTTACCGTCCACCCCTACCCCGCCGGTTTCGATCTCCCCGTCCAGGATGGGTACGTAGAGGTTCGGTCGTTCCATATCGTTGACGTAGGCAAGTAGCTGCCGGTCCCGTACTACGATCCTGACGTGGTTCCACTCGCCGTCTCCCTTCAGGTCGGCGCTCGTCTGATAGTGGGGGCTCAGGTCCCAGTAGTTCACCCCGTCGACGGTGGCGGCGTACTGCACCGCGGCCATGGCGTTGGGGTCGCCCACGAAGTTGGTGCGCAGGTAGACGTGCTCCGTATTCTCCCCGTCCTGGAGCCGAAAGTAGCAGGTCGTGAAGCGAGCCGAGTCCGTAAAGGCCACGTCGTACTCGATGGTCCCGTTGGTGAATTCGAGGTCCTTCACCCGGGGCACGCTCCCGCCGGTATTGCCCTGGGGGTCGTAGAGGCGCAGGGCGGGCTCGCCGCGGTAGGTGAGGAAGTCGACGCGGTTTTCGGCGGCATCCCAGGCATCGGGGGTGAGGGGTACGGAGACGGTTTTTTGCGCGGACGCAGGTGCAAAGTGAACCAGGAATACGAAGAGAAAGAACGGAGACAGGCGCATGGCGTAAGCGGAGTAATTGATGAGTGGCAAAGGTGCTCATCACCCTTCATCATCCCCATTCACGGCGTGTGCAAGACCGTTCAACTTCGTGCAACTCACTCAGCGGCTTCCCACTTTCCCTCCACTAGGAACTGTGCCAGATCGAACAGCAGCGGCCCGCCGGTATCCGCATTCGTGAATACGATGAAGCCCGACCGCAATTCGTCGTACACCTCGAAAGTGCAGCGGAAGTCGCCGTTGTTTCCACCGTGGCCGAAGACCAGTCCGTAGGGCGACTCCCGGAGTGCGATCCCCAGCCCGAAGCCGGTCTGGTATCCGTTCATCCAGTCTTCCTCATCGCCCACCGTCTGAAAGCCGAACATCGCCTCAGCCTGTGCGGCAGTAAGCCCCTTGCGTTCCAACAGGGCAAGGGCGAAGGGCGCGAAATCCCGTGCCTCGGTGTGCATACTGTAGGCGACGCCCGGCTCACCCGGACAGTCGTACGGCAGGGGGACTTCCGCGTAGTGGCCGGCCACCTTGAGCTGCCCCAGCGTATCGTTGCAACTGAAGTGGGTATTGCGCATGCCCAGGGGGCCGATCACTTCCGCGTCGAGCAAGGCTTGAGTCAGCGCCGGCCAGGCGTCGCCATCATCCCTGGCAACCGCCCGCTTCAGATATTCGAAGCCCTCACCGGAGTATCCGAGTTTCGTTCCCGGTTGGTTGACCATACGCCGGCCCCAGTTCGGCAGGCCGGAGACGTGCGTCAGGACGTGGCGCCCGGTCATTTGTTTATATTCGGGGTAGTCCGCCTCCAACTCCTTAAAGGGCAACAGCTCATGCAGTGGCTGCTCCAGATCGAATTCCCCCCGCTGGACCAGGCGATTCACCGCGTAGGCGAATACGCTTTTGGTAATCGAGGCGGCCTCGAATACGGCTTGCGGCCGCAGGGGCGCATTTGTGACGGTATTCTCCACCCCGTAGGTGCGGTGATAGACCAGCTCGCCGTCCTGCAGCAGGGCGAGGGAGACGGCCGGAACGCCGTAGTATTCTCGGTACGCCTCCACGAATGCATCCATCCTCCGGCCGGCGGCCCGGTCGAAGGGCGTTTGGAGTAGTCCAGTTTCTTGAATCAGGTCGGGCTTTGGCGCGACGCTAATTTCCACCGATGGTAATTCATTTGTCCCTTCGCCGACCTCGATCAGGGGGGGCGCTCCGACCTGTTCGATCCGGTCGATATCATTCCAGTTGTTGGCTGTTCGGCTACTCGGCACGGCGATCCGGTAAGCTCCCGCCGGCAACGTCACGGTATAGGTACCCGTGGAATCTACCGCCGCGGTGTAGCGGAAGGGCTGGTTGCCGTCCCGCATGAGGGTTACCGCCGGCGGCCAGATGATTTCCTCTTTCGTTCGGCGGAGATGGCCGTTCAGCGGGTACAGTTTCGTCTCCTCCCCCACCAGTACCAGATCGCCTAACTTTCGGTCGCTACGGAACTTGATGCTTCCCGGTCCCCAACTCACTTCAGTGTGGCGATCCGCTCCGTCCTTATCAAATACGGCGTAATCGAAGCCGATAACCTGACCGACCTCCACCGGGCGGGGTAGCGCGATGCGCCACTCATAGAAGACGGTGTTCCCTTCCCGCCGGATCGCGACCTCCACATCCTCCCAGCTAGCGGACCCGACCTGGGGAAAGAACGCCAGTCGTTCCTGTTCGACGATCTTGCGGTGGTCTTCGTCCAGTTCGTAGGCAATTACTCCATCAGGAGCGGATGTATGCAGGAAATCGAGGTAGACTACCTGGAAGTCGTGGCTGTCGTAGTGGTCGTTGTCCGGCGTTTTGACGTAATCGTCGTCGGTCACGGAGACAGCCAAATAAAGCGACTGGCCGGCCGCGTCGTATCCCGCCTGCCAGTAGGCGTTCAGGTCGTCCGCCCCATCGGCCTCCGCTCCGAAGTGGTAGTAGTCAACGGCGTATCGCTTTAGCGTCGCCGGCCAGTCCCGGAGATCGCCGTCTACGGTCACTCCGGTAAGGGGAAAAACAAATGCCCTGGCCCCGTTATCCGCATAAGTGGGGGACGGCAGCAGATAGCAAAGCAGGTAAAGAAGAGCGTACGGTAGGGTGCGGATCATGCGGCGGGTTTTACCTAAGGGCTGCGGTATACCGCGAAGGGTTGCACCCTGGTCATGTTCCGGATTGATCTTAGCGAGATTGTATAGCTTATCTTGTACCCCAATCTCCGGCATCCATGACTCGAGTGCTTGACACCCTGCTTCATCAGGTCCCCGAATTTAGGTGGACGGTGGACCGCTATCATGAGGCCATCCGCATGGGTCTGTTCACGACCGCCGATAAGATTGAACTACTGTATGGTAAACTCGTAGCGCTCATGCCGATCGGCTCTCCGCACTCCCATTGTGTAACTATCCTGGCCGAGTTTTTTCGGGATCGTTTCGGGAAGCGGTATACCTACCGGGAAGAAAAACCACTCACTATCATTCCGACCGCCTCCGAACCACAGCCCGATGTGGGAGTAGTAAAGCGTAGAGACTACACTTTTGAAAACCCCGGGTCGTCGGACGTTTATCTTGTCGCAGAGGTAGCCGACTCCTCGCTTGATAAAGACCAAACCCTCAAGGTCATGCTCTACGCCGAGGCGGGCATCGCGGAATATTGGATCGTCAATTTGATCAAACGACGCATAGAGGTCTACCTCGATCCGCTACCGGACGAAAGCACCTACGGTTCCATTCACGTTTATGGGGAGGCGGACCGCTTCGAGAGTCCGTTCGCTGGCGAAGTAGTCGTCACCAACTTGCTACCGGCGGCAATTCCGTAAGCAACTATTTCGCTGCCACCTTCTTTTTCCCCTTCGGCTTCCTACGCAGCATATAGTCGAACCCCTT
>CAZKPE010000228.1:0-6469 GCA_964554545.1 uncultured Lewinella sp.
TTTCGTCCAGTTCCCCCAGCAGCCGGTCGGCGAAGTAGCACAGCGGCATGGCCAGCAGCGCCTCCTCGCTCAGCTCCTTTACCTTGATCGGGCTACCCGGGCCGAGAAAGTCGTAGAGCAAGCCGTGCATGAGACGGGGGGTGAGGCCTTCGAAGTCGTCTTCCGGGGTGTTGTTAAAATCTTCGGCAGGGCTGAAGGAGATAGGCATAGGTAAATGGTCGTGACGGACCAATATATCACCTCACCACCAAACGTCGCACCCCGCGCCCCGCCGCCCCGCTCACTATTACCAAATAAACGCCTGTCGGTAGCCCAGTAAGCCGTACGCTCCGCTCAATCGCCAGTGACCAGAGGTGTAGCCGACGCCCCCGCAAATCGTACAGTTCGGCGCGCTCCAGGTCGATTTCGGGAACAATTTCCAGCCGGACGGTCCCGCTGCTCGGATTGGGGTATACGCTGAAGGCCGAAGAGGGTAGCCAGTCCGTGACGGGGACGATGTTGTCGACCGCACTCTGTAGGTCCTGAAAGCTTTTCGTTGCTACGGGTAAGGGATCGCCTCCCGGTAGTCCGCTCGTCGAGTCGGTCGGTGGCGGCAACTCGGTGCTGAAGCCGAACTCGTTTACGCTATCGGCGCTGAAGGTGGTGGTCGACCGCGTGCTGACCATCCGGTAGGACCCGCCGTCCGGATCGTATACCACCAGGTAGAAGCCGGCGTAGGTGCTGTCGCTGACCATCGGTACGGCCGCCGTCGTATCGGCCTCGTCCCTACACCTGGCATAAAAAGCATCGTACACCGGGCTACCGGCCTCACCGAACTGACCGGCCTCCGCCCGGCAGTCAACCGTCCTTCGCACGTAGAGACTGTCGAAATAGTAGGTACTTCCCCGCTGCCGGATGCAGACCGGTTCGCTGACCAGGCGCGCGTCAGCCGTCACGGCGGCGGCCCACTCGTTGCCCGACCACTGCTGATCGTTCGGCACAAAACTGGTGTGTAAGCTGCTGTTCTGGAGACCGCCCGCTCGGTAGCTCAGGTCGGCGGGGAGCTGGAGGGTATCGCAGGTTTGGGCGTCTAGTGAGGCGGCACCCCCCACCAAAAGTAGAGCAAGAATGGGTAAGCTTCTCATCATGGCAAGTGGAGTGGGGTTAGCGAAACTTCTGTACCCGCCGCGTCACGACCGTCCGCTCACCCACCACGCAGCGCAGGAAGTAAGTGCCGCTGGCTAGGTCCCCGGCCGGCCATTCGACGGAGTAGGTCGCCTCCGCGGCCGCCGGGGGTAGGTTTTGTTCGCGCAGCAACCGGCCATTCAGATCATACAACTGCAGATGGGCGCCCTGGTGGGCTTCGGGGAGCCGAAGGGTCGCGGTGATCCGGTCGCGGAAGGGGTTGGGATGGGTGCGTAGTTCCGCCTCCGTGGGCGGTAAGGAGTTCGCTACGTTAGGAAAGTGTAGATCGACCCACTCCAGACCGCCCTCCCCCCCGAAGGTTACGGACTCGTTGGCCTGCCGGTCACCCCACCGGAAGTACAACTCCCGACCCGGCGGCAGCTCAGCGAAGGCACCACTGAGGGTATCGTGTCCGAAGATGGTCATGGCCCGCAATCTGCCCCCCGCTTCGACCTGCCAATAGGCGTAGTGCTTTCCGTTGGCATCCGTGATTGCGATGGTATCCCCGGCCTGCAACCCGCTTACGTCGCCGGCAAAGGTGGTATGCACTTCACTCAACCCGCCGCCGGCCGGTCGCCAGCCACCCGGTTCGGCGGCACCGAAGGAATAAACCTCATAGCCCACCCCATTTTCCACCACCGATAGCCTGCTGAAGTAGGAGTAGTTCGGCAGGTAGTAGCGCACCGCGAAATCCGTCAGGCTGCCCCGCCGCTCCCGGGCGAAGTACAGGCCGGGGATGTCGCCGAAGTAGTCCGCCGCCGGTCGCGACTCTTGCGGCACGTAGCCTACCCAGTTGTAGCCGGGCTCGATGCCGATGCGGATATCCTCGTCCACCGCCCTGCCGCAGACCTCGAGGGTGCCGCCACCGAAGGCATACATTCGGTAGGCTGCCCCGGGCGTGAGGGGGAAGTCGGTCCCGTATTCCGGGTAGTTGGGCAGGTAGGTTTCGATGCGGCCATCTTCGGTCCGCCGTTGGATCAGGAACAGGCTGCCCGCTTCAGAACTTCCCGCCACCACCTGCGAGACCAGCCCCTGCCCCGGCGGCCGTACGTCGAAACTGATGAAGTTCCACCCCCCGCCGAAGTCCACCGCGTCGCAGTCCGGCCCGGGGGCTCCGCCTACCGTTATGTCCTTACAAACTTCCTCCTGTCCGCAGTCCGTCGTTACGCGCAGACACACCGTATAGGTGCCCGGGGCCGAAAAGCGGTACTGGGCGTAGGTGGCCGTCCCGATCTGCGTTCCGTTTACGGTGTACCGCCAGGCCGTAGCCTCCGGTTCGGAGATGTCGTCGAAGCCGTAGATCAACTCCCCCGGCTCGGTGCTGCTGGGCTCGAAGGTGAAGTCGGCGACAACGTCCACCACGTCCAGGTAGATGGTCCCGCTGCTAGGCGCGATCGTACAGGGGCCGGAGCCTTCAACTACGCCCACTTCATACGTTAGCGTGATGTAGTCTGTATAGTCGGGGGCGGAGACGAAGGTGTAGGTCCCGTCGTCATTGGCCGTGACGGTGCCGTCGGCGGTCGCACCGACCGATACCGAAAGCACTTCGAGTTCACCCGCAACGATCAGTTTGTCGTTCGCGAGCAGGTCGGCGGGCCGGATGATCACCTCCTCCTCGCTGCACACGGTGCCCAGGTTGTCATCCGTCATGTCTATGGTGTACGGGTCGTCGCTTTCCTCCAGGGTGAGGGTGAAGGCACAACTGCGCTCGTTACCCGCCGCGTCGGTGGCCGTTACGTCAATCGGGTAGGTGCCGGGGGCGTCGAAGTCCGTACGGTCTACGCGCACGGTGGCCGCTCCGCAGTTATCGGTGGCAGTGATGCCGAGGCCTTCGGGGTCAAGTTGGTAGGTGCCACAGGGGTCGAGACTGACCGTCAGGTTGCCGGGGCAGGTGAGGGTGGGGGCTTCCTCGTCGGTTACGATGACCCGAAACGTGCAGCTGGTGGACACGCCCCCCAGGCTAGCCGTGGCCGTCACTTCGGTGCGGCCGACGGGAAAGGCGTAGTCCTCCGCGTAGTCGAAACTCACCGTTGCCGTCCCGTTGCCCCCCCGTACTTCAATATCGGGAAAGTCGAGGGCGCGGACGCAGGTGCCGGCGGAACTGGTAAGGGTGATGTCTTCCGGACAGACCAATGTGAGGGGCTCGCCGTTGACCAGGGAGATTTGGTGGGGGTTGGGGTAGTTGTTAGCCAGTATCCACTTTCGGTACGTTCTGGACAGTTGTAGTTCTCCTTCTAGTCTTCCTGCTTTGAGAATGGTCAGGATGGCTCCTTCGTCAATGGCGGAACCAAAGTAGGAGTCTACGCTTGTGCTACCCGAAACGTATGCCGTTCCCGCTACCGAAACCTGGCCGTGATCTGTACAGGGTTCAGTTCCATCAGCATGAATGCGCAATACTCCGTTCAGCGTTAGGTTATTGGCAAATGTCAGACAGGCCGGCTCGTTTCCATTGGTCCGAAAAATGGATAGATCACCTTCTTCACCGATGATCGTGTTCGGCTCGACTTGCCCACTACCGCCAAATGAATTCAACACGTTTAGCGTGCCCGTACCGCTTATTTTGCCGGGGGTACGCTGGCTGATGCTGGCTCCCTCCGGAATGACCAGTTGGCCGGCGATGGCTAGCTCGCCGTAGTTTTGGAAGGAATGAGCTACGGTAAGAGAAGCATTTGCACTTACCTCAACTTTACTTCCTTCCTGATTGTCGGTGTGTGGCATGGCTAGATTCACGTGGGCACCCGTCGGTATCTGAAGTACCCCACCGGCCTTGTTGGTCAATCTGCCACCGAAGGTGAGGCTGTCCCCTAGTGAGAAGGCGATCCGCCCCAGGTTTTCGATGCTCCACGGGCCGTCGTAAGAGCTGTCGTTTTCCCGCACTAGGTCGCCGCCTACGTGGAGGGTCCCTTCATTCACCAGTCCGCCGCGCTTCATCAGAGTGGTGCCCTGGAGGTGAATGGTGCCCTTATTTGTGAGCCCGGTCAGTGCGGCGGTGACGCTATCCTGCAAGTAGAGGTGGGTAGCGGGACCAATATGTGCGCCGCCGATGGTTAGATCGGTACCTTCTTCCACGACCATCTCGGGAAAGTTGATACTCCCCCCGCTGCCACCGGGCCCTCCCCCGCGGATCGTGACATTTATGGGATGGGCTTTTACGACCAACCTCCCCTTTCCCAAACCAAACTGCGCATCGGGTTGAATCGTATACATTCTACCGGTGAAGAAGGTAGTTCCTTCAACCTCATATTCCGTGTCGCCGCTTATGGTCAGGTTCGTAAACGTCACGTCCGTCCCCCGTCCGGCCTCGAAGCGGCTATCGGTTAGCCAGAAATAGTCGCCTGTAAAAGTGAAGTTTCGTCCGTCTTCACCAATGCTGAAGGAGGTGTTCTCCCCATCGGATTGGTAGCTAGCCGAAAACGTTCCATTACGACCCTGTCCCCAAATACGACCCTGATTAACGATCCGGTTACTACTGCTTTGGGACTGAATATCGCCGCCCCGCCAGTACATATTGGAGCGCACATAGAGGTCCGTCTCTAGTACGATTCCGTTATGAATGTATAGGTCGCCGTTGCACCATACAGGGGAACCCGATTTGAGCACAAAATTACCGGACACGATTCTCAGAATAGCCCCCTCCGCTACCGTTATACTGCGCATCTCCGGTGTCTGGTAGCCGAGGGGAACGGTCACCTCATGCCCCTCCACAATCACCACCCGATCACCTTCCTGCGGTACCCGGTCGAGTTCCCAGGTGCCGGGCGAGGACCAAAATCCACTCCCTCTACTGAATACATCCACGGCCCCCAGATCAACCGTCGATAGTGCCGTAAGGAAGAAAAGGGGTAGATAGACGCGTAGTAATAATCCCATATCGAGGTCAGAGTGTGTGCGTAACCCTTACTTATGCCTCTCCGACATAGAAAGTAACCCTCCGTGCCCCTCCGGCTTCCTCTATGCTCGCCCCCAGGCGCTCCGTGGGCAACCTTCCTAACCCGGCCCGGAAGCAGTAAACCCCGCCGCAACCATTTTTCCAATCTCCAGTTACCCACCCATAACACAACCATCATCGAAGTGAAAAACCTACTCCTACTCCTCCTTGCCCTGGCCCTCTACGCCTGCGGTGAAACCCCCAATGACGGCGACAGCGAAAGCGTAACAGCGGATGGCGACGTCGTCGACCTGGAAGACAACCCCGCCGCCACCCTCACCGCCACCACCGAAGCCGTACAGTCGGCCGGAGGCGACATTACCGCCCTGCCCGCCGGGGCCGCCGTGGATAACATCGACACCTGGATGGAGGCCCTCGACGACGTAGACGGGGCCGGCATGATCACCGGTAACCTGGAAATGCTCAAGGAGACCCTCGGTGAATCTCCGATCAACGGAGCCAAGGCCGGTATGATCCTGACCACCCTGGCCGAGGATACCCGCAAAGTAGCCGGTTCCACCCCGGGAATCAGCCAACTCGCTTCGGCCCTGAAGGCCGGTGGCGATAAACTCACGGCCGGTGCCGCATACCAAGGCGACGACCTGCTCAGCCAGACCCTGCAGGCCGGTAAGTCCAAGATGGGCGACCTGACCACCCTGGCCCCCGCAACTGCGGTCAGTAACATCGACGGCTGGATCGCCAAACTGAGCGGTATGGACGGTACCGAAGACATGGTAGAAGAACTCAATACCCTGAAGATGGAGCTCGGAAAGCCCAGCATCGACGGCAGCAAGGTCTCCGACATCCTCATGGACCTCTCCGAAGAAACCCGCGACATGGGCGACGGAAACGCCGGACTGGAAACCCTGGCCTACCTGCTCGAAGCCGGTGCCTGGCGACTGAAGGAGATGTAGAAACGAAAACGTATTTCTGATTTGGAAACGAGCCACTGACCTTCGGGTTGGTGGCTTTTTTGGTGTCGGGGTGTCGGGGTGTCGGGGTGTCGGGGTGTCGGGGTGTCGGGGTGTCGGGTGTTGAGGTGTCGAGGTGTCGGGTGCGGGGGTGTCGGGTGCTATCGGCCTGCGCAAATTCGGTGGTTACCCCTCCACCGCGCAGCGGCATCCGTGCCCTAATCCATGAAAATCCGTGTATAATCCGTATTGGAAAAAAATACGAGCGCAGCGAGCTGAGCCCCAAATCTGCGTCAAATCCGCGACCCTAATCGGCGTTCATCTGCGGTGAATAGGTGCAAAGCTGCCCCCTCAAGGGTGCAAATCTCAATCAATAAGACTACATTTGTAGAACACCCGCCACAACAATAGATGCCCCTCTCCAAATCCGAAGAACAGCTCATGCGCCCCCTCTGGCGCCGCGGCC
>CAZKPE010000229.1:0-6452 GCA_964554545.1 uncultured Lewinella sp.
GCGACTTCCTCGAGCACGGCGCTGTTGTAGACGGCCCGGTCCACGGTTTTGCCCCAGGTGAAGGGGGCATGGTTGCCGACCAGGATCATCTCCACTTTCCGGGGGTCTAGTTCGAGGTCCTTCAGGTGATCGATGATCTGGCGGCCGGTTTCGTGCTCGTAGTTTCCGGCGATGGGGTCGTCGGCCATGGGGGGAGCGCAGGGGATGTCGACCGTCAGGTGATCGGCGTGGGTGGTGCCCAGGATGGGAATTTGGCGTTGGGCCTGCGCCCAGGCCGTGCCGTAAGTGGAATGGGTGTGGACGATACCGCCGATGCCCTCCCATTCTTTATAGAGCAGGGCGTGGGTCTTAGTATCGCTGCTGGGGCGCAGGCTGCCTTCGATGACGTTGCCGTCGTAGTCAAGAACGACCATTTGGTCGACGGTCAGTTCATCATAGGGGACACCGCTGGGGGATATGGCGAAGACGGCGCGATCACGGTCGGCGGCGCTGGCGTTGCCGAAGGTGAAGAGCACCAGGCCGAGCTCGGGGAGGCGGAGGTTGGCCTCGTAGGCTTGTTCTTTGAGGGCGTGATAGGGGGACATTTTAGGCTTGTAAGTGGATTAATCGGCTCTGCTCGCTTTGCTTGTTTTCACCACATATTAACGCGGATTAGGGCACGGATTTGCACGGATTAAAGATTAATTAGAGGGGCCGGGGGTGAGGATTCACAAGCTCTTCTACCGCTTTCCCCAGTTTACGATACCGCTGATATAGGCGATCGTAAGTTATTCTAAGTTTCGAGTCGGGGGTATAGGTATTGCTAAATCCGCTCCCCATAGCTCGCATGGCCGTGTGTATATCCGGATGGATACCGGCCCCGACGGCGGCGTACATGGCCGCACCCAGGGCGCAGGTCTGTTCGCTCTCGGCGATGCGAATGGGGCGACCGAGTACGTCGGCCAGGGTTTGCATGATGAAGGGGGACTTCTTGGCTACTCCGCCCAGACCGATAACCCCCTCGATGGGAATGCCCTCGGCTACGAAGCGTTCCACGATGGCGCGGGCGCCGTAGCAGGTGGCTTCGACCAGGGAACGGAATAGCCGGGGGGCGTCGGTAGCCAGCGAGATGCCGGCGACGGCGGCGGTCAGGCGCTGGTCGGCGTCGGGGGTGCGGCGGCCGTTGAGCCAGTCGACCGCGATGAGCTGTTCATCCGGGGGAAGGTCGGCGGCGGCGCGGCTCAGTTCGGGAAGGATGGCGTGGCGGGTGCGGTCGATGAGTTGGTTTCGTAGCTCCGGGTCCAGGGATTCATCCTGGGCGAGGAGGTGCTCCAGCGGCCAGGCCAGCAGGTCGGCAAACCAGGCGTATACGTCGCCGAAAGCCGATTGCCCCGCTTCCAAACCCAGCATACCGGGGATGACGGATCCGTCGACCTGTCCGCAGATACCCCGTACGAGCTTACCGGCTGCGGGATGATCATTCGGGATGACCAGGATATCGCAGGTCGAGGTGCCCATGATCCGCGAGAGGTGGAAGGGCTCGATCTCCCCCCCGACGGCACCCATGTGGGCATCGAATGCGCCGACGGTAATGGGAATACCCGCCGGCAGTCCGAGGGTGTCGGCCCACCCAGTAGGGAGGGTGCCGGCTACCCGATCCGAGGTGTGGGTATCCGTGTAGAGGCGTTCGCGCAATCCGGACAGGCGGGGGTCGAGGGCTTCCAGAAAATCTTGAGAAGGGAGGCCGCCCCATTCCGGGTGCCACAGGGCTTTGTGGCCGGCGGCGCAGCGGCTGCGCTTCATACGGCTTACGTCCGTACCGCCACTGAGCAGGAAGGGGATCCAGTCGCAGTGCTCTACCCAACTATACGCTGCTTCGGCTACCACGGCATCTTCTCGCAGCAGGTGCAGGATCTTGGCCCAAAACCACTCGGAGCTGTAGATACCCCCCGAATACTTCGTATAGTCCGTATGCCAGCTACGGCAGAGCGTATTGATCTCCTCGGCTTCAGCCACGGCGGTGTGGTCCTTCCAGAGGACGAACATCGCATTCGGGTTCTCGGCGAAGTCGGGGTGTAGCGCCAGGGGGGTCCCCGTCTGGTCAACGGCTACGGGGGTGGAGCCGGTGGTGTCGATGGCGATGCCGGCAATAGTATTCCGTTCGTTGCGAGCCAGATTCTCCACGGCCTTTCTGACGGCTGCGGCCAAGCCATCAATATAGTCCCGAGGGTGCTGGCGGAAGCGGTTTTCGGACGGGTTGCAGTAGGCCCCTCGCTGCCAGCGGGGGTAGTAGCTCACGCCCACCCCGCGTTCACTGCCGTCGCGGGAGTCGACCACAAGGGCGCGTACCGAGTCGGTGCCAAAATCGATGCCGAGGGTGAGGGCCATAGGAAATGATAAAGGTTTGTCTAGCCTGGGTGGCTAAACGGCAGTATAAGCGGACGGTGAAAAGGTACGACCTTCGGACCGTGTCCATCCTCACCATCAGCGGCTCCCCCGCCCCCGAAAGCGCGAACTCCCGCCTCCTTCGTAGTCTGGCCGGCCTGACCGATCGGAAGGTGATCGCCGCCCCGGGCCTTGCCGCCCTGCCCATCTTTCAGCCTGCGCTGGACCGGGGCCCCTGGCAGGAATCCGTCATACGCTACCGGGAGGCCGTAGCCGAGGCGCGCTCCGTGGTGATCTGCACGCCCGCCTATCTATACAACCTGCCCGGCGTTCTCAAAAATGCCCTAGACTGGTTGGCCAGCTCTGGCGAGCTCCACGAAAAGCCCGCCCTGGCCCTCACCTTCACGCCCCATCCGCCGCGGGGGGAGCGGGCGCGGCAGTCGCTCCTTTGGTCGCTGGAGGCGCTCAATGCACAGGTAGTGGCGGAGGCGGGGCTATATCAGTCGGAAACCGAATTTGACGCGCACGGGCGGTTAGTGCAGGGTGAGACCGCGGAACTGCTGCGGGAGGCACTAGCCCTACTCTCTTAGTTTAACCGCCCCCACCAACACCTCCACCGGATGCAGCGCCCGCTCCCCCAGCCCATCTTTCACCTGGTGGCGGCAGCTGGTGCCGGCGGCTATGAGCAGGGGCTCTGCCCCCCGGCCCCCAAGGGGGGAGGAGCCCCTAATCTTCGAAAAAAGGGATTGCTCGGCGATTTTCTGACTCACCGCATAGTGCTCCACCTCGTACCCGAAACTACCCGCCATCCCGCAGCAGCCGCTATCGAGCAGAGTGACGTTGAAGTTGAGGGGCAGACTCAGCACGGCAGCGCACTTGCCGGCCTCCCCCAGGGCCTTTTCGTGGCAGTGGACGTGCAGTAGCAGATCGCGGCGGGCATCGGTGAAGTCGTCGGCGGTGATGCGGCCCAGGGTCATCTCCCGGTAGAGCCACTCGTCGAAGGTGAAGCTGTACTCGCCCAGTACGCGGGCGGCGGTTTGTAGTTCCCCCCGAAATAATTTGGGGTACTCGTCCCGAAAACCCAGGATGGCGGAGGGCTCCAGACCGACCAGAGGAGTGTCCTCCCCTACCCGATCCTGTAGTACGGCCAGGTTACGGGCGGCCAGGCGGCGGGCCTCCTTCAGCAATCCCTTACTCAGTTGAGCGCGGCCGCTACCGGCGTGTTCGGGCCAGTCGACCTGGTAGCCCAGCTTCCACCAGAACCGCAGGGCGGCTTTACCCACTTCCACGTCCTGGTAGTTCACGAATTCATCGCCGAAAAAGATAATCCTCCCCCGTTCCCCTTGCACCTGCGTCCGCGCCCGATTGTAAAAGCTCCGTAGGCTCTCGGCGGGGAAGGGAGGCAGGGAACGATCCGGGGCGATGCCGACGAAGCGTTTAACCAGTGGGCCAGTCCATTCGAGTAGGGTATTTGCCAGTCCGGGGACCTTTCCACCTAGTCGATACAGCGTCTCGTTGGCGGCCACCAAGCGGGTGCGCAGCCCGATGCCCTCCCGCTCGTTTTTCTGGTGGAGGTACTCGGCCTTCAGGTTGGTCATATTGACCGTGCTGGGGCATTCGCTGGTGCAGGCTTTGCAGCTCAGGCAGAGGTCCATGGCCTCGGACAGGGCGGGGTGCAGCCAGGGGTCCTCGTGCTGGTTCTGGGTCAGGACCTCGCGCAGGACGTTTGCGCGGCCGCGGGTGCTGTCCCGTTCGTGAAGGGTGGCGCGGTAACTAGGGCACATGGCCCCTCCCTCCAGTTTACGGCAATCACCGGAGCCGTTGCATTTCTCGGCACTGGCCAGGATACCCTCGTCGTGGCTAAAGTCGAGGGTGGTGTCGTAATCTCGCACCTGCTGGCCGGCGGCGTAGCGTAGCCCCTCGTTCATGGGTGGAGCTTCGACAATCTTGCCGGGGTTGAAAATGCCGGTCGGGTCCCAGATGCGCTTAAGCTCGACGAGCAGTTGGTAGACCTCTTCGCCGAGCATCTCCGGGAGGAACTGGGCGCGAACCCGTCCGTCGCCGTGCTCCCCGCTCAGGCTGCCGCGGTACTGTTTGACCAGGCGGGCCACGTCACGGGTAATGTCGTGGAAACGCAAGCGGTCACCAGCATCCTTGAGGTTCAGGATGGGGCGCAGGTGCAGTTCCCCGGCCCCGGCGTGGGCGTAGAAGACGGGCCGTTGTTCGTACTTCCGCATTAGCTCCTCGAAATCGGCGATGTAGTCAGCCAGGTCGGTCAGGGCTACGGCGGTGTCTTCGATGCAGGCGACGGCCTTGGCGTCGCCGACCATGTTACCGAGGATGCCGAGACCGGCGGCGCGGAGGGCCCAGACTTTGGCGGTACGGCTTTGGGCGCGGAGCGCAGGTGCGGCGTAGGCCGGTTCGGACAACACTTCCCCCGACAGCATCCGGCGACCGAGTTCGTTGGCCCGTTCCTCCGCCAGTTCATCGGTTTCGGCGCGGAACTCGACCAGCAGCAGGGCCCGGGGCTCCCCCTCCACGAAGGCGGCGTTCTTGCGCTGGTCGGGGTTTTCGAGGGCGAGTTTGAGGATGGTGTCGTCCATCAGCTCGCACATGAAGGGCTGGCTTTCCATCGCCAGCTGGGTGGCCCGCAGACTGGCGTCGATGGTACGAAAGTGCAGCGCCACCACCGCCGAGCCGGCCGGGGGGAGGGGCAGGATGTTCAGCTTCAGGCGGGTGGTGAAGGCCAGGGTGCCCTCCGAGCCGGCCAGGAGGGTGCAGAGGTTGAGGGGCTCCCCCTGAGCGTACTGCCGCGCGAGCAGATCGATGGCGTAGCCGTTGTTGCGGCGGGAAACGGTGGGTTTGGGGTAGGCCTGGGTGAGCAGTTGGTGGGTGGTGGGGTTGGAGAGTAGTTCAGTGAGCCAGTTGCGGAAATAATTGATGATTGCGGGCTGTCCGTCGATGTTCTCGGACCGGAGGTCCTCGACCTTTGATTGCGCTTCCCATATGTCCCCGCTCGCCAGCACCAACCGTGCCCCCCGCACGTGCTCCCGCGTCGAACCCACCGTGATGCTGGTACTCCCGCAGCTGTTGTTGCCGAACATACCCCCCAGGGTGCAGCGATTGGCCGTACTGGTGTTGGGGCCGAACCAGTAGCCCAGGGGCGCGAGGGCCGCGTTAAGCTGATCGCGAATGACCCCCGGCTCGACGATGGCGTAGCCCTCCTCGACGTTGATCTCGACAATGCGGCGCATATGCCGGCTGACGTCGACGATCAGCCCCGGACCAACGGCCTGCCCGGCCAGACTGGTACCGCCCGCCCGGGGGGTGATCGGGACGCGGTGGGTCCGGGCGAAGTTCACACAGGCTACGATATCCGCTTCCGACTTCGGGAAGACGACCGCCCGGGGCAGCTCCCGGTAAACGCTGGCGTCGGTAGCGAAGAGGATGCGGTGGAGGGTGTCGGTCTCGAGTTCACCCTCCAGGCGGGCGGCCAGGGCGGACCAGGGCGGCGGGGGGTTGGTTAACATACTACGAAGGTACGCAGGCCCGGCCGCCTATCTTTGCCCCATGTACCTCATCGGTTCCATCCTCGTCAGTGATGACGTCGTGCAGGAGCACTTCGCCTGCAACCTGACGGCCTGCAAGGGCGCCTGCTGCTGGGAGGGGGAATACGGGGCCCCGTTGGAGGAAGAGGAGCTATCTATACTCCAAGAAATCTACCCCGCCATCGCCCCCTATCTCACCGAGGTCGGTCGGGCAGCTATCGCCGAACAGGGCACCTCGGTGCAGAACGGCAAAAGTCACGATACCCCCCTCGTCAACGGCGGCCCCTGCGCCTACATGACCCTCGACGCTACCGGGACGGCCCAATGCGGAATCGAACGGGCCCACAACGACGGGGCCATCGGTTGGAAGAAACCCATCAGCTGCCACCTCTACCCCATCCGCGTCAAGCGCAACCCCCACCTCGATTTTGAAGCGCTGAACTATGACATCTGGGACATCTGCTCGGCCGCCTGCTCGAAGGGGGAGCGGGAACGCATCCGCATCTTCGAGTTTGCCAAACCGGCGCTGATTCGTAAGTA
>CAZKPE010000230.1:0-6447 GCA_964554545.1 uncultured Lewinella sp.
CCGGTGGATATTGAGGTTTCCTTCAACCAGAGCTCCGCCTACCGGGCCCTGCGCAAACAACAGATTGACTACGAATTGCAGGAGTGATGGACAAGGTCCGGGTAGATAAGTGGCTGTGGGCCGTGCGGATCTTCAAGAGCCGGACGCTAGCCGCCGACGTAATTAAAAAGGGACGGGTACGGGTGAACGACGAGCCGGTCAAACCGAGCGCCAACGTTACGGTCGGCGACCGCCTCGCAGTGCAGAAGAACGGCTTCAACCTGGACATCGAGGTCGTGAAGCTGCTCAATAAACGGGTAGGCGCACCCCTGGCGGTCACCTGCTACGTCGACCACACCCCGGCCGAGGAGATGAATAAATACAAGGACTGGTTCGTCGGTAAATCCAAGGGGGAGTTCCGCGAAAAGGGGGCGGGCCGGCCAACGAAGCGGGAGCGGCGGGAGATCGATTCCTTCAAGGTCTCTGACTTCATCGACGACGAGGAGGGCTGATCGCTTTGTCCTACCTTCGCGGCCAAGCAACTGCCTATGCCCACCGTGGAACCCGTCGGCGTGATCGGAGCCGGTACCTTCGGGACCGCCATGGCCAATCTGCTGGCCCTGAACACGGAGGTGTTGATGTATACCCGCCGCCCGGAGCTGGCCGACCAACTGCAGCGAGAACGCTTTCGCTTCGGGGTACCCCTGCACGAGCGAGTGGAGGTCGTGAGTGACTTCGGTCGCGTCGCCGAACGCTGCCAGTTGATCTTTCCGATCGTGCCCTCCGATGCTTTTCGGGAGATGATGCGGTCGATCACCGACCATTTGCGCCCCAGCCACGTGCTGATTCACGGTACGAAGGGGTTGGACGTGACCGACATCGCCGAAGAGGACATTCCCCGAATGGGCATCCGACGCTCTAACGTCCATACCATGACCGACGTCATTCGGCAGGAAAGTGTCGTGGTGCGGGTCGGTGCGCTGACCGGTCCGAACCTGGCCCGGGAGTTGCTCGACGGCCAGCCCTCGGCCTCGGTCATTGCCAGTAAGTTCGACGAGGTGATCAACCGGGCGAAGGTGGTCCTGAAGTCGAACCAACTTCACGTTTTCGGGACCTACGATTTGCTAGGCGCCGAACTCGCCGGGGTACTCAAAAACGTCATTGCTCTGGGATCGGGCATTTTGAAGGGGATCGGACTGGGGAAAAATATTCAGGCCATGCTCATTACCCGCGGGCTGGTCGAAATGATCCACTTCGGTCAGGCGCTCGGTAGCGACAAGCGGGCTTTCTTCGGTACGGCCGGAGTGGGGGACCTGATCGCTACGGCCACCTCCAAAAAAAGCCGCAACTACATGTTCGGTTACCGCATCGGATCGGGGGAAAGCCTGGCCGAGGTCCGGGAAACCAGCCAGGAACTCGCCGAGGGCGTGCGTACGTTGATGGTGACCCGCCATCTGGCCCGCAGTATGCGCCTGCGCGTTCCCATCACCGAAATGCTCTACCAGATCGTCTTCGAGGACTTTCCGATTGAGGAGGCTATGAATTATCTGATCACCTACCCCTATGAGGTAGACGTCGACTTTATCTAACGGTATGCAACTGAAGTCCATCCTGCCCCACCTCGTCGCCATTGGCGTATTCCTGCTGACCGTGATCGTGCTGTTCCTGCCGCAATTTCAGGGAAAGGGGCTGCAGCAGGGCGACGTGGTCCAGTACCGCGGGGCCAGCCGGGAGCTGAACGACTTCCGCGACACCACGGGATTGCGGACGAACTGGACCAACACCATGTTCGGCGGGATGCCCACCTACCAGATCACGGCGGTCAAGGCGGGCAACCAGCTTAACCTGGCCCGCCGCGCCTTCTACGGTTTCATGGGCGGGCCGGCCGGCTTCGTCTTCTGCGGCATGCTCTCTTTCTACCTCATGCTGGTGTTACTGGGGGTAAGCCCGTGGATCGCACTGGCCGGGGCCATTCCGGTCGGGCTGGCCACGAACAATATCGTGCTCTACACCGCCGGCCACACCAGCAAGGTGGCGGTCATCATGTACCTCCCCCTCGTCGCCGCCGGGGTCCTGCTGGCTTTTCGGAAACGCTACCTGGTGGGCGGGGCCGTATTCGCCCTGGGCATGGGGCTGGCCATCATGGCCAACCACCCCCAGATGCTATACTACTTCGGGCTCACCCTGCCCTTCCTCGGTATCGCCGAGTTCGTGCGTCACCTGCGGCGGAAAACGCTTCCCGTCTTCGGTAAGGCCATGGGTGCCCTGCTGGTCGGGCTGGGACTAGCCATCGGGGCTGGCGCGAGTAATCTGCTGACAACCACAGAATACCTGCCACAGTCCATCCGCGGCGGAACCATCCTCACGGCCGCAACCGACGCCCCCGGGGAAACGGACAATACGACCTCCGGCGGCGGACTGGAGTGGGACTACGCCATGGCCTGGAGCAACGGCTTCAAGGACATGCTCGCGACCTACGCACCCCTCGCGGCCGGGGGCGGTAGCAACCAGGAGGTGACCAGCAACAGCGACTTCGGTCAGGCTATGCGGCGGGCCGGCTTCCGGGTGCCTAAGGTATTCGCGGCCCCCCTATACCACGGCAGCCTGCCCTTCACGGAAGGACCGATCTACCTGGGGGCCGTGGTGTGGGCGCTGTTCCTGTTCGGCCTGTTTACGGCAGCTACGTCTTACCGAATCTGGCTCGGCGCGGGTACGCTTTTGCTGTTCGTACTCAGCATGGGGCAGAACCTGGAGTTCATTAATCGCCCGCTCTTTGATTTTTTACCCCTGCTGAACAACTTCCGGACGCCCAATTCCGCCCTGAGTCTGGCAACCTTCCTGATGGTGGCCCTCGGACTGTTGGGGCTGCACCGTTGGAGTGGCCTGCGTGTAACTAATGCTACATTGGCGGGGCGGCAGCTCCGTACCGCCGGCTTCGTTGCGGCGGGGCTGGGCGTACTCATCGTGCTGCTCGGCTCGCTGGTCGATTTCAACTACGCCCAGGACGCCGGGATGATTGCCCGCTTCACCCAGGGGCAGGGGGACACCAATCAGTTGACAGGCAGCCTTATCGATACCCGGGCGTCCGTGTACTTCGACGATGCCATGCGCAGTTTGCTCTTCGTCGGTCTCACCTTCGGGGCGCTTTACCTGGCCTGGAAGGGCACATTAGCCCCGCGCTGGGCCGCGATCGGGCTGGGTATTCTGGCCCTGGTCGACTTTACCGGTATCAACCGCCGCTATCTGGACGCGGACGACTGGCAGCCCCGGCGGGTGGTCACCAACCCGATCCAGCCGACGGCGGCCGATCAGCAGATCCTGCAGGACCCGGATCCGAACTTCCGCGTGCTCAACTTATCGCGGGCACTGGATAAAGATGCCATGACCAGCTACTTCCACAAAAGCATCGGCGGCTACTCGGCGGTGAAATTGCGGCGGTATCAGGACCTGCTGGATGGCTACCTGGTGGCCCGCGATCCGGATGTCCTCAATATGCTCAACACGAAATACTTCATCGTCCCGACCGAAGGGGGAGAGCTGGAGGCCCGTCGTAATCCGAACGCTTACGGCAGTGCCTGGCTGGTGAGGGACATAAAGATCGTGGATGGTGATGACGCCGAGTTCGCGGCCCTCGGTGAGGTGGAGGACCTTCGTAACACGGCTATCGTTGAGGAAAACTTCGCACCCGCGCTCGCCGCCCAAAATCCTACCGGGCAGGGAAGCATCACCCTCACTGATTATAAACCCAATGAGCTGAGCTACCGCTTCAACAGTTCCTCTGATCAACTTGCGGTCTTCTCCGAGATCTGGTACGGCCCCGACCTGGGTTGGGAAGTTACCATCGACGGGGAGCCGGCCGAGCTGATCCGGGCCAACTACGCGCTGCGTGCCCTGCCGGTACCCGCCGGGGAGCACACGATCACCATGCGTTTCGCGCCGGACAGTTTTGCGTTGGGACGGACGATTTCCTTCGTCTGTAGCGTTCTCATCCTGCTGGCCGTCATCCTGGCTATCGTCTGGCCCTACCTGAAAAAGGGGGGCGCGGACGCAGGTGCAGTCGGAACCCGCAAAATCGCTACCACCTGAATCGCCCTATGCTTCGGTCCTTATTCTATCCGTTTTTCGCACTCCTCACCCTGTTGGGTCTCCTAACAGCCGGCTGTGAGGAAGAGGTCTTCGAACCCCAAATCGACGATCTACTGGAGCGCTACTACCCATTGGAACTGAACCGTCCGGTAGTATACACGGTGGACAGCATCGTGCTGACGAATACCGTAAACGGCGTGGTGTACGACACCGCTCACTTGTTTGCCCGTGAAATACTGGTGGATACCTTCACCGGAGCCGACGGACAACTGATGTACCGGGGAGAGCGCTATGACCGGCGGACGGAGGCCGAGCCCTACGTATTCCGGCAGACCTTCACCGTTACCGAAGAAGGGGGGCGGATTTTACGCAACGAGGACAATCTGACCTTCGTCAAACTCGTGCAGCCCATCCGCCAGGGAACCCGCTGGGACCCGCACGTATTCTTTGACGTGAGCCGGGACATAGAGGTGGGCGGCGAGCTACTCGATGTGTACAACTACTGGAGCGCCCGCTACATCGAAACGCCGGATAGCGTCATGCTACCGGCGGTGGTGAACGCGGATAGTGTGATTACCGTCCAGTTAGCCGACGAAACGGACAATGCCGTTGAGTACCGGTTGGCCTACGAACGCTACGCGGCCGGCATCGGACTGATCGAGCGCTTCGTTGATGCACGTTACACCCAGTGCAACGTGTGTTGCGGCGGATTCGGGGGGCAGTGCAGCACCACCTCCTGGGACGAGAAGGCTGAGAAAGGCTACATCATCCATCAGTCCTTCCTGCGGGAGGAGTAGGGCAGGGTGGCGGCAACTGCATATCCGTGGCGGAGTTTGTACTACGGCGCGCTGGTTACCCTGGTCTTACTCCTGGTGTGGGCGCTGATGTGGTGGCCGGAGCGCATGCTGTTCGTCGACCCCGCCTTTATTGCCTTTGAGATCATCAATGGGGGGGAGATGGTCATTTCCGAGCACCGCTATGCGGCGGCCGTGACTCAGTCCGTTCCGCTGGTTATCAGTTGGCTGGAACTGCCCTTGCCCTTCGTTCTCATCGCGTATTCGGCCAGCTTTTACCTGTTGTATCTATCGGTATTTCTGATTGTGGGTTTTCAGTGGAAGCAGTATGGGTTGGCCACTTTGCTGGTGGTCTACCTGACCCTGCTGGTCAGCGACGGCTATTTCTGGCCCAATAATGAGGTACACCAGGGGGTGGCCTGGGCAATTCTTTTTCTGGGACGCTTCGCTTGTTTGCTCCGCACGCGAGGTGGAATTCACTGGTACGATCACATTCTTTTGATTTTCTCTCTGGCCCTCGCCACCAATGCTCACCTGCTCGTGGCCGCCCCGCTCGTGTTTTTGTGGGTGCACCTGCTGATCGGTTGGCGGGTGGAGGGGGATAGAATTGCGCTAGCCCCGGTCCTGATCTACACGGCGCTCATCGGTTTGGGCATCGGTCTGCGGTACTACCTGAGTCACGATAGCTGGTACGATGGGTATAAACTGGAGGGGGTGCGATCTCTGAGTCTGGAGTCGATACGGGGCAGTCTGGTGTCGGGGCAGTTGCGAACGATGCTCGCTCGAGTCTGGCCGCACTACCTCACCCTACCCGTGGTGTTCGTCCTCAGTGGCATCTCGGCCTGGCGGGCGGGCAGGATGGGAAGTTTTGTACTGGCCGGTTTGGCGGTGCTGCTCTATACCGTACTGGTCTGCGTAACCTACCCTGCGGCCTTCGGTCGCGAATTGCTCTATTACTACGAAAGTGAGTGGGCCGGGCTCGCCATCACTGTTGCCACCCCCCTTGTGTTACACGTTCCGGAGACGAGTGGGAAGTGGTGGATTGGCACCGGGCTGGCTATCCTGCTGTTTGTACCCAGATTGTGGGCCATCGGACACAGCCATACCTACTTTTCCGACCGGCTGAATAACCTAAAGCAAAGCGTGCAACTCCTCGACCGCTGGCCCGATGGTGACAAGTTCAATACGGAGAACGGTGCCCTGCTGCGGGAACATTTCGGGGTGTACTGGGGCATGCCGATCGAGGTCACGCTGGCGGGGGCGGTCTTCGGGGCCGGTAAAGAAACCGTGGCGCTGCGGGTGAAGGACGCTCCTCCTTTGCAGGAGGGGGATTCACTCGTATTTCAATCGAACTTTCGTCGGCAGCCTATCCGCAGCCTGAATCCAGTCTACTTCCAATTGGATACCCTGGCTCCCTACCGCCCGATTTTGCCCCGGCGGGAGGAAGAATGGCGCGACCGATTGCACCGATTGCCCCCTTGACGCGTTGACTGAATGCCGGCCCGGGAGGGTAACCACCCGCTCCGGCTACATTCCGTATACTTGCCAGCGAATTTTCGCTAAACGATCTTGCCATGACCAAATCCCC
>CAZKPE010000231.1:0-5114 GCA_964554545.1 uncultured Lewinella sp.
GCTACATTTCGCAGTTTAACCAGGTACTCCGCGTTTTTGGCCTCGAAGGCGGAGAGGGTATACATATTGATGTAGTGGGTGGCCGTTTCGAAGATGCGCTGCAGGTCATCGGGTAGCTCGGCGAATTTTTCCTGGTTGACAAAAAACTCGAAGCTCGTGCCCGGTTCGTGCCAGCCGGGGTAGTAGTAGTACTTCGCGATCTCGTGGAAGCCCATCACGTAGTCGTGGTAGGGGCCGACCCATTCGGTGGCGTCCAGGATGCCTCGCTCCAATCCGGTGTAAATTTCGCCGCCCGGCAGCAGAACGGGGGTTCCGCCCAGCCGTTCGAGTACGCGGCCGCCGAGCCCGGGCATCCGCATTTTCAGTCCCCGGAAGTCAGCGATACCGTTGATCTCCCGATTGTACCAGCCGCCCATTTGTACGCCCGTGTTGCCGCCGACGAAGGGAACGAGGCCCACCCCGGCGTACAGCTTGCGCCAAAGTTGTAGTCCCCCGCCGCTGAGCAGCCAGGCATTCGTCTGCTGGGCATTCAGGCCGAAGGGGAAGCCGGCGAAGAACTGGGCCGCGGGGAGTTTGCCGGCCCAGTAGTAGGCCGCTCCGCTACCGACCTCCGCCGCCCCCTGGCGTACCGCATCGAAGGCCTCGAGGGCGGGTACGAGTTCACCCCCGCCGTAGACCGTGATATTGAGCCGCCCGCCGGACATTTCGCGGCAGAGGTCGGCCAGCAGCTGGCAGCCCTCGCCCAGGATCGGGAAGCCCGGGGGCCAGGTGGTGACCATCTTCCAATCGAAGCGGCGGCCGCTGACGGTGGCAGCCTCGCTCTGAGCGTGGCCTTTTCCGACTAACAGGCGCAGGGCCAGTGGTAATCCGATCGTGCCGGCGGCCAGGCCCTTCAGGATCTTGCGGCGGTCCATCAGTTCTTTTTCAGGTCGCGGTTATTGAGCTGCTTATCGGCGATTTGCTGGTAATTCCCCCGGGCCTGGGTGTTGCTCTGCAGCAGGTAGCAGCTCAGCAGGCCGGAATCCTCGTGGCCGGTAAGCATCATGCGGCCGTTCTGAGTGAAGTCGAGATATTCCACCCGGGCCATGGGCAGCTTCAGGGCCAGTCCGCCGTCGGAAAGTCGGTAGAAGCTGACGGCCTGCTCGTGGCCGCCGGTCGCTAGATATTGCCCGTCGGGGGTGAAGGCGACGGCTTCGATCTTGAGGGGGTTGGTGAGTTCGCGGACCAACTCGCCCGTAGTGGCATTGAAGATGCGAGCCTTATTGTCGAAGCCACCGGTGGCGAATTGCTGCTCGTCGGCACTATAGCGGACGCTTTTGATGCTTCCCGGCTGCTCGCCGACGTCGAGGATGACCTCTTTGGAGGCCATGTCGATGATTTTCGCGAAGCCCGTGTAGCGCTTGCCGCCGGGACCGTCGGGATCGGGGGTCTGGATATTGCCGCCGACCAGCAGGTGGGTGCCGTCGGCCGTGAAGTCGAGGGAATTGATGGTGGAGCCGCAGTTGATGCGGTCGATTTCCGCGTAGGTCGTAGCATCGAAGAAAACGGCGTTACCGGCCTCGTCGCCGCCGACGATGTGCTTACCGTCGGGCGACCAGGTGATGCCGTCGAAGCCCGCCTCTATCATTTCCATCGCGTGGAGCTGCTCGCCGGTGGCTACGTCCCAGACCCGGATGAAATAGTCCTCTCCGCCCGTGGCGATCCGTTTCCCGTCGGGGGAGAAGGTGACGCACTCTACCTCGCTTTCGTGGGCGGCTTCCCAGAGGAGGACGCCGTCGGCCACCCGCCAGAGCATGACCCTATAGCCAAACTTGCCGCCGGATACGGCGAGGCTACCGTCCGGACTGAACTCCGCTGCCTCCACCGACTGCAGGCCGTGGCTGACGTCGCCGACCCGGTGCCAGATCAGGACGGGCTCGGGGGCTTCGGAATTGTAGATCTGGGTGTCCTGGGCAAAGCCGGTGAGTGGGAGCAGGAGGGCGAGGAGGGGGGGAAGTAATTTTTGCATGGTAGAGGGGAAGATACGGCGGGCGGGCTATGCCGCATCGACCGAGATGAGAACGCGGCCGTTGGTCGACATTGGATGTTTAAGACATCCGATGTCGACTGAGCCGATGACTACTTCGAGTTGCTGTACGGTTTCCGGTACCGATGAGCGGGGAAGATCCAGGATCACGGTCGCCGTTTCCCCGAAGTCGGACTCCGCCATTTCCAGCTGAAGCTGACTCAGCGCGCTCATCACGTCCGACATCCGTTCGTAGCCGAAGGTCAGGGTGAGGCGGGTAGTCAGTAGCCGATCGCCGATGGGGGCGGCTTCGATGGCCCGGCGGGCGGCCTCCCGGTAGGCGTTGATCAGTCCGGAGGTGCCGAGCTTGGTGCCGCCGTAGTAGCGGGAAACGATGATGACGATATCGCTCAGGGCGGCCTTATCCATTTGGCCGAGGATGGGTTTGCCGGCCGTGCCGCTGGGCTCACCGTCGTCGTTGGCGCGATAGCGGTCCGGGCCTTCGCCGAGTCGGTAGGCGTAGCAGTGGTGATTGCACTTGGGGTGGAGGCGCTGTTGTTCGGCGACGGCCGCCAGGGCTTCCTCCTCCGAGCGGACGGGCAGGAGGGCGGCGACGAATTTGCTGCCCCGGTCGCGGAATTCGCCGGTGGCGGGGGCGGTGGGGACGGGGTAGTGGTCGGGCACGGGGGGAAGGTAGGAAAGTCCTGCCAATTTGACAGACCTCGAGGTCTGTCAAATTGGCAATATAGGAATTCGTAAGATTCGATCGCCATACTACACTATTTTACCGGCCTAATCGGTGAGATAAGACTATCGGTAAAATTGTCAGACCTCCGAGGTCTGACAGTGTGGCAGTCAACCACCGCTGCCCCCCAACTGTCTCTATCCCCATGCCCCGCCGCTACCACATCAAGGAATGCTTCTACACCCTCCAGGGCGAAGGGGCCCAGGCCGGGCGGGCCGCGGTCTTTCTACGCTTCACGGGTTGCAACCTTTGGAGCGGGCGGGAGGAAGATCGCCACGCCGCCGTCTGCAAATTTTGCGATACGGACTTCATCGGTACCGACGGGCAGAACGGCGGCCGCTATACCCTCGCGGAATGCACCGAGCTGGTCAGCAGTCTCTGGCCCGGTGGCGGCCGCCCCTACGTGGTGTGTACGGGCGGAGAGCCCTTGCTGCAGTTCGACGAAGCCCTCATCGAAGCCCTCCACCAGGCCGGCTTCGAGGTGGCCGTGGAGACCAACGGCACCCAGCCCATTCCACCGGGCATCGACTGGGTCTGCGTTTCCCCGAAAGCCGCCGCCCCGGTGATCGTGACGCGGGGCGATGAGCTCAAATTGGTCTATCCTCAAACCGAAGCCGCCGCCCAACCCGAACGCTTCGTCAATCTGGATTTCACCCACTTCTTTCTCCAGCCCAAGGATGAGGCCGGCCACGACCATACCCCCGCCACCGTCGCCTATTGCATGGCTCACCCCCGGTGGCGGATCAGTCTGCAGACACATAAACTGATGGGGATCGACTGAGCCTCAACGTTTTCCGCTACGCTTACACCTGCGTCCGCGCCCACTTACAATTCCAGCATCTCGGCGTTCAACGCCTCGACCGGGCTTATTTAGTCTTATTATAAACTACGGTGTATCAGGGAGTTATGCGAACTATGGGGTGGGCTTGGTCCTTATATAGTCGACTTATCACCGTAAAAGAAAATAACTATGGAAGCCACCTGCAAGAACTGTAACCACTGGGAGCACGACGCCCCCGCCGTCCAGAACCGCGAAAACTTCGGCGAATGCGAAGTGCTTAGCGAGAGCGGCATGAAGTACGTACTGCCCGTACTGCAAAACCAATCCGCCGGCACCGGCATGGAATTTCTGACCGAGGCCAGCTTCGGCTGCAATCATTTCAGCGCCGACTAGTCGGTAGGCCCTACAAGCTATACCCACGCCGTGTTCTTCTTCGGAGGAGCACGGCGTTTGCTATTTCAGCCCACCCCAGCAGAGGTATTTGGTGACGAGGTATTCCCCAATCCCGTACTTGCTGCCCTCCCGCCCGAAGCCGCTTTCCTTCACCCCGCCGAAGGGGGCCACCGGCGTCGAGATCATGCCCGTATTGATGCCCACCATTCCGTATTCCAACGCCTCGGCCACCCGCCAGATGCGCGCGTGATCGCGACCGTAGAAGTAGGCGGCTAGCCCGTAGGGAGTGTCGTTCGCCAGCCGGATGACTTCCTCCTCCTCCCGGAAGCGGAAGACCGGCGCTACGGGGCCGAATATTTCTTCCCCGGCCAGCTCCATGTCGAAGGTGGCGTTCACCAGCACCGTCGGCCGGTAGCAACGCGGGCCCGCCTCCGAACGGCCGCCGCCCACAGCTACTTCGGCTCCCTTGGTTACCGCATCCTCCACCAGTAGTTCGACTTTGTGCAAGGCCGCATCGTTTATGAGCGGCCCGATATCCGTTCCCTCCTCCGTGCCCCGGCCCACCCGTAGCCGGTCGGTCGCTTCCCCGAGTAGCCGGACGAAGCGGTCGTGTACGCTATCCTGCACATAGAAGCGGTTGGCGCACACGCAGGTTTGTCCGCCGTTGCGGTACTTCGCGGCCATGGCCCCGTCCACGGCGGCCTCCAGATCGGCGTCCTCGAAAACGATGAAGGGCGCGTTCCCTCCCAGTTCCAGGCTAAGTTTTTTCAGGGTGTCGGCACTCTTTCGCATGAGCAGTTTCCCGACGGCCGTACTACCCGTAAAACTGAGTTTGCGTACCCGCTCGTCGGCCAATAGCGCGTCGCCGACTTCCTCCGGTCGGTTCGTTGGCACCACGTTCACCACCCCCGCCGGGGTGCCTGCACGGTGGGCCAGTTCGGCCAGCGCCAGGGCGCAGAGGGGGGTATCCTCGGCGGGTTTGATCACCACCGTACAGCCCGCCGCCAGGGCCGCCCCGACCTTGCGGGTGATCATGGCGATGGGGAAATTCCAGGGGGTGATGATCGCCGCTACGCCTATGGCTTCCTTGTGCACGAGGATGCGTACATCAGCGCGGTGGGGCGGGATGAGGTCACCGTAGGCCCGCCGCCCCTCTTCGGCGAACCACTTCAGGAAACCGGCCCCGTAGT
>CAZKPE010000231.1:5214-6366 GCA_964554545.1 uncultured Lewinella sp.
CCGTAGGCCCGCCGCCCCTCTTCGGCGAACCACTTCAGGAAACCGGCCCCGTAGTCGACCTCCCCGCGCGCTTCCGTGAGGGGTTTACCCTGCTCCCGGCTCATCAGTTGGGCCAGATCTTCGCGGTGCTGGATCAGCAATTCATACCAGCGGTAGAGGAGGGTGCAGCGGGCATCAGCGGTGCGCTTGCGCCAGTCGGTGAAGGCGGCGTGGGCGGCAGTGATGCCCTCTATCGTGTCGGCCCTTCCCAGATCGGCTACCCGGGCTAGTTGCTCGCCACTGAAGGGGTCAGTTACGGCAAAGGTGGCACCGGAGCGGGCGGCGGTCCAGCGGCCGTTGACGTAGGCTTTTTGGCGGAGGAGGGTGGGGTCGGTGAGTTCCATAACGATCAATGTCAATTTGTCAGCCATCGAATGGCGGGCGGCGGCGCGCAGGTGCAATGTATACCCTGAACTCAACACGGCGAGCGCCGAATGTTCTTTCCCCCCAGCTATCATACACCAAGCCACGAGGCTGTCGCATCTACCGGGTAACACAGCGGAGCCGGCCCGCGCAATTAAACTCCCCCATCATGCTTCACTACACATTCAGCGGCACCACGGTGCTGCTGGGGCTGGCTGCGCTTTGCCTGTCTCTCCTGGTCGGTATTTATTATTACCGCTACCGTCACCGGCGCTCGTCCGCTAAATTCAACCCCGACCTGCTCCGATCCACGGGCACTGTCGGCCAACTTTCCCTCTGCGCCGCCCTGCTGACCACCTTTCTGACCATTAACTGGACGCAGTACCGCGAGGAAACCCTTTACACCGGGCCGGCCATGACCGTCGAGGAGCTCGATCCCGATATACCCATTACCTATACGAAGCCTGAGCCGCCGCCCCCTCCTCCGCCACCTCCACCGACGATCGAGCTCACTCCGGATCCCGAGGTAGAAGCGGTGGAGATGATCGACCAGGCGATTACGGAGGACAGTCCGATCACTTTCGAGGACCTGGCACCTGCGCCCCGCCGCGAAGTTGCTCCTCCGCCGCCTCCGCCGGACCCACCCGCACCCGTTGAGATTACCGGTCCCGTACTCTTTGCCGAACGCATGCCCGTATTCGGCGAGGACTGCAAAAAACTGCAGGGGGACGAACGCAAACAGTGTTCCGA
>CAZKPE010000232.1:0-2631 GCA_964554545.1 uncultured Lewinella sp.
CCGGTCAGACGGTCCCGGCGATCGCTGGTTGTTGTATAGCGCGGGTCTTGTTGCCCCATCACCTGGAGGGTGCTGTCGTAATAGAGTTTGGCGGCGAGGTAGTCGCGCTCGGCGTGGGCCAGGTCGCCGAGTAGCTGATAGGCTTCCACCCGGGTCGTCGCCCCGCCGTAGGGACTGTCGAGCGCCTGGCGGAGGTAGCGGGCGCCGGCTTCCTCATCACCACTGCGCATCGCGATACCGGCCATGCTGTAGTAAATCTGGCTTTCGTAGGGCAGGTTCTTCTCTTCGCGGGCCATACGCTCCAGGTCGCGGAGGGCTCCGGCGGGGCTACCGCCACTGGTGAGGTAGGCGTTCTGGGCCACGTTGATGCGGGCCCCCAGTTCGAGATCGTAGACCGGGCGGGCGGCCACGACCTGTTCGAAGGCGGCCAGAGCGCCGGCGGGTTGGTTGAGCTCCTGGTAGAGCTGTCCGGCGATGTAGTAATAGC
This sequence comes from uncultured Lewinella sp., assembly GCA_964554545.1. Taxonomy (GTDB): domain Bacteria; phylum Bacteroidota; class Bacteroidia; order Chitinophagales; family Saprospiraceae; genus Neolewinella. The sequence goes on from CAZKPE010000232.1 coordinate 488, forward strand.
GGGCGCGTTCGTTGCGCTCTACAGCTACCTCGGCGGCGGCTTCCAGGTAGGGGATGGCCTCTTCCAGCCGGTCCTGCTCCAGGTAGAGGTAGGCCTGTACGGCGATGGCCTTGCGACGGATGTCGGCGAAGGTGCCCCGGTCGTTGCGCAGGTCCTCGAGGATGATCTGGGCGCGGTCGAATTTGTCGCGTTTCACGTAGGTCCAGGCCAACCAGAGGCGGATCTCCTGGTAGGCGGGGCGGTGCTTGAGGAGGTAGCTGCCCGGTTTTTTTCCGAAGGCGCCGCCGGTTCCGGTGCCGTCCTGGCTGCTGAAGATGGAGATCATGCCGATGGGGCCTTCCTCCAACTCGACTTCCTCCTCCTCTACCTCGGGTTCGTTTTCCAGTCCGACGACGGCGGTGGAGTCGGGTGCCTGGGGCTTCGGCAGGCGGATGCCTTTTTTACGGGCGCGGATCTTTTCCTTGCGTTCGCGGTCGCGTTGCTTCTGGGCGGCCCGCTGTTCCTTGCGGCGCTGCTTGATGGTGCGTTCGCGTTCGCGCTGGGCATCGCGGCGGGCGCGGAGTTTATCCTGGCGGGACTGGGCCTCGTTGGCCTCGATCTCGCGGCGGCTTTCGAACTCCTCCTCGGTTACTTCCTCTCCCTCTTTCGTTTTCTTGCGTTTGGGACGTGGACGGAACTCGGTCATGGCGAAGCGCAGGGTTTTTTCCGCGCTCTCGTAGTCCTGTTTGATCAACTGGGCCTTGCCAACCAGGAGGTAACTATCGTCGGTCCAGTTGCTGTAGGGGTGCTTACGGACGACGATGGCGACCTTTTCGATGGCCCGGTCGAGTTCGCCGGCCACCACGCTGGGGTTATCGACGGCCAGGAAGGGGAACATCTTCAGCCGCTGGTTGTAGTTGTCGCCGTACTGTTCGCTCAGGCCTAACAGGCTCTCCTCGATGATCTCGTTGGCGTTGAAGTAGCCGTTGTAGTGGGCGTTGGTATTGTGCCAGGCCTTGGCGATCGGGCCCTGCTCCTCCCGGCTTTTCGTGGGCGCGCAGGCGGTGACCAGGAGCTGGAGTAGCAGCAAGCTGAAGAGTGCGCGCGTTAATTGTGCCAAATCGTCGTTATCCTTTCGTGTCGATCAAGTGTTCGGGGGGTAAACAGGGAACGCGAATTTTGCCGTAAACATTGCACCTGCGCTCCGCCGCCCCCCGACCCCGTCCGTTAAATAGAAAACCACCTACCGCATGGAAGAAAGTCCCGCCCAGAAACAGGAATTTCAACTAGTCGTACGGAATGCACAAAACTACGACGAGGTGGGCACCTACGCCCTCACGCCCGGCAACGTATACCTGCTGGCGTCGACCGTTTTCGTAGTCGTGGCGACTATCGTGGTCTTACTGATCGCCTTTACTCCGCTGCGGAGGTATTTGCCGGGCTACACCAACGAGGTCGAGCGGGAGGAACTGGCCGAGCTGGAAGTCACGCTGGCCGAGCTAACGGAGTTGGTGGAAGGGCAAAATCTGTACATCGAGAACCTGAAGCGGACTATACGCGGAGAAGCGATCACCGCCGACAGCCTGGCCGTACCCACCGATACCGAAACCATCGAGAATGTAGCTCCCCTACCCCCTTCCGAGGCTGAAATTGCCCTGCGCCGGGAATTGGAGGAGCAACGGGCCGGCACCGCCCGCGAGCAACGGGCCGCCATTCCTCCATCGCCGGGCAGTAATGAGGTGTCGCTGGCGCAGGTCTACCTGGTCACGCCGCTAAACGGGGAGATCAGTAAGGGCTTCGATATGAGCGACGGCCATCTAGGCGTAGACGTGCTGGCCGCACAGAACACCCCCATTAAGGCGACGCGGGGCGGGGTGGTGTTCATGTCGGAATTCACCCCCACCAACGGCAACGTTATCGGCATTCAGCACGATAACAACCTGGTCAGTTTCTACAAGCACAACGAACGGCTGCTAAAGGAAGTCGGCGACCGGGTAGCGGCCGGGGAGGCGGTGGCGATCATTGGAAATACGGGGACGCAGAGTACGGGGCCACATTTGCACTTTGAGCTGTGGCACGAGGGGCGGGTGGTGGATCCGGGAGAGTATGTGAGTTTTTAGTGCGGACTGCGTCCTTTTAGTCGGCTTCGCCGGGGAGTCGGCCTA
>CAZKPE010000232.1:2731-6334 GCA_964554545.1 uncultured Lewinella sp.
GTGTAGCCGATGGTGGGATACTTATTGCCGGCCTGCTCGATGGCGAAGTCGAGGACGGCGGGCTGGCTGCCGACCATGCCTCCGAGGAAGCTGAAAGGGATACGCAGGAGCCGGTAGCCCACGATAAGGGTGGCCAGGGTGGTGATGATGGCGATGATGCCCCCGGCGAGAAAGAGTTTGAGGCCGAGATCGGTTTGGAGGGTCTGATAAAAAGTCTGGCCGGAGCGGATGCCGATGCCCGCCAGCAGGAAAATCAGACCGAGTTGGCGTAGGGTGAGGTTGGCCCCGTAGGGTAGCGTCCAGACGATGGGGCCGGTGCGGCGAAGCTGACCGAGGAGGAGGGCCACAATCAGAGGGCCTCCCGCAAAACCGAGACTGAAGGAGTAACCCCCCGGGAGGGAGAAGGTGATCATGCCCAGCAATAAGCCCAGAGTGATGCCCAATCCGAAACTTAACAGGTTGACCCGGGAGAGGGCTTCGTAACTGTTGCCGAACACACGGAAGACCTCGGGCAAGTCATCACGGTGGGCGACTAGCAGGATACGGTCGCCTAGTTCGAGGACGGTGTCGCCGCTGGCTAACAGGTCCATGTCGCCGCGCTGTACCCGGGTGATGAGGATGTTGAAGCGCTCCTGGAGGTTGAGGGAGGCGATGGTTTTCCCGGCTATGGCATCGTTGGATACGAAGATGCGGCGCACGTCGAAGATCGACCGGTCGTGCGTGAGCTGCCCTTCGGCGGCGGGGCCAACGTAGGCGGCGGCTTCGGTGATGGCTTCTTCCGGCCCGACCAGTACGATCAGATCGCCGTAGGTAGGTTGGGAATCCCAGGTAGTGAGCGTGGTTTGCCCTTCGTGCTGCAAACGACCGAAGGCGACCCGCACGTGGTGTTGGCGGCGGAATTCGCGGAGGGTACGGTCGGCTAGGTCGGGGTGTTCGACGCGGAAGGTGCGGCTGATCAGCTTTTCCCCCATGGGGTACTCCTTCTGAAGTTGATCGAATTCCTTACCGTAGTCGATGCGGTAAGCGCGCTGCAGTATAAAAATTCCGAGCATGACTCCGAGCACGCCGAGCGGGTAGGCCAGTGAATACCCAACGACCGCGTGCTGGCTCATTGCATCCTGCCCACCCAGGGGGGTATTCTTCTGGATGGCATCAAGCAGGCCGGCCAGGGCGGGGGTGTTGGTGCTGGCTCCGGCGTAGAGCCCACCGGTGGTAGCCGCGTCGAAGTCGAGCCACACGCCGATACCGTAGGCCAACACCGTAGACAGCAGGATGGTACCCAGGGCGAAGTAGACATCCTGAAAGCCGTTGCGCCGAAAACTGGCGAAGAAGGCGGGGGCGCTGGATAGCCCGACGGTATACACGAAGATCGCCAGCCCCAGGAACACGATGAACTGGGGTACTTCCATGCGGGGATCGAGGGCTCCAAAGGCCAGTCCGACGAAAAGTACGGCGGCTACCCCGAGTTTGAAACTACCAATGCGGACTTGTCCTACTCCGTAGCCGATGGCCATGACGGCAAAGAGGAGAAGCAGCGGCGACGCAACGAGGAGTTCGACCATAGCTAGTTACGCTGGGAAAGCCCCCGGAAGTAGCCCGCCGCTTTGGCGATACGGTAACGGTGTCCTACCGAAAGGGGAGACAGGGACCGGCCTACGAGACTGTAGAGGAGCTTCCCCGCCATTACCAACGTGTGAGCCAGGTCAGGATGTTCCCGTCCGCGCAAGATACTCGCAAAAAAGATGCGATCACAGGCATAGTCGGCCGTGACCATTTCAGTAGTTACCCAGTGGTCCACCGCCGCGCCGGCCAGGAAAACGGGTTGTACGCCCGATTCGATCAAGCGCAGTTGGGCATCGGTTTCCTGGCCGCGGGCACCGCTTTTCGCCCCCGGACCGAAATGGCGGTTGAAGTTTCCGACGGCCAGTAAGTCCTGGCGAAAACAGGCCCAGCAAGCGCCCATGAAAAAGGTGAAGTCCTCGATTTGGCGGCGGTCCCTACCCCGGGAAAGATCGAACGTCCGCGCGCTGGGGGTGAGATAGTCTTTCACCTCCGCCGGAGGAGCCGTCTCGTAGGCCGGGTATAGGATGCCACCGAAGAAAGTGCCCGGACCGTAGTCCGTAGCTGCCTCGCTGAAGGTATAGATGGTAGCAGGGCGGATGGCCACATCATCGTCGAAGAAAATCAGGAAGGAGGTTTTTGGCAAGGTATCCACCACCCGGTTCAGGGCCAGACTTTTGTTACCAATTGGAAAATGATGGTAGCATAGGGGGAGGCGGTCGGCGTATCCGGCGACGACGTCCTGACTCACGTGAGAGCCATTCTCGATAATGTGGACGGTGGTTCCCTCTAGCTCGTCAGCGCAGGCAAGGAGGCTATTTAGGCACCTCTGCAGTAGATCCGTGCGCTTATGGGTAGGTAGCAGAACATGAAGGGGGTAAGGTGTTGGCATACGAGCCTAGTAGGCGAGGTGTAGGGCGTAGTGCCGGGCCGGCTCGTCGGAAGCTTCCACGATGACGATGCCCAGTTTCCACAGATCGATGGAGTAGCGCACGGAGGGGTGACTACGAATAGCGTCCCAGGCGCGCAGCATTCCCGGTGACCAGTTAATGTCGTCAAACACGAAGACGGCGGGGCGTGTGCTTTTATTGAGTAGTTGCTCAAAGTATGCTACCGTCGGCCCCTCCCGGTGGTTACCATCGATGAAGAGCAAGTCGAATTCGGGGTCACGGGCCAGCAGTTCGGGGAAGGTAAGGTCGTAATTGCCCTCGATGATCTCGAAACGGTCGGGGTCGGTAAGGGTAGCGAACTGCCGGCCAGCGATAGCCACGTATTTCGGTACGCCGTCCATGGTCGTGAAAGTCGTGCCGGGGCGGAGTCGCAGGGCCTCCAGAATGTAGGAGCCGGATACGCCGAGGTTCGTACCGATTTCCAGTACGTGCTTGGCCTGGAGTTCGTCGACCAGCAGGTAAAGCAGGCGGGCCCACTGGGGAGGGCTGGTGGCCTGTCGGCAGACGCTGCTGACGGTCGCCGTATCGGGCAGATCGAAAACGGTGTAGTCGACCAGTTCGTGGTTCTGCAGCAGTTCCTTTCGGTAGGCTTCGCAACGGGCGAAGGCGGCGGCGCGGTTGCCGGCAAACGGCTCCGCACCGGCGGCCTGTTGTAAAGCGCGGACGACTGCCCGCAGCGGCTTGCTCGGCTGCTCCCGCATGGACCGCAGGGTCGTGGCCTGCCCGGCGCGGCGGCGGAGAATAGTCAAGTGTTTGGTAAGCTTGGCAATCAAGATAGCAGGGATTTGGCGGCGATCTTACCGTAGTAGCGGGCGTTGACGCGGAGTGCGGGCCCGATCTGGTAGAGGGGATGCATTTGCTGCTTTCCGGGGGTTATTTGGCCGCTGCGGAAGGAAGGGTCTTCCCGTTTACCGACCACCATATTGATGCAGGGCGTGCGCTCCGGCTGGGTGACGTATTGCCAGTTGGTGGAGAGGTGGTGTAGGTGGAGCCCGGCCCGACGGGCGGCTTCGGCCAGTGATTGTTCGCTGAAGAAATTGAGGTGGGTGAGAGGCTCCTTCAGGTGCTCCCATTCGAGCCAGGCACCGAGGGG
>CAZKPE010000233.1:0-3519 GCA_964554545.1 uncultured Lewinella sp.
CTAGTTACTCCTGGTAGGCCAGCATGCCGCCCTCCAGGTTGCGCACGTGGGAGAATCCGGCCTGCCGCAGCAGCTCCTGGGCCATGGCACTGCGCTTGCCGCTGCGGCAGTAAACGATGATCTCCTGGTCGCGGTAGGGCGTCAATTTATCCATCGACATGCTCAGTTGGCCCAGCGGTACGTGAATGCCGCCGACGTTGAATTCGGCCCGCTCGTAATCTTCCCGCACGTCGAGCAGGACGTAGTCATCCTTTCCTTCCTGTTCGCGTTTTTTCAGTTCTGCTACGGTTGCTTCCATCGTGGTGTGGGTTGTTTGGCTAGTCGGAACGCGGGGAGGGGGGGATAAGTTAATTGCGAATGATCTTCCGCTGCCCCGGCTCTCCATCGAGGCGGTAGTCGAGCAGGTAGAGGCCGGGCGGGTAGACAGAGAGGTCGAGGGTCCGTGCTCCTTCTCCCCGCAAGATTTCCCGGCCCGTCACATCGAGCAGGCGGAAGGTGAAGGAAAGTTTCGGGCGCGGACGCAGGGTGCAATAGTGGCTGGTCGGATTGGGGAATACGTCCAGACCATCATCGGTAATTTCGTTATCGGTCGAAGTCGGTCGGATGTCGGCTCCCGCCAGCAGGGGGCGGATCATGATGGCTCCCCGGGTCGATCCCCGTAGCTCCTGCCAGCCGGCTCCGGCGTCATAAAACTGGACCCCCTCCGGCTGATTATTCCGGTCGAAGCCAATAGCCAGGGAGGGGCGATTCGCCGTCTGTCGCCACCCCACGAAGTAATCACCCACCGGCAAGGGCAGTGGCGCATCCAGGGCGTAACTGGTAAAGGCCTGCAGGCTGTCGTTGTAGAAGCTCTCCGCGTACAGGACCGGCTCGGCCTGCTCGTAGAGGAGCTCACCGGGCTGCCCGGCTTCGTCGGCAGCGTAGACGACCAAATTGAGCATTTGCTCTCCCGGGGCGGTCAGTCCCCGCGGCAGGCGGATGCGGATGCCCGTCAGTTCGTCCGCCGCGAAGAGGGGGTAGCGCTGTACGGTAACGTTGCCCCCCTGCCCCTCGATGGCGGCCTCGGCGCTACCGTCGTCGTAGGCCAGGTAGTCAGCGAATACGGTTTGCCGGGTAGCCGAACTGTTCTCCCCGATACCGGGGGCGAAGAACAGGTCCTCGGTAGCCACGGTCAGATCATAGCGGGTATTCAGCGTGACGTTCCGCTCCGGGTTCAGCCCGAAAAGGTAGGCGCGGATGGCCTCGTAGTCCGGCAGTTGGGTCAGCACGGCCATTCGCCGGTCGAAGCTACGGGGGGCGATGCCGTTGTCCTGCCCGAAGAAGGCCGACGGAAAGAGCCCTCCCGTTACCGAAAAATCGCCCTCCGCCTCCGCCACGGTATAGGTCGAAGAGGTCACCGGCGTAACGTCCGCCCGGTGATTTCGCATGGGGAGGAAAATGCTGTCGCGCAGGGCCGCCTGTCCTGCTGCCTGTAGTTGCCGCAGGGGCATGCTCGTGTAGGGGGCTAGCAGGCGGAAGGGGGGGGCGGTCAGCGCCAGGTCCTGGGTGATCAGGGTCGTAGACTGGTTACTGAGTTTGACGTAGTCGAGGTTCCAATTGTCTACTCCGCCCCGTTCGCTACTCAGATTTACGAAGCGGAACTGAAAACCATCGTATTGAAAGGCGGGCGGTACGGGGACTGTGTAGCCAGCGAAGGGGATGAATTCGCTATTCCCTATGGCAATTGACAACCCGCCCTCCCCGAAAGCCGTGCGCCACTGTCCGTCCGTACCCAGGAACTGAACGAGAAAGCTGTCCCGCAGCTCCGGCCGGTTCCCCAGGCCACGGGGCTGGAGGTAAAAGCTCAGAACGCTTCCGGCCCTGCCCGCCAGATCGATCGGCACCGAGGTCAGGTAGTCTCGTGGCTGCGGTGGCCGGCTCGCCGCCCCGGTTACCGGGTAAGGCCGCCCATCCTGGTCGAGCCCATCGAAAGTGGCTACCCCAATGGAGGGGGGGCGGTCGCCATAGCTGTCGTTCACCAGCACGTCAGCGTCCTGCCAGAGTCCGATTGCCGGGCGCACGCCGCCGTAGCTGAAGTCGTCGAAGAAGGGCAGCTCCACGGTCGGCCGCTCGATAGTGAAGCCCGCCCGGTAGGTATCGCAGAGCCCGAACTCATTGCAGAGGGTGACGCATACGGAGTCCGTCCCTCCGTAGCGAGCAGCCCGGTAGCTGAAGTCGTTACTCTGACCGAAGCCCTCGTTGAAAAACAGCCGCTGCCCCCGACCGGCATAGTCCGCGCTACAGCGACTTAGGGTACGGCAAACAGTTCCGCCCGGCAACGCATCATCGGGGACGACCACTTCAGCCAGTTCGCCCGGCCCCAGGGACTGTATCCCGAGTTCGATCGTCCGTCCGGGCCGCCGGACCAGGAAGACGCGGCTCACCGTATCGGCACAGACACCGCCGGGGGAGCAGACGGTCAGCCCGATGGTATCCAATCCCTGCTCGACGGCTACGTTTGGCCGGTAGATGACCGTATCCGACCGCAGGGTCACGCTGCCGAACCGCAGCTCGTCGCAGCCGATGCAGCGATAATCGTTGAGGTCGCTGCCGAGTCCGGCGGTATCGAGGTCGATGCGCACGGTTCGGTCCTGGCCCAGTACGACCAGGTCGATGCCCGTCAGGTCGGGGTTGCCGCAATCGACCAGTCCCTGGGGTTCGACTGCCCGGGTCGCTATCGGATACTCACCAAGGGGCACGACGCGCTGTCCGGATACCGTAGCGGTCAGCCCACAGAGAACCAACAGGATCGAAAAAAACTTCATGCGTTCGGTTTAGCCCTCCCTTAACGAGACGGGCGGCGAATTATTCGCAGCCGGCGGGCGGGGTTTCGCTGAGATAGACGTCCACCTTACTTCCCGTCTCCACCTGGGCACCCGCCGCGGGGACGGTCCGCACGATGTAGGCGTCGTAGCGGTTGCTCACTTCCCCGATCACCCGGCCGATCACCAACTGGCTGCCCGTGATGGCGAATTCCGCGGTACCGAAGAGGTCGCAGCGGTAGTCGGCAAGGGTCAGGTCCTCTCCCTTCCGCTCGGTGATCACGAATTCCACCATGCTGCCCATGGGGATTTTGACCCCCTCCCGCAGGTCTTCATCCGTAATTCGGCGGTCGTCGTAGTAGAGGTACAGGATGGTCCCTTCCTCCTGGCGGGCGTCGTATTTCCGTTCCCGCACCCGGTAGCGGATGTTCTTCACCTTCAGCAGGCGGGCGTACTGGTTATAGTCGTAGTTACCGACCAGCTCGGGCAGTTGCACGTCGGGAGCCTGGTCGCTGGAGACGGTGAGGTAGACGGTACGGTTGTTCTTCACCCGGCTACCGACCTTGGGTTGTTGCTGGGTGACGAGTCCGCCGGGCCGGTCGGGGCTGTAGGGGCCGATGGTGACGTCCAGCTTCAGTCCCTGATCTTCGGCGACCGCGCGGGCCTGCTCGATCGGCATATCCACGAAGGTCGGCAGGGCCATGCTCTGTCCGTGGTT
>CAZKPE010000233.1:3619-6324 GCA_964554545.1 uncultured Lewinella sp.
CCTGCTCGATCGGCATATCCACGAAGGTCGGCAGGGCCATGCTCTGTCCGTGGTTCGTGTAGAGGTTCAGTCCGGTGCGTAGCAGGAGGAAGAGTAGGCCGAGAAAGAGGAGGGCGGTGAGGAGGTTTTTAGCGATGGCCCAGAGGGGGGGGGTAGATGGCGGGTTGCGGGGTGCGGGTTGCGGGGTGGCCGGTCGAGGCGTTGTACGCCGAGTAGAGGTTGCGGGTGCGGGTTGCGGGGTGGGCGGTGGAAGCGGAACGGGGGTGGCGGGCGTCCCGATAGCAATCGGGGCAGGTGCAATCGTTTTCCGGCGCAAACGCTCGGCTCCGAATTCAAGCAATTTGGCGATGAATTGGTAGGGCTGGTAACCCGCGATGGCCGCCTGGTGGAAGATAGCCGTAGCCGGTGTCATTCCCGGGAGGCTGTTGACTTCGATGACGATGGTTTCGGCCCGCCCGTCTTCGAATATCCGCACGAAGGCATCGATGCGGCAGTAGCCCTCCACGCCGAGGAGGCGGGCGGCCCGTTCCAGGTCGGCTTTGACTTGGCTGGCAACGTGTTCGTAGCTGTAGTCATCGGTGGCCAGGCGGGCGGGGGTGAGGTTTTGCCCCTCCCCGGCCAGGAATTTCTCTTCCAGGCTGAGCACTTCGCCACCGGCCAGGGCCTCGCTGGGTTCGAAGACCTCAAAGCGCAGCTCGCCCCCCGGGCCGTAGTGGGTGACCATACCACCGGTGATCTCCAGGAATTTATCCGCGCCCCCGGCCGCGATCGCCCGTTCGAAGAGGATGGTGGATTTACCCAGGGGCCACTCGTCCTTCTTGCCGAGGTTAAGGGTACGGCGGGCGGCGGTGGCGCGTTTGCCGCCGGGGCGGAAGGTCAGTTCGCAGTAGGCCTCGAGTTCTTCCCGCTTGCGGAGCAAGCGTACGGCGGAGCTGCAGCCATCGTCCACCGGCTTGGCGATGAAGGGGTAGCTGAATTTCGATTCTACCCGCTCCAGGAAGGCGGTGGCGTTGAGGAGGTAATCGTCGCGCTGCCCCAGCCACTGGGCCGTGGTCGGTAGTCCGCCCTTGCGGAGTACCTCCAGGGTGGCGTGCTTGTCGATGGTGACCGAGGAGCTTTCGGGGCCGGAGCCGTTGTAGGGAAGTCCGAGCCGGTCGAGGTGGCGCTGGATCTCTCCATCCTCACCGGGCCGACCGTGGAGGGCGATGAAGACCAGGTCGGCGACTTGCGGGAGTTCCTCAAGCGGAATCTCCCGTGGGGTGAATACCACGTCGGGGTCGGCGTAGCGCTCCGTGATGACGGCACAGGCCTCCCGGATTTCGCGGATGGCGGGATGTGGCTTGTCGTCCTTCAGTTTATCGCGAATGTCGTCCGCATTGTCTTTCAGCAGGAGGTTGATCGGTAGCTGGAAGAGCCGGAGGGGGGAAGTGAGAAAGACGGGCAATGGGCGGTAGTCCGCGCTGGAGCTGAGCTTCTCGTAGACGTTCCGCCCGCTCTCCACGCTGATGTGGCGCTCGAAGCTGTTGCCGCCCAGCAGAACGGCCACGGTTTCCTTTGCACCCGCGCTCCGCCGCCCCCCTTCCACGGCCTGGTCCAGTTGCGCCATGAGGTCGGTGGCCCCGCGCTCCTGCAGACTGGTGCGGATGATGTAGGTAAGGAACTGGCTGGGGTTGAGGCCGATCTCGGCCGCCTGGTGGAAGAAGAAGGAAGAGGGCATCATGCCGCTCGTCGTGTTCGGATCGTTGAGGTATACCGTGCCGTCGGGGGTGTAGAAGCCGTCGATGCGGGCGTACACGGCAAAACCCAGTTCGGTGAACAGTCGCTCGGTGTCCCGGCGAATATCCTGAATGGCCGCGGCGGGCAGATCGATCGGCGTCACCTTGCGGCTGCGGCCGGGCAGGTATTTGCTGCGGTAATCGAAGAGCTCGCCGCCGTACTTGACGATCTCCGTGGGGGGCAGGGCCACTACACCGCCGTCGGGGGTGCGCAGGACGATGGTGCTGAACTCCTTGCCATTGATAAAGCCCTCCACGATCACGCGCTGCTCGCTCTGGTGACCTTCGAGCAGGAGCAGGGGGTGACCGTCATCCGCGGCGGCCCGTTCGAGGTAGTCGTGAAGATCGTCGGGGGTATAGATCGTCAGGCGGTGATCGCCGCGGACCGCATCCAGCGGAAAGGCGATGCCGTCGCGCAAGTCGCTGAGGTGGCGGACGTAGGCGATGCGGTCGGCGGGACTGCGGTCGCTATACTCCTGCAGCAGAATTTGCTCCCGGAAGAAAGCGGCGTTCACCGCCCGCTCGAAACCCGCCAGCCCCTCGTTTTCTTGCAGAATAGCCACGCCGATACTACTCCCCTGCCGGGCGGGGCGAATAACCAGTGGCCAGCCGACGGTAGCTACGGCCCGCTCGTACCACGCTTCGATCGGGACGGTATGCAGCTCCTCTTTTTCGATCGTGAGGATAGGCGGGGAAGGGAAACCGGCCTTGGCCATGAGCTCCTTCTGGAGGGCTTTGTCCATACCGATCTCGCTGGCCGCGACCCCGCTGCCGGTGTAGGGCACGCCGGCGTACTCGAGTTCACGCTGTAGGCGACCGTCTTCTCCGTATTCGCCGTGAAGGGCCAGGAAGGCGACGTCAATCAGCTCGGGCAGTTCCTCGCGGCGGATGCGACGGCCGACTTGGGCACCCATTTCCTCGATGGCCAGT
>CAZKPE010000234.1:0-6200 GCA_964554545.1 uncultured Lewinella sp.
CGAAACCGACCGTAGGGAGCTTTCGGGCCATTGCCGACGCGACGAACCCGGACAACAATAACACCTAGCCAACCTCAAAATCACCAGCCCCGGTTGACGCTGGGCGCGGTGTTGGGCGAATAATGTGGTATGACTTTTTTACACCGGTCAAAATGCTTGGCTTGATAGATCATTATCCTATTCAATATCAAATGTAAACAATGAATAACCTTCAGAACTTTTCTCCATCAGAAAGATATTGAACTGAATTAATTCTTCGTTGAAAGACCCATTGTCAAAGTAATTCAGCCAGTATACTCTATCGTAACATATTTTTTCGTAAAACCGCGGATTATATTTTAATTCTCTTATTAAATTACTTAATTGCGATCGGTAATCATCAATATTCTCCCATCCTAGTTGTATGTTTTCACTTACCTCTTCATCAACTCTGTTATACTCCACTTCCTGTATGTCTACTGGCATGAATTCAATATCCCATGTATTTACATGGTGATTAAAGTAATCAGGTGAGAATAAGAATGACATGTCGTAATCAATAGCCTTCTCTATTTGAGGCACTATTTGATTGCCCCCAAAGTGATAATTTTGAACAAGTGTCCCCAACCCCCTACCGAATGGATAATATAATTGATTATCCATGGGACCATCACAATCCTTTTTCAACAATACATATGTGTCACGACCCATGTACTACTCTTTGTTATGATATTTATTTACTCAGGAAGTTTAGCCGTTAATCATTGATCGACATTATGAGTATTCTTCGCGTTGGAAGTGATTTGACAAACATACCGTCAAGTAAATTTTGAGAGCCCTTGTACTATAATTAGTATTTACAATCCTTACCGCTACCTCCTTGACTTAGTCATTAGTAGTATACTCACCTATCAACTCAATTTTACCTAATATATTATCATTCATCGATTGCAAGTCCTCGCTAGGTATCCAATATTCAAGATGGTGGTCCAAACCAACTTTGTGGACTGAATAATCTTTGATGAACTCGTCGTTCACTTCAAACTTCACTACATAACCCTTGCCGTAAGTCGGAATGTTCCATTGAGTGGTTATCTCTTGGGCATACTGTTCGTTGAGCACTGGATAGAATATAGGCTGATGGTCGAATCTAGGTGGAAATGACTTCCACTTTGATTGGGAGATTAAGTCCAATTCAGCCTGATTTATAGGTCGATAAAGAGTCATGAATTTCCCTTTGATTTACTTCTCGACAATAGATATAGCCCAGCAGAAGTTTCATTTTTAAAATTTATAAGTGGTTCTACGTGCTACGTAACCGCTAGATTGATATTTATCTATTTATGGGTCATCTTCTTAAATATATACAATCCACAAGAGTCAAAGCTAACCATTAATGATTTTCTGCTCCACATTTATTTATAAATCGGATTTGTCTATCATCTCACGTTTCGCCCAACGAGTGCGCCCACGCAGCCGGGGCATCCTTCGTAGAACCCAACCAACTTCAACTCATCAGCAAGGGGGCGGCGCGGCGGCATGGACCGAAACCGACCGACCCAAAGGGAGGGAGCTTTCGGGCCATTGACGACGTGACGAACCCGGACATCAGTAGCACCAACCAACTTCAACTTCACCAGCCCCGGTTGACGCTGGGCGCAGTGTTGGGCGAATACCTTTTGTCTTTGACTAAATATATACTAACGTAATTGTAGATCTCGTCTCCTTCAGTAATATCTGTACGTCACAACTTAATATTTCCATTATTTTTAACTATCACCTTCAATTTTGCAACCAACTTGTTGTATTCGCATTCGTTCGCAAAATATCTTGCCTCAATTCTGATAGACTTCTTATCCAAACTGTGCAATTTTATAGTTCTATACCTATGCATATTAGTCTTTGAAAAATAAGAAGCTGTATCAGCCACCAACCGGATTCCCGGGGCGTGGCTATTATGAACTTTTGTTGTGAATTTATAATATTGTTTCAAATCTTTTCGAAAGGTAAAGACTCCAAACATGTATTTACATATTAGAACCTTACCTTCAATACCATATTGGCGTATAGTAAGTCCCCCAATAAACAGAAAGTAAATCATTGTCCCTATAAGCATTACGGCACCTGAAGTTGTCGCTCTCGTGGATAGAATAAAGTGTGGAACAAACAAAAATAATTGCATAACAAGCACTACCTTGATATATCCATAATTTGCACTGCTGAATTTACCTTTCATCTATAGACAATCCTATAAACGTCTAAATCTTATTATAAATATTGCTTTTAATTAATCAGCCGGCAATAGATAGCGGCTATCAATCAAACAATCATTTCAAATGCTTTTTTGAAATCCCCGATTGGCTATTAAACGTCGTATCAGTAGATAAATGACAAACATAGGTGGCGTATTACCATAAGACAGGTAAAGTCTTATTCAGTCCTTATATTGGTCGCTTAATATAGTTCACCCAAACCAAATATGGTTCAACAAGCAAACTTCGTTGTACAGTTCAACTTCGTCGTTATTGTAGTCATCCTTTGTTCCGTCATAATAGTCTACCGAGGTGAATACTCTATTTATTAATCTTTGAAATTTAGGATCATATTTAACTCCATTATCTCTATCTGATTTCCATTTTTCTATAAATAATGAACTGAACTCGTCTTTTGTAATTGACTTCTGTTCGAATTAATTGAATAATGATCGATAAGCTAAATATATATCTCCCATAGTATTTTTTTCGTTTCGCCCAACGTGTGCGCCCACGCAGCCGGGGCTTCTTCCATAGAACCCAACCAACTTCAACCCACCAACAAGGGGGCGGCGCGGCGGCATGGACCGAAACCGACCGTAGGGAGCTTTCGGTCCATTGACGATGCGGTGAACCCGGACAACGATAGCAATGACCAGCTCTCAACCCACCCAGCCCCGGTTGACGTTGGGCGCGGTGTTCGGTGCATATTATTTACAATCGATATTAAGAATTTTACTATTATTGGCTTTGAGAGCCAAAACTAAGCCATGCTGACTTATTTAACCACTTGTTTGCCAGTTTAGTCATTCCTAATGAAATCATGGTTACACCTGCAGTTATAGATGGATCAACAACATATCCAGCTGGCAGGGATAGATATGTTGAGAGCTCACTAAAGCACTTCAATTTATGTGCATGGTTTCTTTTAAACTTATAGTTTACCAACTTCTTCCGTAGTTTGCCCTCTTCGTATATGTTTAAATCAATAAAACTATTCATCCATTCTTTAAACTCGTTTTTAAAGTCTACTATTTGAGGGTCATTTTTTAATTTTAATACCTCTTGTAGTGAGCTTGGTTCAGGGAAGTTAATTTTATGGCGCGTGAGCTCATCAACAGTTATCTTGTAGATGCTATATATTCTGTCTATTATTGATGAATCCTCTGGTATATTTAAACTATGCAAGTTTTTATCAAACTTGAAATGAGCGACATCGCAAGGACTCATATCTTTTTCTAAATCGACGGCATGCAATTCATTAATTCTTGTAAAAACGATCATTTCTTCTTGGGAGAATGCAGGTTGGTTGTGGCCATCTGGATTATTATTCAGTCTTTGGTTCTTCAAATAGATATATTCACTTCTTGACATATGGCCTTTGGCCTCTAGTTCATTA
Source organism: uncultured Lewinella sp. (assembly GCA_964554545.1). Taxonomy (GTDB): domain Bacteria; phylum Bacteroidota; class Bacteroidia; order Chitinophagales; family Saprospiraceae; genus Neolewinella. The sequence goes on from CAZKPE010000234.1 coordinate 3,631, forward strand.
ATAACTAATTCCTCGTATGTATCCAAGAATTTCTTTTCAATTCTCCAAATGTCACTAGGCTTCTTAACCTTCTTCAGTTTATCTTCTCTCTTTAAATCAGGTAAGTTTGTAAAAGAAACGAACCCTAAGTCCTCTAACCTTTGCAAACTTAAGCAAGTAATACCTTTACCCATCACTTTGTTAACGCTACTTTCATCTTGAATGATTTTAACATGATCATATAGTAATAGCATCTGAAGGACATGCCTTCTTCGTGCTTTACCGGATCCAAATTTGAAAGTAGGGGTATGAATAAAATTTTGATTCGGTATATTCAAATCAATAATCCTATCATTAATTGATTGAAAGACGAGCGAACTTCTAAAAGGGTCTAATAAAATGAGATTGTCTTTCATAGTCCTTTAACTTTTGTACAGCTAAGATGCATTTGACTAAAGTTTGCTATTACAAAGGATCTTTAATGTTCTATTGAGGCTATGGTTCATAGATTATTAATGATTTGTGTTGCACCGAACGGGTGCAGCCACGCAGCCCATGCATTCTTTCGTTTCATTCACCAGCACCATAGAAATCAAGGGGCTTTGGCGGCGGGCCGGCATGGACCAAAACCGACCGTAGGGAGCTTTTGGGCCATTGTCCGGACCGACGACAAAGACCTCATCAAACCTACCAATTAACTTTGTAAAACCTAAGCATGGGTTGACGTGGCTGCGGTGTTCTGCGCATTTTTATTTTGTAATTGCCTTAACTACCCGATCGCTATCAATTAGTACATCTCGTAGTAGAATACGATAAGGGAACTCAGTAAGCTTTGATTTCTTGAATGCGGAATGTATCTCTACCAATGCTTCCGAAGTTATTAGTGATAAGTTAAGTTCATAATCTAATCCACATTCGTTGATAAAATCTTCGGAGAAGCTCGGTGCGACAATAAATGTCTTCACTACTTTCAACCCTTTCTTCTCCGCTAATTCTTTGTATGCCTTAATCTGTCTGCTAGCCGAACTATATATTGAAAACTTGCGGTCTTTCTTCGTTTTGCACTCAATTATTATAACTTCATCCTCATTGATCGAAACCAGAATATCAATTTTATCTTTATTTGAATTCAACTCTTTGCGTAATTTATCGTCAACATTCAAGTTTAGTTCTTTGAAAATAAGCTTCGTTAATTCCTCATACTTTATGCCAATCTCAGACTCTTTTATCTCAATTTGATTTAACCGCAAACTCTCCAAATCCCTATTTGAAATATTTATATAATTTTCTAGGTATAAATTTTGCGTGTCACGATAAGCATCTAGTATATTTCTTAATTCGCTTCCTCTAGTACTGATATTGTATGCTTCACAGAACACACTAATCTGCTCATCGGATAATGTATAGAGAATATCGAGAGGTTTGAGATTATGCAGCAATAGATTTTCCGCGTTGATATTATCCTTTTCTTCTAGCTCAAACTCCTTACGTACAGCATTCTCGAAATGCTTCAATGAGGCTTTTAGGTCTAGTAGTAATTTTTCATATCCGTGTACCGATATTGATATACTATCTTCCTCGTCCTTTCGATTTAAGTATGCAATGAAGTTTGCGACTTTATCTTCCAATGATGCCCCGCCAATATGATCATCTATATTTAGCTTGTTTTCAATCAGGTAAACAATCTCCTTCTTTTTGTCGGTCTTTGTTGTCTCCGGTTTATGAATAGTTGAAAGAAGAAGGTTTGAAAACTTTATTCCCTCATCTACAATCTGCTTCCGTTTCTCATCATGGGTTAGCTTGTACGGAATATTATGTTTACGTGCAATCAGGTTAATCTGACTAGGCTTTAATTCTTTTAATACTCTTTTATAAATCTTATTTGGAATTTCTTTACCGCGAATTTTCCGGAGTAGTTTTATCACTTCGTCCGGCACGTAGATCTGATAATTCTTCTTTGAATAGAAAATTATGCCAGACTTTACCAGATAACTGATGAGGTCATCAATATCTAATTTTTCAATTGGGACAACTGAATAGTTGATCAACTTGACTTCTTCATGTGAGAGATCTAATTGATCCGACAGCGTATTCAAGATTGACTGCTCATCATCCGTTACTTTTTTATCTCTATTATTTTCTTCGTCATTAGTATAGGCCGTAACCACACACGCTTGGTAGATCGAATAAAACTTTGAGCGCTCTGTTTCTTCGTTCTGAATTACGTCCAGTATATTTTTTACCCTATTCTTGATCGATTTGATTTCTCGATTGTAAAGATGTAGCAACCATTCCCTACTCATCAAAGAATTTCCATCTCGAATAAGAATATCGGCTATTATGTCTAATTGTGTAGTTGCATTGCGAAATTCTTCTTTGATGCATTCTTCAAATTCATCATCGACTAGTTGAAATACGTTTTGAACACTTAGATTATCTGCGTTTTTTATTTGACCATCTATCTGGCTAAGAATTTTCTCTATTTCCTTATAGTTTGTCGGTTTAGCTGCGATTATCTGGTCGATTAGCCGTAGAAAGTTATTCTTCTCAAATGTATTGACTTGATTGAGAATCTCTGCAATGTGCATTTT
>CAZKPE010000235.1:0-6197 GCA_964554545.1 uncultured Lewinella sp.
CGGAAAGCAAATCGCCCGGGAACTGTACGAATGGTCGAAAACCGATGGCGGTCACCGCGCCTACCTGCGAAACTTTAATAAGGAACTGGTGCACCCCGATCGGCCCGGAGGGTGGAAACCGCCGCTTTACGCTCAGTCCTTCAGCCACCGCCCCCTGCACCCGGACTGGGGGACGAACCGCCCCTTCCTGCCGGCGAATTATCAGCTACCACCGCCGGACTTCATCGCCTACGATACCGCCGTCGGTTCGCCCTACTACGAGCAGTTCCGGGCCGTGTACGAGAAAGACCTATCGCTGACCCAGGCCGAAAAAGAGGCGGCTATCTGGTGGGGTGACGACCCGGACGAGACCTTCACGCCGCCAGGCCATAGCTACTACATTGTTACCCTCCTACTGGAGCAGAGCCAACCCAGTCTGATCGAATGCGCCGAAACCTTTGCCCGGACCGGCATGGCCGTCGCCGATGCCTTCATCAACTGCTGGCGGTGGAAGTACGAATTCTTCAGTGAGCGGCCGAACACCTTCATTCCCGCCTACATCGACGAGGAGTGGGAGTCCTTCTGGCCCGACCCGCCCTTTCCTGCCTTTCCCTCCGGCCACGCCATCCAGGCGGCTGCCGCGGCTACCGTATTGGAGGACCTGCACGGCGACGAACACCCAATCGCCGACCGGGCACACGAGGGGCGCGAGCGGGATGAGGTGCGCGACGTCGACTTCCCGGTGCGCTACTTCGATCGCATCACCGACATTGCCCGGGAGACGGCCGATAGCCGCTTTTACGGGGGCATCCATACGCCCCAGGACAACGAGCGGGGACTGGAGCAGGGGGAGATCATCGGCCGGCACGTGAATCAGTTGCAGTGGAGGCGGTAATCCGACCGTGGATTGGGGTTCTCGTTATATTAAGCGTCGTTCGTGGGGGGTGGGCGCAAACGATGTTTACGGACATCACCGATGCGGCGGGTGTGGACCACGTATTCCAGGTACACGAAGGCCTGTTCGGCGGTGGGGCCTGCGTGGTGGACATCGACGGCGATGGCTTTCAGGACATCTACCTGACCGGCGGCATGGCCCCCGACCAACTGCTTCGGAATAATGGGGATGGCACGCTGACCGACGTGATGGCCGGTTCCGGAATGGAACCGACCGGCCACTTCGTCACCCAGGGGGCGGTGACGGCGGACGTAAACGGCGATGGCTTCGACGATTTTTTCATCACCACTTTGACGAGTAGCGACAGCCTGCAGCAGATACCCCGGGCGCGGAATTTGCTGTTTCTGGGCAACGGCGACTTCACCTTCCGGGACGCGACCGAGGAGTACGGACTGACGCCGCTCTATTCCTTCTCGACGGGGGCCAGCTTTTCGGACTTCAATAATGACGGCTGGCCTGACCTGTACGTAGGTAATTACTTCGTCGAGTACGAGGGCGAGCTCAACCACATCAGCGACGCGACCATCGTGGGAGCCAATCAGACCGCCCACGGCTACCTGCTGATGAACGAAGGAGGGCACCGCTTCGTGAATGTGTACGAGGAGTACGGACTGACCCACCGCGGTTTTGGCTTCGGGGGGGTGTGGACCGACTTCGACAACGACGGCGACCAGGACCTGCTGGTCAACCACGACTTCGGCTATAAAGCTACCCCGGACATCCTGCTCGAAAACCGCTATCCCTGGAAGGGCTTCGAGGACGTGAGCGAGGACTACAATCTCGACCTGCGCATCAACTCCATGTCGGCGGCGGTGGGTGACTACAATCAGGATGGGCTACTGGACTACTACGTGACCAACATCAAGTTCAACCGCTTCATGGTGGCGCCGGAACCGGGTGCCCCCTTCGAAGACCGGGCGAAGGAGAACAACATGAACATCCTGTCCATCAGTTGGGGGGCGAACTTCGCCGACTTCGACCACGATGGCGATGTGGACCTGTTCGTAAGCAATGGCGACCTGAACCCCAACTGCGTGCCAATGGCCAACTTTTACTTCGAGAACACCGGCGGAACCTTTCGGGAAGTAGCGCAGGATATGGGTTTGGCTGACTACGGCATCGGGCGGGGCTCCGTGGCTTTCGACCTGGAAAATGACGGTGACCTGGACCTTTTAGCCGTCTGTCAGGCGCCGGTACTGGAGGGCTATCCGGTGGACAGCCGGACGCGGCTGTTTCGCAACGATTTGGAGGGTGGCAACTGGCTGAAGGTCCGCCTGGTGGGTACCGGCTCGGAACGCAGCGGGCTCGGTAGCCGGGTCACGATCTACAGTCAGGGGGAAGTTATGATCCGGGAGGTCGACGGGGGCAGTTCGAGTCACCTCAGTCAGCACAGTCGGTTACTTCACTTTGGGCTTGGGGGCCGCGAACGGGTGGATTCCATACTGGTCACCTGGAATGGGGGACAGCAGCAGTTGCTACTCGGACAGCCGGTCAACCAGGTGCTGACCGTTATCCAACCGCTCCCCTCCCGCATGGGCTTCGTGCTCTTCTACGCATTAGCCGCACTACTGCTCGGTATGATCTTCACCCTGATGCGGTATCGTAGCCGACGCGCGCGGGCCTGATGGGCGAACTACCTTTGCCAGCCCCATGGTCGACCATTCACTCTTGCACCCCCTGCCCGAAACGGCCCGTGATCTTCCGGCACCGCCCCGCCTCCCCTACCCTATGCACTACCAGCCCGATCCGCTGGCCCGGGCGGCGGCGGAGGACCTGATGGAGCGGCTGGGCCAAAGTCCCAGATGGCAGGATCACTTTGGCCAGCCGGGAAAGTGGCGAACCGGGTCTGGAAAAATGTTCGGCGTCCTGGTGGTTCACCTACCGGACGGCAATCGTGCCTACCTGGCTGCTTTCTCCGGGAAACTCGCCGACCGGACGCGCCACTCCGGATTCGTGCCGCCGGTCTACGATTTACTCGATGAGGCCAACTTCTATCGCGACCAGGAGCGACGGTTGAACCAGCTCACTCTCGCTTTAAACGATTTACGGGATGGGGAAGCCTACCGCCACGCCAGGAAAGAAATGGAGCGAACCGAGCAGCTGGGGAATGCCGCCCTCGAAAGATTAAAGTCAGAAAACCGGCAAGCCAAGCTTCGGCGCGACCGAATACGCACCGATCACGGCGGACCGGTGCCGTCAGCACTCGTTGACGAACTACGTAGGGAAAGTGTGGAACGGAGCTACGCGCTTAAGCACCTACGGATGGAGGTAAAGGATAATGTAAAACATAAAAAGAAAATTCTGGATGAGTACAACCTTGCCATCGCTGAGTTGACCGATCGACGCGCCGCACTTTCCGCCAAACTGCAGCACCGCATTTTCAGCCACTACCGGTTTCGGGATGCCGTCGGCCGGGAGCGGGACGCCAACGATATCTTTGCCGCTACGGCGCTTCGCTACCCTCCCGCGGGTGCCGGTGACTGCGCCGCGCCCAAACTTTTTCAGTACGCTTTCCTCCGCCAGCTGCCTCCGCTCACCTTCGCTGAATTCTGGTGGGGACCGCCGCCTTCCTCCAGCCTGCGCCGACACCGTCAGTACTACCCCGCCTGCCGGGGAAAATGCGAGCCGATCCTGGGCCATATGCTCGGGAAGAGCGAAGTGGAGCCAAACCCCTTGTTGGAAAATCCGGCTACCGGCAAGGAAATCCGAATTCTCTATGAAGACGACGACCTTCTCCTGGTCAGCAAGCCGGAAAACTTTCTATCCGTGCCCGGCCGCCACACTTCCGACTCCGTACAACAGCGGCTGCGTTCCCGTTATCCCGCTGCGACCGGTCCGCTGTTGGTGCACCGTTTGGATATGTCCACAAGCGGCATCCTGCTTGCCGCGAAAACCAAACACGTCCATCAACTTTTGCAGCGGCAGTTTTTCCGACGCACGGTTACCAAGCGCTACGTAGCCATCGTTTCCGGTAATTTAACCATCGATGAAGGGACCATCGATTTACCCTTACGCGGAGACCTTTATGACCGGCCGCGACAGATCGTCTGTTCAACGCATGGCAAACCGGCCCGCTCCCGCTACCGCGTAGTCGCCACCGAGAAAGGCCAATCCCTGCTTCACTTCTGGCCCGTCACCGGACGCACCCATCAACTCCGCGTCCACGCCGCTCACTTCGACGGCCTGAATGCGCCCATCGTGGGGGATGACCTGTACGGAACCCCGGCCGACCGGCTGTACCTCCACGCCGCGGAGATCAGCTTTCGCCACCCCGTGAAGCTGGAACCTATGACCATTTCCGATCCCCCACCCTTCGATCTATAGCCCCAGTCCCGGGCGATCGGTCGGAAAGAGTACGCCTTTATCCAGGGTGAACAGCCCGCTGAAGGGGTCTTCGACGAACTCCAGGTGACCATCCAGGTCGGCGAAGCGGATGTTCGGCCGGCTTAGCGCGAAGTGCAGGCCGGCGGCGATGCCGAGGCTACATTCATCCAGGCAGCCGATCATGACTTCGTTGCGACCGGCCCGGGCCACGCTGTTAATGTACAGGGCTTCGTAGATACCCCCGACTTTTTGCAGTTTGATATTGATCATATTACTGCGCTCGTAGCGGGTCAGCCGGAAGGCATCCGCCAGAGTCTTAAGGCCTTCATCGGCCATCACGGGCAGGCCGTGGGCGGTAGCCAGCGCGGCCTGCTCCCGTTCGGCGGTCGTGGGCAAAGGCTGCTCGAAGATTTCGATATCGAGGTCCTCCGTTGCACGTACGAACTCAATGGCCTGGGGAAGGTCATACCCCTGGTTGCCGTCGAAACGCAGCCCGATGTGGGGGTACCGTTCCCGGACTTGGTGCATCCGCTCGATGTCCGCTTCCAGGTTAAGGCCCCCCTTGATTTTCAGAATGGTGAACCCTTTTCCAATCCATTCCGCCGCCAGCCTCAGGGTTTCGTCCAGGGATACGATACCAATGGTCACACTCGTCGGTATGCCCTTCCGGTAGCCGCCGAGCAACTGATACAGGGGTACCCCGGCCCGTTTGGCGATCAGATCGTACAGAGCCGCGTCGACCATGGCCAGTGCCGAAGGACCGATCTTCCCGCCCAGCCGCTCCAGAATGCGGGCATAGGTAAAAACATGCTCGCCCCGTAGCCCCGGCTCGATGATCGTCTTTATGGCTTCTTCCACCTCCGCCGCCTCCTCTCCGGTGACGACCTGGTCCGGTGCGGCACAGCCAAAGCCGATCAGGCCCCAGTCGGTTTCCAGGCGCAGAATGAAGTTGGTCGCCGCCGAGATGGTCTGGTAGGCGATGGTGTAGGGCTCGGTCAGGGCCAGGTCGTGGCGCTCGTAGGCCACGTCGGTGATACGCATGGGTCGGATTGAATACCCGCTACCGGGTGGCGGCGGGCAGTTTGGTTGTGATCAGGTCGATGAGTTCGCTGCTGCCGTTAGCGAGTACGTCGAAGCAGGGAAGGCCGGTCTCTTCGGTGACGGCCTGGCAGGCCGCGGGAATATCATTCGGTTGCAGCCCCTCGTGATTCAGGGTGACGGCCAGCACTTCCCGCCCCGACACCGCCCGGATGGCCTCAATCTGTTCGCTGAGCGAGTGCAGCCGGTAGCCGGGGAAGCCGTCATACTCCTTGCGCGTGGGCGCGTGCTGCAGGATGACGTAGTCTGGCCGGCCCGCAGCGAGTAGTTCAAAGCCGCCGGGGTAGGCCGGGTTCATTAACGAGCCCTGCCCCTCCAGCACGATCACGTCGGGCCGCTCGTTGCGGTAGGCACTCACTACGGCGTGCTCGATCTCGCCGGAAACGAAGTCGTTGATACAACTGTCGAGGACAAAGCTGTACTTGGCCCCCTGCATCCAGCCCGTTTGCCCGGTACCGATCATCTGAGCGCCGTAACCCGCGGCTTCCAGGCCGTGGACGATCAGCCAGGCCGTGGTCCGCTTGCCAATGGCCGAGTCGGTACCGAGTACAGCCAGTTTCAGGCAGTCCACTTCTTCGATAGCTCCCGTGAAAAAATGGAGCTGATCGCGGTCGGGCGTTTTCCGGATATCACGGATCAGCACACCGGCTTCCCGGGCGGCCGCGGCGAGGGATGGATCGTTACTGATGAAATCGTGTAACCCGCTGTCGACGTGCAGTCCGGCCCGAATGGCTTTGGCGACCACCTTGCGTCCCGTCTCCGGCAAACGTCCGCCATCCGGAGCCAATCCGATCACGAAATGAGTGGGCCGGTCTCCTGGTGCCGCCAGGGCTGCTTCCAG
>CAZKPE010000236.1:0-3808 GCA_964554545.1 uncultured Lewinella sp.
TGATACCCGGCATCCGCTGGGGGACCAGTTTCCCGGCAGGCCCGGTGACCGCAACCGCCGGCGACCAGTCGTCATCCGGATAGTCGGGACTGGCCCAATCGCCCAACCGTAATCGGCTATCGTAGTATTCCCCGTTCCGTAGCTGATCGAAGGTAATGGGGCCGGTAATTTGTCTCCAGGACGCGTCCGAGCCAATTACCTGCCTACGGCCATCCGCGTATTCCAGATGCAAGACGAATCGCAGGGCGGGTCGGTTGCGCCAGGGTGCGCGGTCGAACTGCCAGGCCGATTCCGTATCGACGTTATAGAAGCCATTGGCGAGGACAACCCCTATGGCATTATCTCCTTTCGCGAGGGAATTCGTAAGGTCGAAGGTGACATACTGTACCGATTTATCGTAGCGGGTCACGGCGGGGTCCAGGTAGCGATCGCTGACCCGCTCACCATTCAGGAAAAGGTTGAAGTACCCCCCGGCGGTGACGTAGGCCGTAGCGCGGGTTACCGGAGCGGTCACAGCGAAGACCTTGCGAAAGTAAGGGGCCGGATAGGTCGTATCGAAAGCAGGTGCTTCCGGACCGGCGGCGATCCAGGTCGACCGTTCGAAGGGCTGAGCACCGTTTTCTACCTCCGGCTCATCCGTCTGGCCGGGCAGGGTCGGGGGAATACACCCCATAAGTAGGAGGACTAACCAGATTCGGTAGCTCATTCGGGTAGATTCAATTTAGAGATCCGCCGTGGTACCTGCATCCGTTCCAGTTGACCGATCGCCAGTCAAGGTAATCGAATCCGGTGGTTCTACCCCATCCTCTGCTGTTGTACCAGTTGACTTTCGGGTGGGGATGGACGGGGATGATTGCGTATTCACGTCAACCCGCGTATTCACGCAACACAGGTCGCTTTCCATCACTAAACGAAATTAAACGAATAATTGCGAAAGTATTCGTAAAAAGTTCGGTAGTCAGGAAATTCCGCCCGTAGGTTGTGGGCCAAATCGCTACACACCATGCAGACCAACCCTGAACTCGAACTCGCCTACCGCTTCGTCACTGAAACCGACCGCCACCTCTTCCTGACCGGAAAGGCGGGGACGGGCAAGACGACCTTTCTACACCGCGTGCGCCGGGAGGTGGATAAACGGATGGTAGTCGTGGCACCCACCGGGGTAGCCGCCATCAATGCGCGGGGGGTGACGATTCACTCTCAGTTCCAGTTGCCCTTCGGGGTGCTTACGCCGGATCGCCTGCGTGCCGATCTGCGCCGGCAGCGGCTGAGCCGGAAAAAGGCTGACGTACTTCGCCATCTCGATCTGCTCGTGATCGACGAGATCAGCATGGTGCGGGCGGATGTGCTGGATGCCATCAGTGCCGTACTGAGTAAAGTCCGTCGCGACGATCGCCCTTTCGGCGGCGTACAGCTACTGATGATCGGCGACCTGCACCAGTTACCGCCGGTGGTGCGGGAGGAAGATCAGGCCCTCCTGCGGCCCCATTACACGACCAGCTACTTCTTCGGTAGCCGCCGGCTGCAAGAGGCGGAAATGCGGACCGTGCAGCTCACGCATATCTACCGACAGGCGGACCCCACCTTTATCCGGTTGCTCAACCAGGTCCGTACCGATCAATTGACCGGAAAAGACCTGGCCGCCCTGAACTCCCGCTACCGGGACGCGGATTACATCGCCGCGCAGGCGGATGACCACATAACCCTGACGTCTCATAATCGGCAGGCACGGCGGCTGAACGAGGGCAAATTGGCGGCCCTTAGCACCCCGCTGTCCGTATTCGAAGCCGAGATCAAGGGTAAATTTCCCGAATCGATGTACCCCAACGATCCGAAACTGAGCTTTCGGGTGGGTGCACGGGTCATGTTCAATAAAAACGACACCGCCGACCGGCTATACTACAATGGCAAGATCGGGACCATCACCGCCATCGAGGGGGAAGAGATAAAAGTTGAATGTCCCGGGGGCGAAGAGGTTGTCGTACTGCCCGTCGAATGGGAAAATCGCCGGTTCGAGGTGAACGCCGTAACCCAGGAGGTGGACGATGACGTGATCGGCCGCTACATCCAGCATCCGCTCCGGCTGGCCTGGGCCATCACCATTCATAAAAGTCAGGGACTCACCTTCGACCGGGTGATCATCGACGCGGCCAATGCCTTTGCTCACGGACAGGTGTACGTCGCCCTCAGTCGCTGTAAGACCTTCAATGGCATCATTCTCCAAAGCCGCATCGGTGAAACGAGCGTACATACCGATCGGGTGGTGAGCAAGCATTCCGAACAGGCGGAGGCCAGCCCCCCGACACCGGCTGATCTCTTTGAGGACCGCCGGCGTTATCAGCTCAACTGCCTGCGGGAAGTGTTCACTTTCGGCCCTTTAGTGGAAGTCCTGAATCAACTGGCCCGAATCAGCCTGGAACGGGAGGCATCCATCCAGGGTAGCATCCATGCCGATACGCTTGCCCTTCGGGAAAGGGTGGAGCGCGAGCTACTCCGAACCGCCCACCGCTTTCGTAGCGAGTTGGCCGAATACGCTCAGCATGCCGCCCTCCCCGTCGATCACCCCGAACTACTCGACCGTTTGAAAAAGGCCGCCGGTCATTTTCTGCCCCTGCTAGCGGAGGTAACTAAAGAGGCCGCCGGATTGACCTACCACTCCGACAATCAGCAGGTAGCCAGAGCACTCAATGAGCAGTTAGAGCGGCTAGACCAATTCCTGCGGGAAAAGCGGCTCGGCTTTGGCGTGCTGAAAGCAGGGTTTACCCCGGCAGCTTACGTGAAGGCCCGTGCTCAGGCTACTCAATTGCAGTCCCAAAGCGGTTCGACCACCACAAAGAACAGAACAAGGCCAAAGATGACGGTTACCATCGGCGATCAGCAGCTTTACGACCGGCTGGTCGACTGGCGTAACGAGCGGGCGGCCCGGGAGGAGAAACCCGCCTATTGTATCCTCCCCAACCGGGTACTGATCGGGATAGCGGAGAGCCTCCCCGAAAATCAATTGGAGCTACTTGCCCTGCACGGCTTCGGTCGCAAATCTTGGGAACGCTACGGTGAGGAGCTACTCGCTATGGTCGGCTCCCGCTCGCCGCATTCCGTCGACTCCCCCATCCCGGTACCAGCAAAGGATCGCCGCCCCAGCAGGGTTATTTCCTACGAAGCTTTTCTGAGCGGCAAGTCCGTCGAAACCATTGCTTCCGAGCGTTCGCTGACGGTCGGCACGATCTATACCCACCTGAGTTACTTCGTCCGGACGGGACAGCTCGAAGTAAAAACGCTACTCCCCGACGAAGCCCTCGACGCCATCGTACCCTGCCTGAACGCCGATAGGGAGGTACCCGACTCACATATCTACCGTCTCTTGGGTGAGGAGTACGCCTATCATCAGATCAGATTAGCTCGGGCGCATTTGGAGGCCGAGAAAGTGGGCGCGGACGCAGGTGCCGTTCAATTAGTTGTTTGACACCAAAAAAAAAGAGGCAACAAGTTGCCTCCCAATAACCCCAAAAAACCAAATGAAAACTAATTCTGCTGGGCATGAGCCGATAATTATGTTGTCCTGCCGTGCCGTCAAGGTAGAATAAATGTAATGTTTAGCACGGTAACGAGCAACTTTTTTTTCGGATAATCCGAAAATAGTTCCGCTGCAACCTCGGCCTTAGCCCGACCGTTTAGTGCGTATGACTGCAACCTACCACCCCGGGGTACGTATAATTATCGGCCGCCCTTCGCGACCGTAGGCAGTCTTATTTAGATAATCAGAAGCTCCGCCGGTCCGCCGTTCGGAGCTTTTCTATTTTTGCCCCCC
>CAZKPE010000236.1:3908-6197 GCA_964554545.1 uncultured Lewinella sp.
CTGCAGGGCAAGCGGGTGGAACGAAAGGGCGGTTGGGACACCCACGGCCTGCCCATCGAGTTGAAAGTGGAATCGGAGCTTGGCATCACGAAGGAGGATATCGGCAGCAAGATCAGCGTCGATGATTACAATCAGGCCTGCCGGGAAACCGTCATGCGCTTCAAGGACCGCTGGGACGACATCACCCGCAAAATGGGCTACTGGGTCGACCTGGAGAACCCCTACATCACCTACGAACGGGAGTACATGGAGTCGGTCTGGTGGCTCCTGAAGCAGATCTACGATAAGGGGCTCATCTACAAGGGCTACACTATCCAGCCCTACAGCCCCGCCGCCGGTACCGGCCTGAGCTCCCACGAACTGAATATGCCGGGGGCCTACCAGGAAGTGACGGATACGACGGTGGTGGCGATGTTTAAGTTATTGGGTAGTAGCGTTGAGGCGTTGGTGGATTCTCGCAACAACCCAACATCCCAACCATCCAACAACCCGATAGACCTATACCTCTTAGCCTGGACGACTACGCCCTGGACGCTACCGTCAAATACGGCCCTAACTGTGGGTGAAAACATCGACTACGTCCGGGTAAAAACAACGAATCCCTATACGGACGAGGTAATCACGGTGATTCTGGCGGAAGCACTGGTGGATAAGTGGTTCGGAGGGAATAACCAGCCCATCGTCGAGGAAAAGAGCGAATCCTTCAAGGGGAAGGAATTGGTAGGCCTCCGCTACGAGCAACTCCTACCCGGTGGTACGCCGGTGGGCGGGGACGGGTTCCGGGTCATCGCGGGCAACTTCGTGACCACCGAAGCCGGTACCGGTATCGTACACACGGCCCCCAGCTTCGGCGCCGACGATATGCAGGTCGGTAAGGCCAATGGGATTGGGGCGCTGACACTGGTAGATAAGTCAGGCAAATTCACGGAAGAGGCCGGTCCCTTCGCGGGTCGCTACGTGAAGAACTACAAGGACCAGGAGGACTACGTAGACGTGAACGTGGATATCGCCGTCCACCTGAAGAAGCGGGGGCGGGCCTTCAACGTCGCCAAGTACAACCACAGCTACCCCCACTGCTGGCGTACCGATAAGCCCGTGCTGTATTACCCCCTCGATAGCTGGTTCATCAAGGCCAGCGCCGTCAAGGAACGGATGCAGGAACTCAACCGCACGATCAACTGGCAGCCCGCCAGCACCGGGGAGGGCCGCTTCGGCAAGTGGCTCGAAAACCTCCAGGACTGGAACTTGAGCCGAAGCCGCTACTGGGGCATCCCCCTGCCGATCTGGCGGAGCGCGGACGGGGAGGAAGAAGTCTGCATCGGCAGTGTCGCCGAGCTGGAAGCACTTGTAGCCACCGCCAACCGCGAACTCGGTCTGGAGCAGGAAGTCCCCCAGGACCTACACCGGCCTTACATCGACGATGTTGTCCTCTCGCAAAACGGCAAGGAGCTACGCCGGGAGCTGGACCTCATCGACGTGTGGTTTGATTCGGGGAGTATGCCGTACGCGCAGCACCATTACCCCTTCCAGAACGAAGAATTGTTTCGGCGCTCCTTCCCCGCCGACTTCATCGCCGAAGGCGTCGACCAGACCCGCGGCTGGTTCTACACCCTGCACGCCATCGCGACCATGGTCTTCGACTCGGTGGCCTACAAAAACGTTGTCTCCAACGGACTGGTACTAGATAAGGAAGGCAAGAAGATGTCTAAGCGCCTGGGAAACGCCGTCGACCCCTTCCTGACCATTGACACCTACGGGGCCGACGCCACACGCTGGTACATGATCGGCAATAGCGACCCCTGGGATAACCTCAAGTTCGACTTGGCTGGCATCCAAGAGGTACAGCGCCGCTTCTTCGGAACGCTTTATAACACCTACGGCTTCTTTGCGCTCTACGCTAATATCGATGAGTATGACGTGGCCGCCGACACCCCCGTAGCCCACGACGAACTGGCCGAGATCGACCGCTGGGTCCTGAGCCGACTCAATACCCTGACCGCCGAGGTCAACGACCGCTTCGCCGCCTACGATGCCACCCCCGCCTGCCGGGCCATCGACAGTTTCGTCAACGACGAACTGAGCAACTGGTACGTTCGCCAAAGTAGAAGGCGGTTCTGGCGCGGCGAGATGACCGCCGATAAGCGGGCCGCCTACCAAACCCTGCATACCTGCCTGCTACGGGTCAGCCAACTCATGTCGCCCGTAGCCCCCTTCTTCGCCGACTGGCTCTACCGCAATTTAGTTGTTGCGTCAGAAGGTAGTAGCGTAGTAGAACTCAACAACCCAACA
>CAZKPE010000237.1:0-6192 GCA_964554545.1 uncultured Lewinella sp.
CGGCGGAGGTAGTCCCGTAGGCCTTCGGCGTAGGCTAGCCAAAGTTTGCTGGCGGATTGGTAGGTGGTGATTTGCATAATGATTCTCGACCTATTGCACGGCATCCCCCCGCAGTGCCCTGTACTTCTTCCGCGCCTCCACCGCCAGGATGCTGCTGCTGTAGTCGATGAAGAGCGTCTCGTAGAGTTGCTGCGCTTTTTCCTTGTCACCCAAAGGTTCTTCGTAAAGGCCGGCCAAAGCATAGAGGGCATTGTCCAGCCGGATGCTCTTCGGGTAGTTATCCACGACTTGCTGGTAGGCGGCCGCGGCGGCTTCGTAATCCCGCAGTTTCTGGTGGATACGGCCCCGCAGGTAGACCACGTCGTCCTCCAGATCGTGGCCGGGATAGTCCTTCACCAGCTGATCCAGGGCCGCGAAGGCCTCCTCATAGCGGTTCTGAAACAGCAGCAATTCCGCATCGGCGTAGGCCTGCAGGGCAGCGGTGGTGGTATCCAGCCCCAGGTTGTCCATGATGAATACGGAGAGGTCCAGGGCATCATTGGCGATCAGCCGGGAAGTGGAAGCCTTCAGTACGTCGAACTGCGACTGTGCCCACTCGAAGTCCCCCCGGAAGTAGCTCAGGCGGGCGTTGCGGAAGCGGGCCTCGTGCCCCAATAGATCCTCCTTGAACTGCTTGTCCACCTGACTGTACAGCAGGGTCGACTCCCACACTTCCCCCTGCATGAGGTAGTAGTCGGCCAGGGCGATCTTGGCGCGGGCCTGCACTTTTTCGTTCACGCCGGGCAGTTCGACGATCTCGCTTAGAATAGTGGTGGCCGTATCCAGATTATTCAGGTACAGTGCCTCCAGCTCGGCCAATTGGATGGCAATGCGCGCCGAGGCGGGGTTATTCCCGAATTGTTGCAAAAACTCGGTGTAGGCCGATTCCAGTATCCGCAGGTCCGCTTCGGTGTAGGCATAGCCGTCGGTGATGGCCCGCCGCCGCGCCAGCAGCCCCTCCCGCTTGGCTTCCAGGTAGTAGACCGAGCCGGCCGGTTTATGCTCCACGATGTAGTCGAAGGCCTTGATGGCCGTCTCGTAGTCGCGGGCGTTGAGGGCGAGCTGACCGAGATCGAAGACCCGCTGCCCGTTTTCGTCCAATCGGCGATCCAGAGCGCGGGCCTGGCGCAGGGCACCGGCGTAATCTTTTCGCTGAATCAGAATCCAGGCAAGCATATCCGGCCAGAGGGGATCCTCCTTCCGGTCTTCCTGAATGCGGGTATACAATTGTTTCTGGGCTTCCTCCAGCCCCTCCTCGTCCAGGAAGCGCTGGAAGTAGGTCTGCACGTTGCGCTGCCGCCGGGGGTCCTGCTTCAGGGCGTCGAGGTAGTAGCGGATCATGGGTTCAGTGTCCCCCTTACGCCGGTACAGGTCGCCCAGGTTGAAGGCAAATTGCCCTTTCTCCTTCGTCACCTTCTCCCCTCTTTCGTAGACGGCAATGGCCTTGTCGTACTTTGTTAGCCGGATGAAGGCGTTGGCGAGTTGGGTGATTTGATAGGGGTCGCCCTTCAGCCGGTCGATGGCCTCGTCGTACTGTTTGTCGGCCCCCGTTTCATCCTGCTGTTGCGCCAATAACTGGCCGTAGATGACGTAGAGAGTCAATTCCTCGGGCGTCCGCCGCAATTGCCGCTTCAGTTCTTTTTCCGCCACGTCGTAGCGCTGCAGGTTCATCAGGCTGCTCACGTAGCGGTCGAAGTAGAAGGTGTTGTACTGCTTTTCCGCCAGGGCGCGGTAGAGCTCGGCCGATTTTTCGTACTCCCCGTCCATATAGTACTGCTGGGCGAGCTGATTGCTTTGGGCGCGTCCGCAGGTGTAGGCAAGCACGAGAAGGATGGTGAAGAAGCGCGGCATGGGGCCTGATTTAATGGGGGGGGCAGCCCACAGAGTGCCGATGGCGAGCACGGAGGTATGTACGGAGTAGCACGGAGCCCCTCACCCCCGGCCCCTCTCCAAAGGAGAGGGGAGGCGTGCCTCCGTGAAACTCTGTGCCTCCCTCTGTGCGAACTCTGTGGGCTAATCTATAGGCTACCCCTCAAACGCCCCCCAAGACCCGACTGTTGCCACTAATCACCACAACATTGTCTTCCAGCCGGATACCGCCGAAGTTTCGCCAACCTTCCAGGGCCGCGTAGTCGATGAACTCGGTATGCTTCCCCTCCTGCCGCCAGCGGTCGATCAGAACGGGGATGAAATAAATACCGGGCTCCACCGTCACCGCGAAGCCCTCCCGTAGCCGCCGCCCCAGCCGCAGATTGCGCGTACCGAACCGTTCGCTGCGTTTGATTTCCTCGTCGTATCCCACGAAGTCCTCCCCCAGGTCCTCCATATCGTGTACGTCCAGACCGATCATGTGGCCCAGCCCGTGGGGAAAGAAGAGGGCATGGGCGCCGGCGGCAACGGATTCCCCTATGTCGCCCCGCATCAGTCCCAACTCCCGCAGCCCTTCGGTGAGGATGCGTGCCGACAGATCGTGCAGTTCGCGGAAGGGTACCCCGGGGCGGATACCGGCAATGGCTTCCCGCTTCGCCCGATCCACGATGTCGTAGACCGCCCGTTGCCGTTCGTCAAGTTCCGTACCCACGGAGAAGGTCCGCGTCAAATCGCCCGCGTAGCCCGTATCCGTTTCGGCGCCGGCATCAATCAATAGCAGATCGCCTTTCCGTAAGACGTTATCGTGGTGGTGGTTGTGGAGGATATGGCCATCGCGGGTCACGATGGCGGGATAGGCCAGTCGTCCTCCTGCCTGTATGGCCATGCCCTCTACCAGGCCGGCCACCTCGGCTTCCTTCATTCCCGGGCGGGCCGCTTCCCGGGCGGCGGCGTGCATCCGCAGGCTCGTTTGTACGGCCCGCTCCATCTCCGCGATCTCTTCCGCCGTTTTGACGGAACGCTGGGCGACTACAGCCCGGATCAGCTGTTCACTCGCTTCCGTACCCTCCCCAATCCATTGGCAGAGGTAGTGGCGCCGCTGCTCGCGGTAGCAGGGCAGGTGGTGGATCACTTCGGCGCGGCCGACCACCGATTGCATCTTCTCCAGGTCACCGCCGTAGCTCGCCCCGATCCGCTCGGCCAGTTCGGCCACGGGGGTGGTTTCTCCCATCCAGATCACGTCATCTAGCGAGCGGTCCTCGCCGTAGAGTTTACTCTCCCCCGTGTCGGCATCTATGGTCAACACCAGATTGGGTCGGTTATGGCCGGCGAAGTACCGGAAGGTCGAGTCCTGGCGAAAAGGGTAGGTGTTTCCCTCGCAGTTCATCCCGATGTCACCGTTGGCGGGCAGGAGGATCAGTCCGGTATCGACGGTTTCGGCCAGGCGCGCGCGGCGTTCGGTGTAGGTTGCGGCTTGGAACATAGTGTAAGGAAGCGTGTGGAATAATAGGGCGGGGACGCAGGTGCAATCTTCGTTAGAACAGGTAAAGCGACTCTACTGCTCCGGTTCAAATTTCCGGGTTAATTTTAGTGTAGAGGACTTGCCAGATTTCCGATTGGTAAGCCAACCGCCCAGAGCGTAGAACCTGTATAGCGACCTGTCGTTAGGGGACTGTGTCCACCCCGAATTCCCCTGCCGTTACCGACCTGATTCAACTGGGGGAGGATTGGTTTACCGGTCGGGGCTGGACGGCCTTTCCCTTTCAGCGGCAGACCTGGGAGGCTTACCTGAACGGTCGTAGTGGATTGGTCAATGCACCCACCGGCAGTGGTAAGACCTATTCCCTCATTATTCCCATCCTCCTGGAAGGTTTGCGGGAAGACGGCACCTGCGCCCCCGCCCAAAGAAAGAGCGGCCTGCGGGCTATCTGGATTACGCCCATCCGTGCGCTGACCCGGGAGATCCAGTCGGCCGCCGAACGTGCCATTGAAGACCTCGGACTGAACTGGCGCGTCGGCATTCGCTCCGGCGACACCTCCACCTCGGAGCGCACGAAGCAGCGCAGTAAGCCCCCCGAAATCCTCATCACCACGCCCGAAAGCCTGCACCTGTTGCTGGCCAGCAAGGGCTACGAAAAGTTTTTCGGTAACCTGCGCGTACTGGTCGCAGACGAGTGGCACGAACTGCTGGGCACCAAGCGGGGCGTCCTGATCGAACTGGCCCTGAGTCGGCTGCGGCCGCTACGGGAAGGGAAGCTGCGTACCTGGGGCATCTCCGCTACGATCGGCAATATGGAGGAAGCGCTGGACGTACTTGTTCCCGGCGGGGAGGAGCGGATCATCGTACGGGCCCGTACCGCCAAACAGACCGAGATGGTCACCGTGATGCCCGACCGCATCGAGACCTTCCCCTGGGCCGGCCACCTGGGCATCAAGCTACTGGAAAAGGTCGTTCCCATCATCCACCAGTCGGGCTCGACGCTGGTGTTCACCAACACCCGTAGCCAGTGCGAGATCTGGTACCAGCGGCTGCTCGACTTCGACCCCGACCTGAGCGGGGCCATCGCCATGCACCACGGCAGCATCAGCCGGCAGCTCCGCGACTGGGTGGAAGACGCCCTGCACCAGGGAACGCTGAAGGCGGTGATCTGTACGTCCAGCCTGGACTTGGGCGTGGACTTCCGACCGGTAGAAACCATCGTGCAGATCGGGAGCCCGAAGGGAGTGGCGCGATTTCTGCAACGGGCGGGGCGCAGCGGGCACCGGCCGGGGGCGAAGAGCCTGATTCACTTCGTGCCGACCCACAGTCTGGAACTGCTGGAGGCCTCCGCCCTGCGCCGGTGCATTGAGAATGAGGTGATCGAAAGCCGCATCCCCTATATCCGTAGCTTCGACGTGCTGGTGCAGTACCTGGTGACGCTGGCGGTGAGTGGCGGATTTCGGCGGGAGGAGGTATTCGAGGAAGTACGGCAGACCTTCTGCTTCGCCAGTATTACGGAAGAGGAGTTTGCCTGGTGCCTGGACTTCATCACTACCGGCGGCAACAGCCTGGGGGCCTACGATGAGTACCACAAGGTGACTCGCGGCGAGGACGGCGTGTACCGGGTGGAGAGCAAGCGGGTGGCGATGATGCACCGCCTGAGCATCGGGGCTATCGTCAGCGAGACCACCCTGATGGTGAAGTACATGAGCGGCGGCTACATCGGGAGTATCGAAGAATACTTCATTTCGAGCCTGAAAGTAGGGGATACCTTCTGGTTTGCCGGTCGCAGCCTGAAGTTCATGAAGGTGAAGGGGACGGAGGCGCTAGTGAAGAAAAGTAAGTCGAAAAAGGGGAAAATTCCGAGCTGGCGGGGCGGGCGGATGCAGTTGTCCAGCCAGCTATCGCAGTTCTTACGGCAGGCGCTGGAGGAGCTAAAGTTGGAGGACTACCACGACGCGGAACTGAAAAAGCTGGCCCCCCTGCGGGATATTCAGGCCAAGCGGAGCGCCGTTCCGGGGGCCGACGAGCTCCTCATCGAATACTTCCAAGACCGGGAGGGCTATCACCTGCTGATGTACCCCTGTGAAGGGCGGGGCATCCACGAGGGGCTGAGCTCGCTGATTGCTTACCGAATCGGGCAGTTCGCGCCCCTGACCTTCACCATCGCGATGAATGACTACGGCTTCGAGTTGCTGAGTGACCAACCCATTCCGATCGAGGAGGCGCTGGGCAGCGACCTGTTCAACGTCAGCGAGCTTACCAACGACCTGAACGCGGGCATCAATGCCACCGAGATGGCCAAGCGCCGCTTCCGGGATATCGCCGCCATCGCCGGGCTCATCTTCAAGGGGTACCCGGGTAAGCAGAAGAAAGAGAAGCACCTACAGAGCGGCAGCCAGCTTTTCTTCGACGTATTCAGCGACTACGAGCCGAATAACCTGCTACTGCAACAAGCCTACGACGAAATCATGACCTTTCAGTTGCAGGAGGCCCGCCTGCGCAGTGCCCTTGACCGGATCAATAGTCAGACCCTCCTGTTCCAGCAACCCCCGAAGGCTACGCCCTTCAGCTTCGCCCTCATCGTCGACCGCCTGCGCGAGCGCATTTCTTCGGAAAGCCTGGAGGATCGGATCAAGCGGATGCGGCTGGCGCTGGTCAGGGATTGAGAATTCAAAGTCCGCCTACGGCGCCCACCGACCATTCTAGTCGTGCTTCGATGTTGCGGGTCGTGACTTCGAAGGGGGTAATGACGAGTTCGACCCGGACGACCTCATTTTCCAGGAAGACGTTGCGGAAGTTTT
>CAZKPE010000238.1:0-6154 GCA_964554545.1 uncultured Lewinella sp.
TCTGGCGGGCCGCCAACTACCTCTCCGTCGGTCAGATGTACCTGCGGGACAATCCTTTACTCCGCCGGCACCTGCGCGCCGCCGACCTCAAACAAACCCTCCTCGGCCACTGGGGCACGGTACCCGGGCAGACCTTCGTCTATGCCCACCTCAACCGG
The DNA here is from genome assembly GCA_964554545.1 of uncultured Lewinella sp. Taxonomy (GTDB): domain Bacteria; phylum Bacteroidota; class Bacteroidia; order Chitinophagales; family Saprospiraceae; genus Neolewinella. The sequence continues at coordinate 159 of CAZKPE010000238.1, forward strand.
GTCATCCGGAAGCGGGAGCTGAACATGATCTACATTTCCGGACCGGGCCACGGAGGGCAGGCCATTGTCGCCTGCGCCTACCTGGAAGGGACCTACACCGAAGTCTACCCCTCCATCCGCCAGGACCGCGAGGGGCTGCAGACGCTCTGCAAGCAGTACGCCTACCCGGGCGGCATCCCAAGCCACGTCTCCCCGGAGTGCCCCGGTTCCATCCACGAGGGTGGCGAACTTGGTTATTCGCTCAGCCACGCCTTCGGGGCCGCCTTCGACAACCCCGATCTGATCGTTGCCTGCGTGATCGGCGACGGCGAGGCGGAAACCGGACCACTAGCCACGGGCTGGCACGGCAATAAATTCCTCAACCCCGCTACCGACGGGGCCGTTCTGCCCATTCTGCACCTGAACGGCTATAAGATCGCCAACCCCACCCTCCTGGCGCGACTGCCCCGGGAGGAGCTCGGCCAACTACTGCGCGGCTATGGCTACACCCCCTATTTCGTGGAGGGCCAGACCCCGGACGCCATGCACCGCCGCATGGCCGCCACGCTGGACGAAGTGATCTCCGAGATTCACGACATTCAGCAAAACGCTCGCCACCAAGAGCGACCCGACCGGCCCCACTGGCCCCTGATCGTACTGCGCACCCCGAAGGGCTGGACCGGTCCGGAGGAGGTGGTAGGTAGTTTCCGCTCCCATCAGGTCCCGCTGAGCCTGGCAACCCGCGACCCCACCCACCTGCAGCAACTGGAAGGCTGGCTGCGCAGCTACCGCCCCGACGAACTATTCGAAGCCGACGGCCGCCCCGCCGCGCTCGTCCGCGAAGCCTGCCCCACCGGGGAGCGCCGCATGAGCGCCAACCCCCACGCCAACGGGGGGCGGCTGCTGCGGGACTTACAGCTGCCCGACTTCCGCGACTATGCTGTCGAAGTGCCCCACCCGGGTGACGTACAGGCCGCCGACACCCACGTACTGGCCGGCTTCCTGCGGGACATCATCGTCGCCAACGCGGAGGCCGCCAACTTTCGCATCTTCGGCCCGGACGAGGTGCTCTCCAACCGCCTCGGTCCGGTTTTCGAGGCTACGGAGCGGCAGTGGATGCTTCCCATTCAAGAGGGTGACGAGCACTTGGCCCCTACCGGCCGGGTCGTGGAGATGCTCAGCGAACACCAGTGCCAGGGCTGGCTGGAGGGCTACCTGCTCACCGGTCGCCACGGGCTGTTCACCAGCTACGAGGCCTTCATCCACATCGTGGACTCGATGGTCAGTCAACACGCCAAGTGGCTCAAGGTCTGCGCCGAACTGCCCTGGCGCGCCTCCATCTCCTCCCTCAACTACCTACTGGCCTCCCACGTCTGGCAGCAGGCCCATAATGGCTTTACCCACCAGGATCCGGGCTTCATCGACCACGTCGTCAACAAGAAGGCGTCAGTGGTCCGCGTCTACCTGCCCCCGGACGCCAACTGCTTACTATCCGTATGGGACCACTGCCAGCGGAGCCGCGATTACGTCAACGTGGTCGTCGCGGGTAAATACCAGGCCCCCCAGTGGCTCAGCATGGCCGAGGCCGAAGCTCACTGCCGGGCGGGAATCAGTGACTGGAGCTGGGCGGGCACCCATACCGAGCGGGAGCCCGACGTCGTGCTGGCCTGTTGCGGTGACGTGCCTACGCTGGAAACCCTGGCCGCCGCCCAAATTCTCCGGGAGGAGCTTCCCGGGCTCGCCGTTCGGGTCATCAACGTCGTCGATCTGATGAAGCTGCAGGCGGAGGACCAGCATCCCCACGGGCTTTCGGATACGGAATACGATGCCCTTTTTCCGCCCGATACGCCGGTCATCTTTGCCTTCCACGGCTACCCCTTCCTTATCCACCGCTTGGCCTACCGCCGCGCCAATCACGGCCACCTACACGTACACGGCTACCAGGAAGAAGGCACCATCACCACCTACTTCGACATGGCCGTGCTGAACAAGCTGGATCGCTTCCACCTCGTCCGTAACGTCCTCAGGCGCATCGACGCGGGCGCGGCCGGAGACGAACTCGAACTCCGCATGATGGAAAAACTGGCGCAGCACCGGGGCCACATCCGGGCCCACGGGGTCGATATGCCGGAGATCAGGAATTGGGTTTGGGCGGGGGCGCCCCGATAGCTATCGGGGCAGTGGGGATAACCAGCAGGGGCACCCGCGTCCGGTCCAGGATCGGGCGCAGGTGCCCCGGCGTGAACAGCCGCTCCAAGAAGTTGCGGTGCTTGCCGCCGAGGACGAGCAGGTCGACCTGGTGTGCTTCTACGTAGCCGATCAGTCGTTCGACCACTTTACCGGTGGGTAGGGCGGCAAACCGGAAGGTGTAGCTGGGGAAGTTCGGGCGGTCAGCCAGTTCCAGGAATTCCTGTTCGACCATTGCCTCTTTTTCGTCGTCTTTGCCGCGGACGTGGACGAAGTGGACCGTCGGCTGCAGAGCCTCGATCAGCCGGCGGGTGAAGGGGGCCATGCGCGCGACTTCCGCGGCTTCCGCAAAGGCGATCCCGAGTCGAAGCAGGTTCCGCGCTTCGTATCCCTTCGGTATGAAGATGACCGGGCAACCGCCGCGGGTGGCGAGTTGCCGGGCCACGCCCCCGAAGATGCCGGGGGGATGATTGCCGTCGGCCCCCACCCCTACCCCACCCATCACGATGAGTTCGGTAGCCTCGTCGGTACTTTCCCAGAGCACCACCTGGGCCGGTGTACCCGTAGTGACCTCGGTCGTGACCCCGTGGCCTACGCAGTCGCGGGCGAAGTCGTCGAGGTCTTCTTCCAGGCGGGAAATCTCCCGGCCCCGGGCCGCGTCTGAAACCGAATGACGGAGGTCGTGCAGGGTATCCAGTACGTGGAGGACGCGAAGGTCTAGGTCGAGCGCCGAAGCCAGGTGACGGGCGTAGCGCAGGGCGGCGGCGGAGGTGGGGGAAAAGTCGACGGGGACGAGCAGGTTGGGCATGATATACTTGGTTTAGTAGGAATCAATGGGGATGACGAGCAGGGGAACGGGCAGGCGCTGAAGCAGCGGGGCTACCTCGGAACCAATGAAGAGCCGTTCCACCCACGAGCGACGGCGGCGACCGACGACCAGCAGATCGACGTCGTATTCGCGTACGTACTTCGTAAGTCCGTCGGTAATGTCTTCGGGCGGTAGGAGGTCCAGCTCGACGGGGAAGCCCGGAAAGCCCGTTTCCAGAACTTCGTCCATGAGGTCGATCTCCTTGCGGGCTTCCCGGTCTGGGTCTCGGTCCATGATGTGAGCCAGCCGTACCTCGGTGCCCAGGGCCTCGCGGAGCCAGTCCGTCCGATCGATGAGCTGCCGCAGTCCTTCGACCCGCTCAAAGGTGTAGGCCGTCCGTTCCACGAGGGGCACGCCGTAATCGCCGGGGACGAGCAGTACCGGGCAACCGCCACGCAGGGCTAAGGCCCGGGCTACGCTGCCGTAATAAAAGGCATCCTCACTTCCCTTTCCGGTGCCGGCCCCACCCAGTACGAGCAGGGCGGTATCGGGGAGGTGGCTGATGGTCGTCAAGGCACCCGGTGGGTCGCCGATGATGGCGTGGGCCGGTACGGGGAGGGGGGAATTGGCGTATAGGTAGTCCGCCATTCGGCGTTGGACCGCCAGTTGGGCGCGTACGTTCCCCCTGACTTCCACGGCGGCCTCCTCCTCTCCGTAGCCATCGTAGACGTGGATAGCCTCAACGGCCAAGTCCGACGCCTCCCCAAGAACGATGGCATAGCGCAGCGCATCGAGGGCGGTATCCGAAAAATCAAGGGGTACGCGGATAATGGGCATGGGAAGCATCTTTTCCCAAAGGTGCCCGCTACCTGCCGGATTCGGATTGACCGGGGTCAGTGAATCGGATGATTATTGTTAAGGCTTGAGTACGTGGAAGTTCTCATTCACTCAGCACCTGCGCCCCGCCGCCAAAAGTGTATAGCTCCACTTGGCGCTGCCGCCCCCGTAGCTCGTGGTAACCCAGGGCCGTGGCCGGGGGGAGGTCCTGAATAGGTAAGCGCTCCAGCAGATCGCCGGAAACCAGCAGGTCCACGCCGTAGCCGTTGCAGAGCCCCTGGATGCGGGCCGTGGCATTCAGCGTGTCGCCGGTGAAGACGATATCCTTCTTGATGACGCCGATCTCGCCCACCATGACCGTACCGCAGTGAAGTCCGGCCTTGAAGGTGGGGACCAGTCCGTATTGTTTGCGGTAGTTGGCCGCCCGTCGCCGCAGATCGTCCTGCATGGCGAAGAAACAGCGCAGGCAGTTCGCCCGGTGGACCCCGTCGGTCATGCGCCAGGAAAGGACGAGCTCATCACCCACGTACTCGTGCACCTCGCCGACGTAGTGGGGAATGGACCGCGACAGATCGGCGAAGTAATCGCGCAGCAGCCGGAAGTAGCGGAGGTGCCCCAGCTGTTCGGCGATCTTCGTGCTGGACCGCATGTCGACGAACATGAAGATGCGCTCCTCCTCGTTGGGCTCGTGGTAGCGGCCGCTGATGTAGTTCAGCAGGGTGCCGTGGCCGATGTTCTCGCTCATTTGGGCGTAGAAGATGGCCGCCGCGATGGTGACGGTCAGTTGGGCCACCGTGCTGATGTGGGTCCGGCTGGTGAGGTAGGCCGCCAGTTTATCGCCTACGGCCGCGGAGAAGGGGGAGGCGTGCAGCTCCATCGCCGCGGCAATGGGAAAGGAGATGAAGACCGTGAGGTGGATGAGCAGGGTGTAGACCAGTAACTTATAGACCACCTTGGCCGCGAAGGACTTGCGGGCGAAGACCCGGGTGAAGTAGCGCAACTCCAGCACCCCCACGAGCAGGCCCAGTAGAAACATGGCCGAATTGGCGAACACCACGATCGCCGGCGTCGGCACGATCTCGGTATCCAGCTCGGCCCCGTTGCGCACCGCCGCCCAGTCGACTAGCAGGGATACCAGGCTCGACAACAGGAAGATGAACCCAAAGGGAAGGATCTGATAGAAGCGCCGGAGGCGGGGGGAGGCCATGTCGGTGGGTGCTGGGACAAGTAAAGTACGGAATGGAGCGAAGAAACGGGAGCGTGAGGCTCCGCCCGCCATTCGTTCTACTAATGCTCCGGGAAGATCGACCGTTGGATCGTGGCCCCGACCGGGCTTTTCGTCAGAAGGCTCCCGTCTCCTGTAGGATCAGGATGGGCACCGGGGAAGTGGCCACCGTCCGGCGGGTTTGCGATTCGACCATCACCCGGCTCAGCCAGGTCGACTGGCGGTGCAGCATGGCCAGCAGATCGATCCGGTGCTCGCGTACGAACTCGTGAATGGCACCCCCTACCCGCTCGCCGTCGGCCAACTGGTAGAAGAAATCGTAGCGTACGTCACTCAGCAGGTGCTTGAATCGGGCCTCGGGGAGCTCCGTCTCTCCTTTTTCCTGGTAGTGGAAGACCTGTAACTCGGTGGTCGCTCGATCGACCAGGTCGAAGAGCGGATGCAGGGTGGACGCGGCAATGGGCGGCTGACGATCAGCGGCCCACATGATCCGACGGGGGAAGGTCGGGGTGGCCCCCAGCGGCACGGCCAGGAGGGGGAGGGTGATCTCGTCCATGAGGGAGGTCGTCGTGCTGCCAAATACTTTCCCCGGCCCGGCCTGCTTTCCCTGGCAGCCCATGACCACCAGGTCGAAATCGCGCCCGTAGATGAGGTGCTTGAGCTGGCTGACGGGCATCCCGGAGTGTAGCTCGGTCGCAACGGTCAGCCCCGCGGCGCGTAAATCCTCAGCTTGCTTCGCCAGTTCAGGAACATCCGTGGGCGACTGCTGAATGTGGGCCAGGGTGATCGTCGCGTCGAACTCAAGGGCCAACTCGCGGGCGTAGGCCAGGGCGTTGTTGGCATCTTCGCTGAAGTCGGTGGGAAGCAGGATATGGCGCATGGGGTAGGCTTGGTAGTACCCAAAGGTGAGGATACGGTTCCTCCCGCCCGGTGATGTACATCAGTCGGATGGGTGATTCG
>CAZKPE010000239.1:0-6120 GCA_964554545.1 uncultured Lewinella sp.
CGGCGGGCATCGGCTTCATCGCGCTCTTCGGGGTGGCGGTGCTCAACGGCATCGTATTGATCGGCTACTTCAACCAGATCAAGGCGGAGGGGGTGACCGACATTCGGCAACGGATCATCGAGGGGACGCGGGTGCGCCTGCGACCGGTGATCCTGACGGCCGCGGTGGCCTCGCTCGGCTTCCTGCCGATGGCGCTATCGACCTCGGGGGGAGCGGAGGTGCAACGGCCGCTGGCTACGGTGGTGATCGGGGGGCTGGTGTCGGCTACCTTTTTGACACTGGTGGTACTGCCTATTTTGTATAGTTGGTTGGAAAGCCTCTCCCCCGGCCCCGCTTCCTCAAAACTGATTGGCTTGGTTTTACTGCTTTTGGTGCCTTTGGGCGGCGGGGCGCAGGTGCAAAGCGGGCAATTGGAAACACTAGTCGAAGCGGCCCTGCGAAATAACCCGGACGTACGGGCCAGCGGGAGTCGACTGGAGCGACTACGGCAGTTGCAGGACCTGCCCTTTACTCCCGGCCGGACCCAGTTGTCGTACCAGGGGGAGGGGCTGTTCAACTCCGAGGTCGATGACCAGATGAATCAGCTGCGGGTGATCCAGAACTTCGGGAGCCCGGTGGGGGTACGGGCGGCGAACCGCCGACAGGACGCCCTGGTCGCCCTCGGCGAAACCGACGATGCACTGACGCGGGCGCAGCTGCAACTCAACGTGCGCCGGCTGTACTACGCACTACAGACCGAGGAAGCGCGGGAGCAGGTCTATACCGAGCTACTGGATACCGTAGCCAATTTCCTGCGAATCGCCCGCACCCGGGTGGCCGTAGGGGAGGGCAGCCCCCTAGAGCTTGCCCGCCTGGAAGCCGAACGGACGCGCTACGAGCTGGCCGCGGCGCAAACCGCGATTACCCTAGCCAATTTACGGGACGAGTTTTTGCTGGTAACCGCCACCTCCCTGCCGGACCGCATCGCCCCCCTGCCGACCGAGCCGCCCCCGCTACCGATCACAACCGAAAGTTCTCCGCTCATCGTAGAGCGAAGCCAGCGGGAAGTAGCGGCCCGGGAGGCGGAGATCGACATTATTCGCGCCCGCTACGCCCCCACCTACCAATTAGGCTACGGGGCGCAATACTTTACCCAGCACGGCTACGCCAACGGGCTACAGGCGGGGGTGAACCTCTCGCTTTTCAACGGGGCCAACCGGCGGCAGATCGAGGACAGCCGGTTAGGAGTCGTCGTCGCCAGGGAGGAAGCCGCCGCTACCCAAATGAGCTACGGCCGGGAACTGATCGCTACCCGGCAGCGCTACTCCCTGGCCGCCGCCGCCGTGGAACGCTACGCCGAACTCCTTACCGAGCAGCACCCCGAGATCATTCGGGTAGCTACCCTGCGCTACCGGGCCGGCCAACTCGGCTACCTCGAAGTGCTGGACGCCCTGCAAAGCTACGCCGACGACCGGCTGGCCTACCTGGAGGCCATGCGGGACTACCTCCTTGCCACCGCCCGTCTCCGTTATCTCGCTAACCAATAATGACCGAACCTAAGATGTATAATTGCTCGTTACGCCAAATGGTCGTTGCCCTATCGTTTTCCGGTATCCTTTGCACCTGCGCCCCCGCCCAGGACCCCCCGCTGGAAGAACATCACCACGAGGAAGAACACCACGACGACGACCACCACGACGCCGGCAACGTCCACCTGACCCCCGCCCAGGTAGACGCCATGGAGATCGGCTACGGACTGCCCCACCTACGGAAAGTGAATGATTACCTGCGCGTGACCGGAACCCTGGGGCTGCCCCCGAATGCCTACGCCTCGGTGAGTGCCCGCGCTTCCGGCTACCTACGCAATGCCCGCAACTACGTGGAGGGGGACTACGTGCGCCCCGGGGCCACCATTGCCTACCTGGAAAACCCCGACTTCATTGAGCACCAGCGGGAATACCTGGAGGCCACGGCCGAACTCAGCTACCTTAAACAGGAACTCGACCGCCAGGAAGCCCTGCTCACCGCGGAAGCCGGCGTCATCAAAGACGTGCAACGGCTGCGCAGCGAAGTAGCCGCCAAACGCGCGCGGGTCGCGGGCCTTGCCAAACGCCTTAGTTACCTGGGACTGCCGACGGACGCCCTCACCCCCGAAACCATCACCGATCGGGTAGCCCTGAGTACCTCCCGGGGCGGCTACGTCACCTCCATCATCCTGCACGAAGGCATGTACGTGGAGCCCACTACCGAAATTATGGAACTGATCGACGAGGACCACCTGCACCTGGAGCTGGACGTGTTCGAGCGCAACGTCGGCCAGGTGAAGAAAGGACAGCGGGTCAGCTACACCATCCCGGCCCTGGACGGAAAAACCTACGAGGCCGAGGTCCACGTGATCGGCAAGGAATTCGACACCGAGAACAAGACCGTACGCGTGCACGCCCACCCGGTGGGGGAGCAGCCGCCCTTCATCCGAGACCTGTTTGCCGAGGCACGCATCTGGCTGGATAGCACCTCCGTGCCCGCCCTGCCGGAGGGGGCCATCTTCCGGGAGGGGGAGGTGGCCTACGTCTTTGCCGGTCCCGAGCGGGACGGGGACGAACTGGCTTTCCGACGCCTCCGCGTAGCGACCGGGGCGACCGAAGGCGGCTACACGGCGGTGCGGATGATCGACTCCCTACCGGCCGGAATGCAGATCGTGACGGAGGGGGCCTACTACATATACGCCCAGGGGCTGGCGGGGGAATTACAGCACGAACACTGATAAGCTATACCGATGAGCAAACTTCAACTGGCCCTCCCCGTCCTCCTTCCCGAAATCCCCGACGAGCGCGACCGCTGCGTCGACCGACTGCTCGCCGCCCTACGCGCGGAAGGCGGCATCAGCGAGGCCCACCTGAAGGAGGGTACGCCGCCGCAGGTCTGCATCCACTACGACCCCGACCAGCTGGCCCTGGAGCGGGTGAAAGCCATTGCCCGCCGCGCCGGGGCCGAGATTACCGAGCGGTACCGCCACCTGTTGCTCGACGTGACCGGCATCCGCCACCAGCGCCACGCCCGCCAGACCGGTGAGCGCATCGCCAAGACGGAGGGTATCATCGAGGCGGTCGTGTCGGGGGCGGGCGTGGCGCGCATCGAGTACGATAGCGCGGTTACCGACGAGAAAGCCGTACGCACCGCCGTGGAGGCCACCGACCTGAAGATTAAGGATACGGTAGACGAGCACACCGGCCACGACCACCCACCCGGCAAGCACAACCATGCCCACGGCGGCTTCCTGGGCGAGAATACGGAGCTATACTTTGCCATCGCCAGCGGGGTGTGCTGGGCGCTCGGCCTCCTGTTCGATTTCCTGGCGGGCGTGCCGGAAGTGGTTTCTACCGTGCTCTACGTACTGGCCATTCTGCTGGGGGGCTACTTCATTCTGATCGAGGCCATCGAGACCATCCGGCAGGGGAAGTTCGAGATCGACTTCCTGATGCTGGTGGCCGCCGGCGGGGCCTGCGCCCTGGGAGAGTTCCAGGAGGCGGCCCTGCTGCTGTTCCTGTTCAGCATCGGCCACGCCCTGGAAAACTACGCGATGGGGCGGGCGCGCAAGTCCATCGCCGCCCTGTCCGACCTGGCCCCGCCCACCGCCCTGGTGAAGCGTGGCGACGATACCGTGGAGGTCGGGGTAGGGGAGCTGAAGATCGGCGACACCATCGTGGTACGCCCCAATTCCAAGATCGCGGCCGACGGGCTGGTCGTCAGCGGCACCTCGGCCGTTAACCAGGCCCCCATCACGGGGGAAAGCGTACCGGTGGATAAGCGGCCCGTGGACGACCCCGCCGGGGACTACGAACTGACGAACCTACCGGCCGAGCACCGGGCCTTTGCCGGTACCATCAACGGCAGCTCGCCGCTGGAGATCCGGGTGATGAAGCTGGCCGGCGACAGCACCCTTTCCCGCCTGGTCACCCTGGTCAAGGAGGCCGAGACCCAGCAGTCGCCCACCCAGCAACTTACCGACAAGTTCGAGCGCTACTTCGTACCGGCGGTGATCGGGCTGGTCGTGCTGCTGCTCTTCGCCTTCCTGGTGATCGACGAGCCCTTCTCGGCCAGTTTTTACCGGGCCATGGCCGTGCTGGTGGCCGCCAGCCCCTGCGCCCTGGCTATCTCTACCCCCTCGGCCGTACTGGCCGGCGTGGCCCGCGCCGCCCGCCAGGGGGTGCTCATCAAGGGGGGGCGGCCGCTGGAGGACCTCGGGGGTATCACCGCCCTGGCCTTCGACAAGACCGGTACGCTCACCGAGGGCCGGCCCCGCCTGACCGAGGTGCTGCCCAGCGAGGGAAGTACCGAGACCGAACTGCTGACCACGGCCGTGGCCGTCGAGGAACTGAGCGACCACCCCCTGGCCGCCGCCATCGTGGACGGCGGGAAGGAGCGTCTGGGCGAGGTTGCCCTACCCAGGGCAGAAAACCTCGAAGCCCTCACCGCCCGTGGCATCAAGGCGACGGTAGAGGGCGAGGCGGTCCACATCGGCAACCGGCGCCTGTTCCGGGAGCTGACGGGCCAGGACGTGCCCGACGAGATCGACCGCCGGATGGCCGCCCTGGAAACGAAGGGTAATACGGCCATGATCGTACACCGGGCCGGGAAGTACCTGGGGGTGATTGCCGTTATGGACGTAGCCCGTCCGGAAGCCAAGGCCACCCTGGCCGCCCTGAAGGAAGTGGGCATCAAGCGGATGGTCATGCTGACCGGTGATCACCAGAAGGTAGCCGACGCCGTAGCCGCCGACATCGGCATCACTGACCCCCTCGGCGGCCTGCTGCCCGAGGACAAGGTGGCCAACATCGAGCGGCTGCGCGCCGAGGAGGGCAGCGTGGCCATGATCGGCGACGGGGTCAATGACGCCCCGGCGATGGCCAAATCCACGGTCGGCATCGCCATGGGGGCCGCCGGTTCCGACGTGGCCCTGGAAACGGCCGACGTGGCCCTGATGGCCGACCGACTCGACAACCTGCCCTTCGCCATCGGGCTGAGCCGCAAGGCTAAGTCCATCATCCGTCAGAACCTCATCATGAGCCTGGGGATGGTGGCGATCCTCATTCCGCTGACCCTGCTGGGCATTGCCGAGATCGGTCCGGCGGTGATCGCCCACGAGGGCTCTACCCTGGTGGTGGTGGGCAATGCGCTGCGGTTGCTCGCGTATAAGAAGTAAGCGGACGTTACCTTTCAATCCTATCTCATCACTTAAATCTACAGCTATGAAATTCTATTTTCGGATGCCCGCGGGGCTCCGACCGGCGTACACCGACGAACTCACGGCTTACCGACGCGCCCATGCAGCCGGCGAATTGGCTACCGCCTGGCGGCACCTCGAGCGTGCTCATATCTTGGGACAACCCTGGGCGGTGGAGCATTCCGAGGTCCACGTGCTGATGCTCCGTTTCGGATTCGCGATCAAGAGCGGCAAGGAGATCCGCGGGCAGCTGCTGCGCCTGCTGTTCGGCGGCGTAAAATCCTTCGTCGGAAAGGTGCCTACGGGGAATACCGGGGGAAGCGACGTGCCGCCCCTGCAGCCGATGGCGATACCGGAGGATTTAAATCGGCTACTGGCCCCGCATGTGTAGTTGCGTCGTTTTTAAAGTATACTCGCTTTACACACGTCGATCATGAAGGAAGTACAACTCCAGTCTACCCTCACCTGCCCCTACTGCAACCTTCGAACGGAAGAGACCATGCCCACCGACGCTTGCCGGTACTTTCACGAATGCACGGGTTGCGGTAAGCTGCTCCGGCCGAAGCCGGGCGACTGCTGCGTATTCTGCTCCTACGGTACCGTAGCCTGCCCGCCGGTGCAGGAGGGGGGGAAGGGGAGTTGTTGCGGAGCCTAAAGCCAATCATTCGTGCATTGACAGATGCCGTTTTAACTCTTCAATCTGAGGCTGCGCTACGCCTAGGTCACGCATGGTTTTCGGTAATTGGCTAACGGCTGCGAACACCTCTTCCAACAGTGCTGCGGCCCCCTTCACCCCAAAGTCCGTAGCTAACTCCAGCAGTTGCCGTCGTCCCGGCCGCCGCCCCTCGCCGGCTACGGTGAGGCTGTGCTCTCCGTGTCCCGGACGGGAAAAGGTAAGGTCGTAGGCTGGGGCAAGC
>CAZKPE010000240.1:0-6115 GCA_964554545.1 uncultured Lewinella sp.
ACCGTCTCCTCATAGGGGATCTGAAAGGGCTTCGCCAGGTCCAACCGGAAGATGAGGAAGGTCAGGTCGAAACGGAAGCCGATGCCGTAGTTCATAGCCAATTCGTCCAGAAAGTCGGACTGCCGGAAGTCGGTGTCCAGCGGTTCGGTCTCCGTTTTATAGGTCCACACATTACCGGCGTCGTAGAAAGCCGCCACTTCGATCAGCGGGGTGATGGCCTGACGCAGTTCGATGCTGGTTTCCAGTACCAAGTTGCCGTAGCCGCCGAAGGTGAGTAGGTTATTGTTGATGGGGGCCGTCCGCCCGGGACCGAGCTGCCTGGGTATGAAGCCGCGCAGGCTATTCGGACCGCCGACGGTATAGAGATCGAAGTAAGGAACGATGGCCCGGTCGGATATGGGAAAGGCGATCCCACCACGGATGCGACTGGCCAGGGTGGTCTGGGGGCTAAACCGCCAGTAGTGCCGCAGATCGGTCTCCAATTGGGGGTAAATACTGGTGATGGTTTCCGCATCCTGCAGCCCGCCCCCGATGGGAAAGACATTGTTCCAGTTCATCGACAGGTACTGCTGCCAGAACAAGTTATGGGTATCCTCTCCGTCCAGGCGGGAATCGTAGGTAAGCGTATAGTTTGGCGAAAAAACCAGCATCCGGTCGAAGCGACTGGCGGCCGTGCTCTCGCCGTCCGTTCCGGGAGCCAGACCGAGACTGCGAGCAATGTCGAGCACCTGGTCGTTACTTACCACGGGGTCCTGAAAGCGAATGGAGAGGGGGTTCAGGGCGTGGGATTTCTTCACCCGTCGTTGCCAGGTGTAGCCGTACTGTGCACGTAGCTGTAAAAGGCTGACGGTTTCCGAAGCCTCCGGGTCTTCTTCTACCAGGGCGGCGAGCTCGTTGAGGTTCAGTTCACTGATTTCGGTAGCAAACTTCGTCAGCGTGAGGGCTAACCGCTCCATCTTCGCGCCCAGGGAAATGACCGTACCGCTGGTGATGACGCGGGGGATCAGCTTACGGCGCTTCGGTAACCACAGGCGGGGCACGTTCAGGGTGGCCGAGAGCCCGTAAATCCCCGATTCGGGAACGCGGATCTCATCCCGGTTGCCCAGGAACACGGCATAGCTGAAGTCCCCTTCGATCTGTAAGAGTTCGGCACCTCGCAAGAGGTTCCGGTTCGTATAGCCCAGGCGGACGTTCGGGCCCACGTAGCGGGCGCTGTTGTAGGTAACGCCCAATTCGCCCTCTACACGACGGCGGGGAAGGGGTTCCATGTAGGCATTCAAGACCAGGGTCGAATCGCTTCCGGGCACCTCCTCGTAGTCCAGGCTGATGTAGCGAAAGGTGTTGTAGCTCGCTAATCGCCGCAGGGTTTTTCGGTGGCGCTCCGGGCTGTACAGGTCGCCGGCCTCCATGGCGAATGCCTCGTCGAGGATCTTGGGGCGCAGGGGGCATTCGTCGCAGCGGATTTGCAGCCCCCCTTCCTCGATGACCGGGCTGCGCACCTGTTGACTTGTATCGGAGGCGTTAAAATCAGGGTATACGTTGATGGCCGTGATGTACTGTGGCCGCAGGTGTTCGGCAGGCACGTCCGTTTTTAATTTGGCCAGCAGGTCGACTTCGTGGTCGCCCGCCACGGTATCGGCGAGGTAAAGAAAGTCCCCGTCGTTGGCGTAGAAGTAGCCTTCTCGCTTCAGGGCCTCCTTCCAGCGGTTCCGCTCGGCCTTCAGCGCGTCGAGGTCGTAACGGTTGCCGGCCTTGAGAAAGGTGTTACCGGCTACCGAATCGATTATCCGGGCAACGCTGCTATCCCGAATGTAGCGCTCCACGGTATCGAGCACGTAGGGTTCACCTACCGTAATGGTATAGTGTACGCTGGCTTCCTGCTTGCTGTAGTTGGTATCTATGGTGTACTCTGCCTCGTTCGTGAAGTAGCCATTGTTCGCGGCACGGTTCTCCAGCAGAGCATTGACCGATTCGACGACCGGGTCATCAATAAAAATAGGCTTCTCTCCCTTGATCTCATCCGGCTCCTCCAGGTATTTCTCCGGGTTTTCGGCCTTCTTCTCCTCGAATTTATAGTAGCGGTAGATACCCCGGTAGCCGATCAGGGGAATTTTGCTGTTCGTCGTCTGGTTCAGTACGGCCGTCAAATCGGATTCCAACCCCTCCACGTCGATCGAGTCGGCGGCCTGAATTTCAACACTGGCCCCCCGGTACAGGTACTGGTCTTCGGGCAGGTACTCGGTCACCTTGCAGCCCGCTACGAGCACTACGGAGAATAGGAGAAGGCTGCGGATCATTTCGTCTCCGGTTTGGGTGACCAGAATAGCCGGTCGAAATCTTTACTGAAGGTGATGCGCCCACCGTAGCGTAAAACGTTCCCCCCTACCAGCACGTCCCGGTCCCTGTCGTTAAAGATCTTGAGGCGGAAAGAACCATCGTCGGTGATGAGGTACTCGGCGGTGATGTTATCCAGGTAGGTCTGGGAGTTGCCCGCCGCCTCGTCGGCGTCGTTTCCGGTCACCCCGTCCACGCTCACGATCACCCGGTCGTCGAAGAGGGTCTTGCGCAGACTTACGCGCAGGTTCGTATTGGTGGTCCCGTCCGTGTCCTGGTAGCTGTCGAGGCCGAAATCCAGGTCGACGAAGCCGATGTAGTCATTCGCCAGGTTGTTCAGGTAGCCGCCCAGCGCGTTGTTCAGGGTGGTATTAGCCAGGCTAGTGCCGTCTCCCCCGCCCTGGTCGATGAGGGGAATGTTGAAGCTGCCAAAAGCAAGCAGTTGAAAGGCGGTAGTGGTTAGCCGGCTGTCATCCTGTCGCAATACACCCAGGGCGTCATCCACCGCGTTAATGCTCAGGTTCCCATAGACATCCTCCGGGTACACGACATCCGTGGTCAGGTCACTGGACTCCAGTTCGCCCTTCAAACCGATAATGACGTAGAAGGTCTGCTTCCGCCGCAGCGTACCGGCATCGGACACTGAGCCGGTCATAGCCTCTACGAGGGGGAGCGGGGTGGTCTCTACTTCGTGGCGAATGGTCAGGTCGAGGATGGGATTCTGAATGTCTCCGTTGAAGACCACCGAGCTCCCCTTTACGATACTGAACTCCTTGTTGATGACCTGATAGATGAAGTCGTAAGTACCCTGCACGATCTCGATCCGCCCCGTCGCCTCCTGGCTACCGTCGGGGGCAATCTGTAAGGTCAGGTTCCCTTCGGCCCGCCCGGTAAAGGTTTGGCCGGTGGCGGGGTCCACGACGACCGTTACGGAGAGGTTGGGTTTAACGTCCAGATTCAGGGTAAGCTCCAGTCCCGTACGCAGGGCCGAAATACTGTCCTGGTCGACGAGCGTATCCCGACGTAGGGCATCTACCCACTGGTAGCGCTGGTCGAAGACTACAACGTCTTCACTCGACACCATCCCTTCCGAGGGCAGGGTATAGATATAAGTGATGTCCGAACCTTCATTCGTGGTGGCATCTACGGTGATCACCGGCAGGGTGGCCGTACCCCCGATCTCAACCCGCGCGTCGACCGACATCACACCGAAGTAGTCGGGGTTGTCCGCCCGGGTGGAGTTGATGGCCGTGAAGTCTTCTGCTACTACGAGCATATCCAGTTCGATCCGCTCCAGACTTTCCAGTACGATGTTACCGGTCAGTACGGCATCGTTGTCCTGACTGTCGTAGATCCGCAGACCGTTACCGAAGCTGATACGCTGGCGGTTGAACTGGACCGGGGTATCCCCAACCCGGAAGCGCTCGCCGAGCAAACTGATGATCAGACTGGCTTCCTCAAAGCGTAGGCTTCCGTCCAGCGTCGGATCCTCAATGGTGCCACCGATGTCGACCCGGCCGGTCAGGTAGCCCTCCGTATCCTGCAAATAGCCCAGGCTGAAGGGCTCGGCACTTTCCAGCATCAGGCGGTTTACGTCGAGCAGCAGATTCATCGGTCCATCCAGTGCATAGGTGCCCGTCACGGTGGCATCGTTACCCGCTTCCCGCACCTGAATGTTGACGTCGTAGGTTTGTTCGTTGGTCGTAGTCACTACGGCCTCGATATCACCGAGCAGGGTGCCGGTCCATTTCAAACTATCGACGGTCAAATCGGTGTGGATGCCCAGATTGGTCATAACATTATCCAGGCCAACCGTTCCGTTCACGACCCCGGCGGCTACCTCTTCTTCGGTGAAGATGAGCCGGCTGGGCGTCCGCAGATTGAAGTCGCCAAAACGGATGATCACGTCGTTCGGCTCGTCCGTTTCGGCGGTCAACGACTGCCGGCCGTTGCGCAGCGCGACGTTGTTGATGAGCAGGTTCGGGCCGGCCAGCGCGATCACGTTGGAGGAGGGTACCGACCAGGTTTCGAAGTTCAGAATTTGTTCCTCCTGCAGACTAACCGTCAGCGTATCGGCAGACTGGTCGATACTGGCCCCCAGGTAGTGCCGTAGGCTATCGTTTTCGGTGTATAACTTCAGTTCAACGAGCAATTGGTCATTCGCCGTTTCCCCGGATATGACGGTCCGCCCCAGTTCGATCTGGTCGTTGTAGCTGACGTCGTCCCAGTCTGCCACGAAGTTCATACTCGTTGTATCCCCGATGGCGCGGAAAGTCAGCTTATTCGCCTCCAACCCGGCGAAAACGATTTCCGCTAAGTCCAGGTTTATGAGTAGTTCGGGTGTCTCGTCCCGGTACAATAGCGAAAGTTCCATCGGCGATAGGGCCGTGAGTCCGTTGATCAGCCCCCCGGTCAGTACCTGTGGCCGCTTCAACTTGAAGACTACGTCCACTTCGTTCCCTTCCTCCACTGGGTCCGGTTGCCGTAAACTTTCGTCCCAGTAGGCGATGATGAACTGTACCATTTTTTGGGGCGTCTTCAGCGGATCGAAGCGGCCAATCACCTCTCCGTCAGCCACGTCCGAACGGAGGTAGATTTGATTATCCCAGTCGTGCATGGAAGCGGTAAGACGCAGGCTATCCACGTAGCTGCTGCCGTCCTCACCCCGCAGGATGACATCGTCTAAGCGCACCACGGCATCTAAATCATAGGGGTCGATGCCTTCCGTACGGGCCACCAGACTACCCTCGACATCCAGCCGCTGCTCGGTGATGTCCCACTGCTGTAGGGCCAGCCGTTCTATGTCCAGGATGGCCTCGGCGAAAACACTGCTGTCGGCGTTGATAATGTAGCGTGCCGAACCCTCAGCCCGCGCATCGGGGTGCAGGAGGGCGAAGGTGCCCCCATAACGGCTATTCGTCACTTCGGCCTGGAGGTCCAATAGGCTGTCGCCGCCGGTTTCGGCCACCAGGGCGTCGATGTTCAGGTCCATCATGGGCTGTAGCTTACCGTTGACGGAGGCGGTGATGTCGAGGGGGCCCAACTCCAGGGTTTCCAGCGTATCGCGCAGATCACCGGTGAAGAGTTCCGGGATACGAATACCGTCCAGGTCGAGATCGACCTGCAGGTCTTCGGGATTGTACCGGCCGCTCAGCTTCCAGTTCCCGTTGTCGGTCTCTAATGGAACGTCAAAGGTCAGGTTATCGAGGGAACCCGCAATGGACGCGTTGCGGACCCGCACGTCCGGCAAGTTCAGGTTCGCGGGCAGGATGCTGTCGGGTAGGATGGACTTGATATCGGCGATACTGATGCCCAGGTCGCTGACCTCCAGGTTGAGGTCCATGCGTTCGGGGTCGAGCACGTTACGCACGCTACCGTTGATGCGGGCATAGGTCTGTTCACCCGGCAGATTGAGGCGCAGATTGACATCCAGGTTGTCCATCGGCCCGCTGACCGAGCCGCTACCCCGCACGAAGTCGGGAATGGTGTAGTCTTCCGGCAGACTACCCGGGGGCACGTAGGCCAGGATGGTCGCGCGGGTCGCCAGCAGGGTATCCAGGCGCACGTCGAGGCGGGTTTCGGGGAAGGTGGTCACCCCATTCACCACCCCACTGGTACGCACCCGGCTGTTCAGTCCATTGCCCATCACCCGGTTCTCCAGGGCGTACAGATCAAGTTCTAATCGGTCTTGCTGGTAGCTGGCCGTTCCCTCGGCTACGATGCGCTGGGGCCAGTCGATATCGGGGGGCAGTAAACTGTCCGGCAGCAGGGGAAGCAAGGG
>CAZKPE010000241.1:0-6057 GCA_964554545.1 uncultured Lewinella sp.
GCTTGACCCAGCGGTCCTGGATCGGCACCCGCTTCAGCCCCAGATTGGTAAAGCTGGCTACGTGTACGTCCTGGCGGTCGTCCAGCTCCACGGCCAGCCGGTCGATGACGCGGTAGCTGCCCCGGTCGCGGATGGTGGACTTGATCAGCTCCGATTCCTCCCGGTGAACGTAGTGTTTGCCGATGATCTTGCGCACCGTCTCGATGCCCTGCTCGATGGTCTGCGCGTCGTCGGTAGCGCAGTACTGCCCCAGCAGGTATTCGAGCACGAAGGTGGGTACCACGGCATTGCCCTTGACGCGGGCGGTCAGGTCTTTGCGGACGACTTTGCCGGGGAAGGCTTGGTTGATCTGCTGATCAAGCTGGGTCATAGATCGGAGGTATCGAAGTCATTGGTGAATGAGATACGCACGGTAAACATATGATCGTCATACTTCGCCCCCCCGGGCTCGAGCATTTTCAGATACACCCGCTTATCGTCCGACTGGGTGGCCGCGGCGCTGAACTGGAAGGTCACCGATTTATCCCGCTGCCGTTCCTCCCGTTCGGTGCTGTCGAAGGTCAGGCGGTGCAGGTCCGAAACGTTCTCCCCGGCGGCATTCTGGAAGACCAGCTGCAGTTCTCGCGCTACCCGCTTCCCGCCCACGGCTTGCTGCTGGTAGAAATGGAGCGTCTTCAGGGTGTTGGTAATTTGGTGACTGGTGGTGGTCAATACCACGTCGACCGGTCGGGTATCGTCACTGGCCGTCCGCTTTTTGGTGAACTGGATCAGGGGGATTACGACTTCCTGCAGACTCAGCCCCCCGTGGACGTAGCGGCTGCCGCTGCCCCGCTGACGAAAGCGCTTTACGGACTTCGGCAGTACGACTTCCCGATCCCCCTTCAGTCCGAGCTCCCGGGCGGTGAAGTGCATGGCCGCATCCGGAGCGCGCAGGCTTTGGCCCAGCACGAAGCGGCGATTGTTCTTTTCCATTTCCCCCGCCACGTCGTAGGTGATGAAGTCGGAATCAGCCACCTCGCTGTGCTGATAGAGGTAGCCATGGTCGGCCGTAATGAATACGTTATTCCCATTCATCCGTGCGATGATGCGCAACAGTTCTTCGACCTCCCCGAAACTGTCCTCGGTACGGGCGAAGAGCTGCTCCTCCTCGTTCTCACCCGCCTTGTCGATGAGGTTCAGGTAGATGTAGACCACGTCGTATTGCTTGACCCAGCTACGCCCGGCATCACGCCCACTGTACTGATTGCGGAAGTCTTCGGCGCGAATGGCGATGGCCCGCCCATTGGTTGCCGCTTTGAGAATCTTATCCCGGTTGGCGGTCCCCTGGGTCGATTGCCCGTCGGCCGTTACACTTCCATCCGCCTGTATGGCCAGTTCGTCGTGGGGCAGTA
Organism: uncultured Lewinella sp.; assembly: GCA_964554545.1. GTDB lineage: Bacteria > Bacteroidota > Bacteroidia > Chitinophagales > Saprospiraceae > Neolewinella. The sequence continues at coordinate 1,392 of CAZKPE010000241.1, forward strand.
GCGCTGCCATCCCGACTTGGGTGTAGGTGGGGGCGGCGGCGAGCAACGGACGCACGGTAGCCTCGAAACGGGAGGTGGCGTTCAGGCGTTCGGCGAGCTCTACCCCGGATTCGTAGCGCAGTCCGTCGGAAATGATGACGAAGATGCGGTTGCCCCGCTCGGGGTATTCCTTCACCCGCTTTTGCCAGAAGTCGCGTTGGCGTTCGTAGTCGGCCGCCACCGATAGGTAACCGCGTTCATCGAGTCGTTCCTGCCAGGACCAGTGGACCTGTGGGAGGTAGGTATTGACGTAGTAGCGTTCCACGTATTCCGCGATGGGGTCCAGCAGCCGGTGTCGTTGGATGCGGCGGGCATGATAGTGAAAGCGGCGGTAGGCCAGGTCGGTGCGGTACTGTGCCTTGGTGTAAGCGCCGATGGAATCCTGGGCGGCGGAGCGCAGGTGCAGGCTTTCCTGGGAATCTCGGAAGTCCAAGGCCTGCAACAAGGCTTGGTAGGTATCGGCAAAATCCGCGTACCAGAAAGTTTGCCGACGGGCCTCGACTAATTTGCGGATCTCGGCATTCGGCAGGGTACTGCCCATATAGGCATCACGCAGGTAGCCGATCAAGTAGTGATCGATTTCCTGAAACTCATCGACGGTGGCGATACGGCCCACCTCCGTATCCATCAGGCGTTCGTCGATGCGCCACTGACTACCTAGATCGGTGGCGACTTCCCGGAAGACCTTCCGGTAGCGGTTGCTGTCCTTCCAACGGGCCAGTAGCAGCAGGCTTTCCCGGTTGCTACGCGGATGCTCTCCTTCAATGAACTGACTCAGGCGAGTGGCGAACAGGGCCTTCGTGAAGTCATCGATACTCGGTGCCTCGCTCCGGTAGTCGTAGTGGCGGCGCAGCAGGGTCCACAGTACGTCATCCAGTCCGTGCTTAGCCAGTGCGGCCTCTACTTTTGAACGATCGGATTTACCTACGGCCAGCAGCGCCAGCCCGATCTCGGTAGCCTCGCCGGATTCAGCCCGCAGGATAGCGGCCACCATGCCGCGCTCCAGTTCCGCCCCGTTGGAGCGGCGGTCGTCCGGTAGGTAGCCCACCAGTGCATCCCGCCGCTGCCGGCTCGCGAAGAAGCTCAGGTGAGTACGAATTACCTCGTCGGCCGTACGGTCGATGTTCAGTTCTTCCCGGTAGACGGCCACCTCGTCGGTACTGAATACCGGGTGGGCCAGTTGTAGATCGAGCAGCCAGTTCTCCCGTGGTGGCGGCACCGCGCCGGGGCGGAAGAGCAGAAAGCGTTGCTTGGGCTCCTCGCACAGCACGCGCACTTTGGTGGCAAAGGCATTGCGCTCCACCCGAATTTTCTCGACCTCCGGCAGATCGACGGCTTCAAACGCGCTGGCCATTTCCGGGTCGTCGTTGCCGTACCAGAGCACGATCCGGTGGCGGGGATCGGGGTGGTCGAAGAGGGTTTGGAGGCGGTGGTGGAGGGAGGTCATTAAGGGGAAAAACAATTAGGGGTAGGCAAGATAGCCAAAGCATTCGTACGCCAATTGATACTGTATGTTGAAAACATACACTCGATTATAGCATACACTATGGGAGATCGGCTTAGGGCGCTCCGCGATCTACCTGATCCTGAATACGACTGAAGTGGATGCTCAACTTCAGCACAAAAAGGTATGCTCCAAAATTGCTTAGCGTGAAGATGCGCCGGCCGGATAATCTCTGGCGGTCGACTGCCACATTGCTGATGTTGTGTATCCAATCCAAATGGACCACGGAAGGGGGAAGATGATCGCCATACGGCGGCAGGTAAAATAGTGATGTGATCTGTTGCCGCTGAATGTCTACTACCTGGCTTTCAATCTGCTGGTCGGTCTTGCTAGTGTGACTTTTGACCATTGCTCGGTAGTTGTCCAGCGACTGAATCGGTGCATACAATAACCGCGCCGGCATGGATCGCGAATTGTTTGGGTCTATATCACAAGTATTTGACACCACCATACAGTTGCGCTGTTTCACGTCGGTGTCGGGCAGTCGGATAATGGGAAGTTCACGCAGCCCATCTCCTTGATAGACCGTATCAGTGTCTGCCAAATGACTGGTGTAAAAGGGTTCGGAACGGCTACGTTCGAAGTCTTTGAGCGCCTCCTTTATCGCATCTATCGAGGTTTCCGACAGGTATTTTGGTAGGAACAGCTCAATATCTCCGGCCTCCCATTGCATTATAGATAATCCAGCAGATTTTCGTCAATGGCACGGGCTGTTTCTCCGTCTAGAGAATGGTTCTGGCTCGCTAACTCTCGGGCGCTGAGTTGTGCGCTATGCAGGAACTCTTGTTTCTCACGATCTGACATAATCACGTGATTTGGTCTATCTTTCATCGGATAACCCCCATCTGAATAGTTCATTTGGATGGAAGGCACCACGGTCGCGGCATCCTGTAGCATGGATCCGGTACCCTCGTGTCTTATCCGGCCACCCGAGCGGCCGCCAGTATGTCCCTTCCCTCCTGCAAAACTATTCATATTGTGGATTTAGTGTTTGAACAAATTCGTCCTTAAGCAACCCAAAAAACACCTGTTTTTCCGTAGTATGCATCCGTTCTATTGTATCCCGGTAGTCCCAATTCCTGACATCGAAACGCCGCGTAAGGTAGGTATCGATATCTATTAGCGTCATTCGCGGTGTACCTTCGGCAGGAGCTTCATTGTCGATGAATACGTAGTTCGTAAACTCATCCTTCTCAACCGACAGGCCGAGCGAATAGTTACCGGTTTGGATAGCCTCCGAATCGGTGACTACGGTGATGGTTAGTTGGTCACTAACGTTTTTGGTAAACCGATTAACGTAGCGCAATCCTAGCCGTTCCACCTCATCGATCACTTCCTGCTGTAACACTGCCGCTAGATCGGCGTAAATTTCTTCGCTGAAGTGATCCCACCCCGGGTAGGGATCGGCACATGAAATGAGCAGTACACGCGGCCCGACCTGCACGGTGAATCGCTCATTGCGGATGCGGTAATGGGGCCGATAGATCAGCAACTCGTCCTTCTCTCTGATCTCGTCGGGAAGCTGCATAATGGGCAGCCTGGTTACCTCCCCCGCATGCGTGTCTTGCAGTGCTCGGTAGATCAACCCAAACACGGCTCCTGGATAGATGGCCGGTCGGAAACGCAGTTCAAAAGTCGCTTCCTCAATGGGAGCGTCGATGCGTATGGGCTGCCGCGTCATGGCTTTAAAGATAGGCTTTTGCCACCGAACGTCGGTGTAGCATGAATGTTGCTCGGGCTTACGTAGTGCCACTATGATCCACCCCCCACCTCCCGTTCCCACCTGACCCAGGTAGCCAAACGGTCCCCAATAAAGCCAGACTCCTCGCGAAGAAAATTCCGAATGTCATCGGCCCGAACAAAATGGATCCGATCATTGCCCCCCTCCCGGTCGTAGCTTTCGGTCGTGCTGAACAAGTACACGTTATTGTCCTCGCTGAGTTTTAGGTAGTCGGTGGCACGCAGACAGTAGCTACTCCCCTGCTTCACCTGAACTACGGCTTTATCTCCGGTTTCCCGGTGGGTAAGTACGTACTCGTAAGCGGCGGTATCGGACTTACACGTTCCCGGGATGATCGCGTAGCCGTGATGCTTCTGTAAGTATAGCCCAAGGGCATCTTCGCAGTCTTCCGCGGAAATCAGCTGCAGAATATCGACTTGGCTGCGGCCGGCGGGTAGCGTGTACGGGTGCGCGGACGTTCTCCGATTGTTCCAAACAAAGCGCGAGAAATTCTCCAGATCGGCGGAATTGATTCGTTGTAATGTCCGTCCCCGAATCAGACTATTAACTACACCCCCCGCCACTTTGTCCACCGTCCCGACCTCCAGCCATTCGCAGGTTCGAAAGTTACAGACGTCGACCTTTCTATGCTCCTCGTCCGCCAGATACTGCCACGCTCCGGTTACCCGACCTAAATAGTAGATGCCCGCCCGGCTTCTTGTCCAGACGAGGTCGTTCACTTGCATTTTCCAACCGAGTGCGCTGATGGCACTTCGCCAACTGGTTGAGCGATGCCCGCCCTCCGGCACCTCCGTTACGTACTGCCGCTCGGCACCCGCCCAGTATTCGTCCATGTCCTGCACGGTCTCTTTTTGGGGTAGCGCCCAGCCGAACCCCAGAATACCATTAGCGATACAAAATTCGTCCGCGCCTATCTCGGATCGGTCGGCGGGGCGCAGGTGGATGCGCCAAAGTTGAAACCTACTCATAACTGAACGCCTCTATCGCCTTACAATCGGTGAATCATAGCAAATCAAACAACCGCTTATCAAGCGACTTCGTTACCGTGGGATCTTCCGGTCTAGCATTTGTTATCAAATAATCTATTAGAGATTCAACAGCAGATTGGAACTCTCCCTCATAATCCTTCGTAAGTTTAACTCTATGAATGCTAGAATTTAAATTCGTGAGTATACGGTCAAGCGCTTGGTCCGATGGAAGCTTCGTCCCCCGAATGTCCATCATCGATCCCGGTAACTGTGTTTGATCCATTAGGTTCTTATTGCACCAGTAAACTTAACATCCCGTCTCCGTACTTCCTACTTTTTACTTCCTACTCACTTCTCCCCCCACTCAAACGCCACCCACTCAAACCCCTCCACCTGCTTGCGCTTCTTCTTATC
>CAZKPE010000242.1:0-6050 GCA_964554545.1 uncultured Lewinella sp.
GATGCCCCGCCCGCGGTGGGTTTCGTGACCGGGATGAAATTGCAGCGTGGCGCTATTGCCAGTTCGGTCGCCCACGACAGCCACAACATCGTCGCCGTAGGGGTGAGCGACGAGGACATCTGCCGTATGGTCAATGCCCTGATCGCCGAGCGGGGGGGCATCGCCGCCGGCCGCCACGAGTACCTGGAGGTGCTGCCCCTGCCCGTAGCCGGCATCATGACCACCGAGACCGGCCCGAAAGTCGCCGCCCGCTACGCCGAGCTGACGGGCTTCGTGCGCCGTAAACTCCGCTGCGGGCTGGAGTCTCCCTTCATGACGCTTTCCTTCCTGGCCCTGCTGGTCATCCCCGAGCTGAAGTTGAGTGACCGGGGGCTGTTTGACGGCAAGCGGTTCGCGCCGGTCGAGCTGTGGAGTACCCGGGGCTGAAGCCCGGGGAGAAGTAGGTCGGTTTTCCTATATTTAAGGAACATTATTCTAGGCAGTACCCCGTTTATACGGTAGCTGCTCATCCTTACCCCAACCCCATTGCGACATCTTCCCCTAATCCTCCTTTTCATCCTTCCCACCCTCCTCACCGCTCAGCGACGTATCGGCTTTTCCGCCGGCCCGACCTATTCTTATCGTAGCCTGAACCCCGAATCCGGCGCTGCGGAAAGGATAGCCGACCTGCGCGCTGAGAACGAATCCCCCGCCGTGGGCTATCAGGCCGAAGTCTATTACCGGCACCCGGTGGGCGACCGGATTTCTCTGGGATTGGGGGTGCGGTACGACCACCGGCCGTATAACCTAAGTGATAAGGATGAAGAGCTACGCTGGGGATCGCAGCACGACGGAGACGGTGGCTTCGACCCTTCGCTTCCCCCCGGCGAGCAAACCGATAATTTCCGTTTAACTACCTACAGCAATTTCGTCGGTTTACCCCTTTTCATGAATTACACCCTCACCCGCGACGGTGCCGTTCAGCCCTTCATCCGCCTGAGTGCCATTCCGGCCTATCACCTGACCACCACTCATGGCCCTTCCGAAGTCCAGAACAGAATCCACCTTTTCGCCCGGCTCACCGGTGGCCTCCTGGTTCCCCTTTCGGAAAGCCTGAACCTTACTACCCAGTTCGGATTGGAACGCGACTTCGTCAACGTATACGGCGGCTCCGTGAACGAAAAGCTACAGGGACTGAGCCTACAGATTGGCCTGGAACGGTCCCTCTAACGGTCCTGTAAGGACCGGTCTCCCCTATCCCAGGACTTCAGTCCTGGGAGGCCCAGGGCTAAAGCCCCGGGCGAAGTGGGCAGTGAGGGGCTCGAACCCCCGACCCCCTCGGTGTAAACGAGGTGCTCTGAACCAACTGAGCTAACCGCCCTATTCACTAGCGCTCGCGCTAAGGGACCGCAAATATACAACCGCCGTCACCGATCCTGCAAGCCGGAGGGAGTAAAAAGTGCTACTTTGGCCTGAGCTAAGTACCGCCCATGCGCGTCACCCTTTTCGGTCTCCTCCTACTCCTCACTGGCCTTACCGTCGGTGCCCAGGACAGCCTCAGCTTCGGCGGCATCGACCTGCCGGGAGCCGAGGTACGGGCTAGTTTTCGCCAGGTGAGCCCCCTGGCCCAGGCCTTCACCATCGAGGAAGTGCGGCGGCTACCGGCTACTTTCTACGACCCGGCCCGCCTGGTGGCCCTGCTGCCCGGCACCATCCAGACCAACGACCAGGCCAACCACCTCAGCGTACGCGGCAACACGCCCAACGCCAACCTCTGGCGGCTCAACGGTATTGCCATTGCCAATCCCAACCACACTTCCAACGCCGGCACCTTCTACGATTTCCCCACCCTGGCCGGCGGCGGCGTCAATGCCCTCAGTGCGCAGGTGCTCGACAACGGTGCTTTCCTGGCCGGTGGACTGCCGGGGCGCTACGGTTACGCGACGGGGGGCACCTTCGATCTGCGGTTGCGGCCCGGCAGCCGGGAAGGTCGGAAATACCAACTCCAGGCCGGTTTCATCGGCTTCGACGCGGCCGCGGAAGGCCCCTTCGGCAAAAATAAGCGCAACAGCTACCTCATCAATGGCCGCTACAGCTTCACCGGGTTGCTCGGGGCCATGGGCGTCGACTTCGGGGGGGAGGAGATCGGCTTTTCCGACCTCAATGTGCACCTGCACCGCCAGCTGCCCCGGGGGGAGATCAGTGTCTTCGGCGTCCTGGGCAGCAGCTCGAATATCTTCACCCCCGACCCCGACGAGGAGGTGAGCGAGCAAAAAGAGCTCTTCGACATCGACTACACCAACGACATTGCCATCGGCGGCCTGTCCTACCGCAACGAGCTCGGCTTTGCTACCCTGCGGCTGGGCGGAGGCTATTCGCGCACCTTTAGCCAGCGGCTTCAGCAGTTTGCCGAGGGCGGGGGGCGGCTGTCCTTCGCCAACGCCGAGCTGCAGCGCATCAGCGGGTCGGCCGAACTGGAACGGGTGCTGGGCGGCGGCGCGCAGGTGCAAGCCGGACTGGAAATTTTATACGACGACTACGCCCAGACGGTCAATTTCTACGACCGGGACATGCTCACCAGCGGACGGACGCTCCTCCCCGAAACCTTCAGCCTGGCCCCCTACCTGTCCACCACCCTCTTTTTCGGCGAGAACGACCTGAACGTGGCCCTGCGTACCGTCCGCTACCACGAGCCCAGCCTGCTGACGGAGTGGACCTTCGAGCCCCGCCTCCGCTTGCGGCGCCGGTGGAACGGGCAGCGGATCGTGGCCGTAGCCGAGCGGCTGAGTGCCATTCCCTACGCGGGCTTTCTGCTGGGCCGCTCGACGGTGAAAGACTTCATTCCCGTAACGAACCAACTCAGTCTGGCCTATGGGCGGCGGCTGGGCAGCATCAGCGCGCTGGTCACGACCTACTTTCAGTACACCGGCACCGAATACGCCGCCGACGTGGACGGCTTCCTGCTCAGCGCCAACAACTTTTTGGAGTTCGACCCCTCCTTCCGGCTCATCGAGCGGACCGCCACCCGCCGCTACGGGGTCGAGCTGGAAGCGGCCGGGGGGCAGCGGCAGACCGGCTGGTACTACCGCGGCAGTCTCTCCCTCTTCCGGGCCGAGACCGAACAAAGGAACGGCGACTGGACCAAGGACCGCTACAGCAGCGACTATGTAGCTAAATTGACGCTCGGGCGGGAATGGACCGGGCAGGACCGCAAAGAACGCCCCCGCACCTACGGGCTCAATCTGGCCCTGATCGCCCACGGCGGCGAGCGAACCGGCCTCATCACCCCCGTCTTCGCGGGTACCGTGAATGGCTTCTTCACGGCCCCGGATTACAGCCAGGGCTTCGTCAACTCCAACGGCACCTACTTCCGCCCCGACCTGCGGCTGTACCGCACCAAAGAGCGCAGCCGGGCGACCACCACCTGGGCCCTGGACCTGCAAAATGTGGCCGGCGTATCCAACACCGCCGTCACCTATTACGATAGATTCCTGAACCGCCCCAACGAACGGGAAAGCCTGGGCTTCATCCCGGTGCTCAGCTACCGCGTCGTTTGGAGGTAATGCTTGCACCCGCGCTCCGCCGCAAAAAAATGAATCAATGAAAATACTGACCAGCCTGGCCTTCCTGCTTATCCTTTTTGCCTGTGGCAATGCCGAGCAGGAGGCCGCCGACTCCGCCGAAGAACAAGCCATGGTAGCCGCCCAGGAAGCGGCTTATTCCTCGATGATGGAGGGGCACGACCGCGTGATGCCCCTCATGAATCAGATCACCCAGGCCCAGCGCTCGATCACCGAACAGCTTACTGCCGGTGGCCACGGCGAGGAGTACCGCGAATTGCTACAGGCCAGCTACGAGCAGCTGGAAGATGCCCACGACGGGATGATGAACTGGATGAATAACATCCGCCCCCTGGATGAGCTCCGCGCGGAAATGGACGGCGACAACGTGATGGACTACGTGCGCGAGCAGACCCGCGAGGTTGCCGAGGTCGAGGCCGATATGAAATCCAGCATCGCGACCGCTACCGAAGTCCTACAGGAACACGACCACGATCACGACCACGATAACTAGATGCAAAACCTACGCATTCACTCCCGCTTCGACCTGACCGGGCGGGTCGCCATCGTCACCGGCTCCTCAAAGGGGATCGGGGAGGCGATGGCCCGTGGACTGGCCGAATTCGGGGCCAGCGTGGTCGTCAGCAGCCGCAACCAGGAGGCGGTTGATGGGGTAGCCGAAGCGTTCCGGGCCGACGGACTGGAAGCCACCGGCATCGCCTGCCACGTCGGTGACCCCGAAGACCGTAAACGACTGATTAAAAGCTGCATCGACCGCTACGGCCGGCTCGATATCCTGATCAACAACGCGGCCACCAATCCCTACTTCGGACCCATCGAAGGCCTTACCGCGGCCGCCTACCAGAAGACCCTCGACATCAACCTGACGGCCGCCCTGGAACTGAGCAACCTGGCCCTGCCCCACCTACGCAAGTCCGGCTACGGTTCGGTTATCCACATCAGTTCGGTGGAGGGGCTGCACGCCAATCCCCACTTCGGCGCCTACAATATCTCCAAGGCCGGCATCATCATGCTCGGTAAGAGCCAGGCCAGCGAGTGGGCGGCGGACAATATCCGGGTCAACGTCATCTGCCCCGGCCTCGTCAAGACCAAACTGAGCAAGGCCCTCTGGGAAAACGAACGGGCGGCGAACCACTTCCTGAAGTCCGTTCCCCTCCGGCGCATGGCTACGCCCGACGAACTGGCCGGCACCGCGGTCTGGCTGGCGGGGGACGCGGCGAGCTACGTGACGGGGACGGTGGTGGTGGCGGATGGGGGGATGGTTGGGTAGCGCGCTTCGCGCTTGGTAGACGGCTATCGCCGGGGATGGAGGCCGCTACGCGGATGGTGCCCGCATTCCATCCGCGTAGCGGCCTCCATCCAGCACGTATCGCGTCTATCCCCGGCGAAGCCGACCATCCGCGCGAAGCGCGTCTAAATCTCCATTACCTTCCGCCGCAGCACGAAGTTCTTCCCCAGGTACACCTTGCGTACCATCTCATCCGCCGCCAGTTCCTCCGCCGTGCCGGCTTTGAGGATGTTGCCCTCGAACATGAGGTAGGCGCGGTCGGTGATGCTGAGGGTTTCCTGTACGTTGTGGTCGGTGATGAGGATGCCGATATTCTTGGTCTTCAGTTTGGCGACGATGTACTGGATATCCTCCACCGCGATCGGGTCGATACCGGCAAAGGGCTCATCGAGCAGGATGAAGCTCGGGTCGGTGGCCAGGGCGCGGGCGATCTCGGTGCGCCGCCGCTCGCCGCCGCTTAGGGTGTCGCCGTTGCTTTTGCGGACCTTGTGCAGGCTGAATTCATCGAGGAGGCTTTCCAGTTTTTCCTCCCGGGCGGGCTTATCGAGGTCGGTCATTTCCAGGACGGCCATGATATTATCCTCCACGCTGAGCTTGCGGAAGACGGAGGGCTCCTGGGGGAGGTAGCCGATGCCCCGCTGGGCCCGCTTGTACATCGGCAGGTCGGTGATGTCCTGGTCGTCAAGGAAAACCCTGCCCTCGTTCGGGCGGATAAAGCCCACCGTCATATAGAAGGTCGTGGTCTTGCCCGCGCCATTGGGGCCGAGGAGGCCGACGATGTCGCCGCGGTCAACGTGAATACTCACCCCCTTTACCACGGTCCGGCTGCCGTACTTCTTTACCAGGTTTTCGCTCTTCAGTCGCATGCGGGAGATTTATTCTTCGACGGCCCGCAGTTTGACGCGGAGCTCGGTCAGGGTGCGGTCACGGATGACGCTCAGGTTCATAACGTCACCGGGGCGGGCGCGGCCGACTATCTCGGTAAATTCGGGCAGGTCGACCAACTTCCGGTCATTGACACCCACGATAACGTCATCCACCCGCAGCCCGCCCGCCTGGGCCGCCCCGCCATCGAGCACGGCATCCACCACTACGCCCTCCCCCCGCTGCCCGAGTTGCAGGCGTTCGATATCGGAGGCCGTCAGGGAAGAGATTTCCACGCCGAGCTGGGCCCGCCGGAAGTTGCCGTAGGCGATGATGTC
>CAZKPE010000243.1:0-3177 GCA_964554545.1 uncultured Lewinella sp.
CCTCGCTGACGGAGTAGGTGCCGTGGGCGTCGGCCATGATGTCGATGTCGGGACCGAGGGCTTCCCGCGCCTCCCCCACCCGATCGACGCTGCGGTTGACGGTACCGTCCATCGAGCCGACGCGCATCTTGACGCCGCCGTAGCCGTGGTCGACGTAGGACTTAAGCTGATCGCCCAGCGCCCCGACGTCAGCCCAGCCCCCGCTGGCGTAGCAGGGCATGTTCTCCCGACAACTTCCACCGAGTAGCTCGACCACGGGCACGCCGAGCCGCTTGCCCTTCAGGTCCCAGAGGGCGGTGTCGATGCCGCTGAGGGCGGCGATGGTCGTGCCCCGGTTAGCGAGGATGGGGAAGGCCCGGCCCCGGTCGCGGGCGTAGTGGGCGCGGCTGCCGTTGTACACGGCGTCCCAGACGGCGGTGATGTTACCGGCTTCCATTCCCTGCATTTGGGGGGCTAGCTCCCGCTCGATGCAGGAGACGATGCTGGCGCAGGCCCCGGTAGCTCCTACGGCGGCTTTGGCCTCTCCGTAGCCGGTGGTCCCGTCCGTATCGCTGACCTCGACGATCGTTGCATCGAAGTGGGTAAGCTGCCCGTAATCACTCCGCCACTGCCGCCCCGCCGGGATGGGCACCCGTAGCCAGTATGCCTTAATCGATTTGATCTTCATATCTCCACCTACCGCTCCCGAAGGGAGCATCTTCTTACCCGGGGGAGCATCCCCCGGAAGTCACTAAATCAATGGCAATAAGGTCTCCGCCGACTTTCTCGTCAGCATCGTATAAAACTCCTCCGTCAGCGCCGAACTCCCGTGGTCTTCCAGAAACTTCCGCGCCTCCTCGCTCAGTCCCTCGGGGGCCTCGTCGATGCTATTGGGGTAGGGATTGGCGGGGGTGCGGTCCACCGGCGCGGCGAACTCCACCGACAGCGGGCCGGTAAAGCCGACCTCCTTCAGCGTGCCCACCAGCGCCTGCCAGTCGATGCTCCCCATACCGGGGGCCATGCGGTTATTCTCGGCCACGTGGAAGCCGACCAGCCGATCGCCGACCTTCCGGATGGTGGCGTGGGGGTCCTGCTCCTCGATATTCATGTGAAAGATGTCGAGGCAGACGCCGCAGTCGGGGCCGGTGGCCTCGGCCAGGGCCAGGGCCTGATCACCGCGGTTGACGAAGTAGGTTTCGAAGCGGTTGATGGGTTCGATCCCTAATTTGATGCCGGCTTTGTGGGCAAATTCGTAGCACTCCTGCATACTCGCCACGGCCCATTCCCACTCCTCCTCGGGGCGGGCACCGGGCATGATCTTTCCGACCGTGCCGGGTACGACGGAGACCATCTCCCCCTCCAGTTCCTTCACCATCGTGATGATGTCCTTCACGTACTGCACTGACTGGGCCCGCTCCCCCTCGTCCACCGCCAGCAGGTTCCGCTTACCGAGCATGAGGGTGACGCTGCCCCAACATTTGATGCCGTGCTTCTTTAGCTGCTGCCGGACCGTTCGGGTATCGTAGGCTTCCGGCGTCCCCTGAATTTCCAGGTAGTCGTAGCCCAGGGACGCGATACGGCTCAGGGTGGCCTCTAGGGGCTCGGCGCGCATCCAGTTGTGAATCGCTAGGGGCATATAAATTTAAAATTGAAGATTGAGAATTGTGAATTGGCTGCCGCACGGGGGATTGCTCGTCGCTACGCGCCTCGGGTGGGGCAGGCGGGGCGATGGCGAGATAAGGTACGAAGCTTAGAGTTTACAGCAGAATAGCAAGTAGTCGGACAAACGAGCGTAGCGAGCTGCCACTTACGGTAGCCAAATCAGTCCTCGCCCATCAAGAATCGTCAATCGCCAATCGAGAACAGTAAGCGGTTCGGTGATACGTTTGACGCTATTTACAGCGACGCGATCATCCGATTCGTGATCTGACTCCCGTAATTCTTCCGGTAGGCCACCTTCCGCTCCAGGGCCTCCACGACTGGGATGCTGAAGTCGACGCCCTCCAGGATACCCGCACCGCGCAGTCCGCCAGGGCTTTCCAGGTTGATTTCCAGCAGGCGAGTGCCGGCGATGTCGAGGCCGACCAGGAACATACCGTCAGCGATCAACTTGGGGCGGATGAGCTCGACCATCTCCAGGATTTCGGGGGTGATCTCGGCCTTCTTCGCCGAGCCTCCCGCATGGAGGTTATTGCGCACGTCATCACCGGCCGACATCCGATGTACGGCGGCGTAGTGCCCATCGACTACCAGGGGGTCGCCATTCATCAGGAACATACGGATATCTCCCTCGGCGGCGGCGGGCATGAACTCCTGAGCGATAACGTAGCCCTGCTGGGCGATCACCTCTACGATCTGCTTCAGGTTCGGGTGATCGTCTTCCCGCACCACGAAGACGTTGCGCCCGCCGGAGCCGAGTAGCGGCTTCAGGATAATGTCGCTGTTCTCCGCATCGGCGAAGCGGCGGATCTCGTCGATCTCCCGCGTGATGATGGTGCGGGGCCGCACGCTCTCGGGAAACTGCTGGAGGTACATCTTATTCAGGGCGTGGCTCAGCCCGTAGGGGTCATTGACCACGATGGTGCCCTGCTGGGTGGCCAATTGCCCGAACATCAGGCCGGCATTCGTGGCCCAGCCACGGTCGGCGGCGTCCTCCCCCGGGTCGTTGCGCAGATAGATCAGGTCGAGCTCGTCGGTGTAGATGGGGCGGGCGTTCTCCAGGTTGCCGTGTAGGGCGGCGTGGTAGTCCTCCAGTTCGGTGTAGTCGCCGGCGGGGGCGAAGTGGCCCAATCCTCCCACGCGGCCGTCCTTACTGTAGTCCAGTTTACCGACACCGAAGTAGAAGACCTCGTGCCCCCGCTGGTGCAGCCGGTGGGCCAGTACGGTGGTGGTGAATTTAGGTCCTTCGGTTTCTACGCGGTTAACGACAAATGCTAATTTCATAGGGGGGTATTGGGGGTTGAGGGGTCGGTGGCTCTAACCGGGGGTGGGGGGCGGGGTTCTTTTTCGCTCCGGATTTTCACTATGGATTTTTCACCACGGATTAACATGGATTAGGGCACGGATTAACACGGATTTCTTTCCCATCCCAGCGTCCTGAAAGGACGCGTCCCCCTCTCGCGGAGGGCTTTAGCCCTCCTTGGAGAGCAACTCAAACACCGTCACCCCCTCCCGCAGCCTACTCAGCTTCGGGTGGCC
>CAZKPE010000243.1:3277-6028 GCA_964554545.1 uncultured Lewinella sp.
GTGTAAAATGCCGCCCGTTCCGGTATACGATGCTCTTCGTGCAGCAGCGCGAAGGTCTCGGTGAAGCCGTGCCCCCGCAGCATATGGGCGATCCCCACGACCCGGGCGGCCAGTATCCGCATCCGGGCGGCGGTCATCCCTCCCACGAACCACTCGCTCAGCACGGCCAACCCCTCCTGTAGGTCCTCGTAGCCCGGGGTACCGGAGTGGAGCAGGGTCAGTGGCTGCGCCCGCCCGTTCCAGTAGGTGAGCACGTGGGTGTTGATCTCGTGCTGCAGCAGGGCCGGTACGCGGTGGCGGGGTACTTGCAGACGGTGACCGATGTGCATCACCCCCTGACTGACCATCAGTCCGCTCATATCCTCCCGGACGACCACGCGGGGCTCGGCTTGGGGATACTGCCCGGTTAGGTCGTCAAATGCGCTTTGGCAGGCATCCCGGAAGCCCTCCGCGTCTACCAAATCTCGCTTTCGGTTGGGATCGGGGGCCGGGTAGTCAGTGAGCAGTCGGGTAGCCGTAGCCAGTAGTTCGTCGCTTACGCCCCCGTAGACCTGCATGCTACCGTAGCGGAAGTTCTCACTGCCCCGGTTAGCCAGCATATCCACCATCTGGAAGGTCTCGTCCCGCTTATCCCGCAGGATGTAGGCCAGGGTGGCGTCCTTTACCCGGTCGATAGGTAGCTCGAACAGCTCGCGCTTGAGCCGCTCCGGGTCGACGGGCAGGAAGCGGTAGTGGAAGTTCGGCTCTTCCCGGTAACCACTCGCTACGAAGGTTTCGAAGGCCTCATCATCATTCGTGGCGGTGACGAGCATCAGGAAGGGGAAACTGGTCGCGATCTCCACCAGGCGTCGGTCGATCTCCCAGACCAGCTCGCTCACGCGGTGGTTGCCCAGCTGGTGAAAATGGGTGGCGTTGTAGGTAGTTTGTAGGCGGATGAAGTCGAAGTAGAATCTGCGCAGGGCCGTATGCAGGCGGGCACGCAGCTCACGCAGGACCAGCGGATAGGGATGCCCGTCTTCTCCGATGAAGAATCTACCCACCGTCAATCCGATTATCAGGATATCCTCCTGCCCCTCATCAGCCAGTCCCAGCGCCTGGGAAAGATCGGTGATGCCGGATTTCACCGTCGGCTCCAGGGGGGGCAGCAGCGCACCGCCATTCATCTGCCCCAGTTGCTTCATCAGGCTTTCACAGATCACGGACGGGCCGCTGGAAGGATAGTGTACCCCCAAATTCGCCGCCCGCCCTTGTTCATCCACCCGTATCCGCACCACCACCACCCCACCGAAGCGCTCGGCCAGAAAGAACAGCACCCCCCTCAGGAATTCAGCAACTTCATCCGGCATCGCCCCCACGCCCAGCATGCAGTAGGCCGTCTCTTCGGCGTGCAGGACGAAGCGATCCGGCTCCCCCCCGTAGTCGTAGACCGTCAGAAAAGGGACGCCCCGGCCGAAGTGCAGATACCCACCCCCGGGCAGTGCGAGTTCCAATGGCTTATCGGCCGCTAGTCGTTTACGGGCCGCGTCCAGGTCCAGACCTTGTTGCATTGTCGCGGGCATTCCTACTGCATTACACGTTCCCGGGCGGACAGGACGGGTGCGAAGGTCGAGCGCAGCGCATCCTGTAGTTGCTTCAGAATGGGCTGGTGCACCTCATTCGTGTGCTCGTCCATAAATATCTTTTTGAACTCCACGGAGAGCACGCAACTCACGTCCGGGAAGTTTTCGTGGATCCAGAGGTTGAAGTGCCCACCGGCAAACTTCACGTTCTCCCGCACGTCGAGCTGCTCCCCATCCACGGTATGCCCCCGCATCGTTTCCAGGAAGGTATCGACCACCGGGGCCCACCGCTCCCGGTTCATATTTCCGGTGCCGACGTTCACGACGGGGTTCTTCTCCGGGTCAGCCGGCCGGCGGTCGTCCTCCTCCCGCCGGTGGTTGTAGGAGTGGATATCGTAGAGGACGAAGCTGCCGTACTGTTCCACGGTCTGCTCCAAAAACTCCTTCATCGCCCCGTAGAAGCTATCGTACTTCTCCAGCGAGCGGTCGATCATCTCCCGGTCCGGCCGCTCCTTCCATACGGTGAGCCCCCAGGCATCCTTCGGTTCCAGGTACACGGCCCGTTCGCGGCTGCGGTTCAGGTCCACCTCGAAGCGGCTAAATTGCCCCACTACGTTCGGATCCCGCAGTCGGGCCCAGGTGGCGGTGTGGGGGTCTTCTTCGTAGAGTCGTTCCCGCTCGTTCAGGGCGAAGCGGTTCTTTAGTTCGTCCCGTACCGCACTGCCTTCGTGTACGGCGGTCAGAATGAGGGGGGCCGGGTCTCCGGTGATGATGTAAGCTGGGGGGTTACGCATACCCCTTGTAAGGAATAGGAGTGGGGGGATGTTTGCTACTAGCCGGTCGAGGCGGTGTACGCCGAGTCAGCGTAGGGGTGCGGTGTGTTCGGGCGCGGACGCAGGTGCAATGGAAATCGGAACCTACAAACCATTAGCTCCGGCTGTCATTACCCTCGGCGTTCAACGCCTCGACCGGGAAATCCGTGCCCAAATCCGTGCTTAATCCGTGGTGAAAACAAGCGCCGAAAGCAGAGCCAAAAGAAAATCCGCGTTCAATCCGCGTACATCTGCGGTGAGCCTATCCTCAAACCGAAGGTCCTCAAACAACTCGGGGCGGAGCCCCTCGACCTTTGCCCGCCAGTAGCTCCGGCCGACATTTCTCTCGGCGTTCAACGCCCCGACCGGGAAATCCGTGC
>CAZKPE010000244.1:0-5995 GCA_964554545.1 uncultured Lewinella sp.
ATCCCGCTATTCGAAAAGGCATCGTCGGTAGGCGCGAATACGGTGTAATCACCGCCATCCTCCGTATCCATGGTCAGCACGTCGTCCAGCCCGACCCGCTCCAGGGCGGTCAGCAGGGTGGAGAAACGTCCATCCAGCACGGCCCGGTCTACGATGGTGGGGGGCATGAGGACGTTGTCGATCACGTGGATGATCCCGTTGACGGCGACGAGGTCGGCAGTCACTACGTTTGCCATGTCGCGCAGGCGAATGGTACCACCGTCGTTATCGATGATCAGGGGAACACTCCGGTCGCCGGCCCCTTCGGTGTTCTCGGTGTCGACCTCCGTGCGTCCGTCCTCGATCTCGTCGGACTCAATAAGCGATCCCTCGATGACGTGATACAATAGAATATCGCGGAGATCCTCATCGGAGACGCTCGCTAGATCGATGCCGGCGGCGGTGAAGGCAGCGTCATTAGGTGCAAAAACGGTGTAGCGGACGGTGGGGAAGTCCAGCACCAGGTCCAGCTCGGTACGTTCGAGTGCAGCGGCTAGGGTGGAGAAGTCCGGATTGTCGGCCACGATGTCGGCAATGGTACCAATGACGGGGTTATTGGGTACATCATCATCTTCTCCACAGGCAGAGAAGCCGAGGAGAATCAGGCCGAATAGGGCAAGTAAGTGGGAAGAGGTAAGGTGCATACGAATTGCTATCGAGTTAAAGAGTATGTTTTTTGCGATCGGAAAGGGTTGCCTCAGTTCCAATAGTGCCTAAACCGAATATTTCCAATATGTTGGTCGATGGCAGGAAAATTGACGGCTGGGTGGCAAAACGAGACGGATGGCTTGTTACGGTCTAAACGTTCGTGGTTACCAAAACGCTGGTACCCCTTAATCATGTTGCACGGCGGGCCGGTTCCAGTCCCGGCGGCCGTCTTCGCGGCTAAGGTAGGTGATTGCATCCTGAATGCTCAGGAAGAATCGATCGGTTCCGAAGCGGTCCATGAGTCCGGCCCGGAACAGGATGTCCCGTACCGGCCCGATAACCCCGGAGAGGTAAAGATCGATATTGCGTTCCCGTAGGCTTTCCCAAAATTGCTCCAGCGCGTACAGCCCCGAGGTATCGACGTCATGGATCGTGTGGGCATCCAGGATGACGTGACGGAGTGCGTCTCCTTTAGCATCTACCAGTTCCAGCAAACGGTCCCCGAAGAATTCCGCATTACCGAAGTACAGTTCGGCGTCGAAGCGCACGATCAGTAGGTCCGACCGCTCTTCGGCGCTGGCAAAACGGTCCAGGTTACGAAAGGCATTCGTTCCCGGTATCCGACCCAGGGCCGCCAAATGCGGTCGCGCGGCCCGCCAGTACACGAAGACCAGGGAAAGCAGCACCCCACCGGCAATCCCGTACTGCAAGCCGGCGAAGAGGGTGAACAGCAAGGTCACGAGCAGGACGGCCAGTTCCCGGGGGGCGAGCCGGGCAAGTCGGCGCATCTCCGCTACGTCCAAGAGCTTGCTCACGCTGAAGATGATGACGGCGGCCAGCATGGACAACGGCAGGTAAAAGAATAAGGGGGTGAGGAAGAGAAGCACCAGTACCAGCAGCGCGGCCGCCACCAAACTGCTCAGCGGCGACTGCCCGCCCCCTTCCTCTACGACCGCCGAGCGGCTGAAACTGGCCGAGGTCGGGATGGCGCCAAACAGACTGCCCACGATCTTGGATAGGCCCAGGGCGAAGAGTTCCCGGTTGGGCTGTATGCGGTAGTGAGCGTGGTGGGTCGCCAGGGATTTACCGATGGAGAGCGTCTCGATAAAACTGATCAGGGCCAGCACCAGGGCGGTGGGGAGCAAGGTGGCCCAAACGGTCAGGTCCAGCGATGGAAGGGTCAGTGGCGGCAATCCCTTCGGTACGGTGCCTACTACGGCCATACCCCCAAGGTCCCACCGAAACGCATAGACCAGGGCGGTGGCGATGACGATCCACCCCAGTAGGACGGGTACCCGGGGGAAGAGCCACCTGCCCAGGAAAAGTAAGATCAACGTGCCGGCCCCGAGCAGCGCCGTCGGGGAATGTAGGGTCGGTACGGACTGAAAGAGCAGCAGGACGGTTTCGTGAAAGTGGTCCGTGCGGGGCACGTCCAGACCGAGCAGGGGCCGAATTTGGGAAGTAATAATCAGAATGGCCGCCGCGGAAACGAAGCCGGACAGCACGGGCCGGCTCAGCAAGCTCACCAGTCCGCCCAGCCGCAACAGGCCGAACAGCAACTGCACGACACCTGTGATCGCCGCCAGCAGGATGGCATAACCGATGAATTCGCTACTACCGACTTCGGCGAGTCCGCTCAGCCCGTTCAGGCAAAGCAGACTGGCCAGGGCCGTCGGACCGACGTTCACGTGGGGGCTGCTGGCCGTAAGGGCATACACCACCATCGGAATCAGCGCGGCGTACAAACCATAGACGGGGGGGACGCCGGCCAGTACCCCGTAGGCCACGGCCTGCGGAATGAGGATGATGCCAACGGTAAGCCCGGCGATGAGATCGCGGCGAATAGCGGGGCCTCCGTAGGGGTTGGGGCGGGGAAAGAACACGTCCCGCTTAGGCGTCGACCGACTCGGTAGCGAGTATGTCGGCTACTTTATCCTGTACGTTCACGACCCGGTCGAAGCCCCGTGACTTCAGGATGCTGCTCGCGATCGTGGAACGGTAGCCGCTACCGCAGTGAATATGGTAGGTGCGGTCGGGGCTGAGTTCCCCGGTCTGAGTCGGAAAGGTATTCAGGGGCAGGTTTCGTGCGTGACGCAGGTGACCGCCGGAAAATTCACTCGGCTTGCGAACGTCCAGGATGATATCGGCACTCCCGGCAGCAAAGGCATCGGCGCGGATCGTATCGACCGTATCGATCTCGCCCCCGTAGTCGCGCCAGGCCGCTATCCCCCCATTTAGGTAGCCCAGGGCGTTGTCGTAGCCGACCCGGCTGAGTCGTTCCACGGTTTCGGCCTCTCGACCCGGCGCGGTCACCAGCAGGATCGGCTGTTGCAGATCCGGGATTAGCTCGCCCACCCAGGGCGCGAAACTGCCGTCGATGCCGATGAAAATACTGTTGGGGATGAAACCCTGAACAAAGTCTTCCTTCGCCCGGGTATCGAGGATGAGCGCCATTTCCCGATTTGCCAGATCCTCAAACTGCTTCGGGCTCAGGGCGGCGCCCCCCCGGTCCATCACTTGCCGGAAGGTGTCGTAGCCACTCTTATTCATACGGACGTTCTCGCTGAAGTAGGGGGGCGGGGGCAGCAGGCCGTCCGTCACCTCCCGTACGAACTCTTCCCGGCTCATATCCTCCCGCAGGGCGTAGTTCGTTTTCTTCTGATTGCCGAGGGTGTCGGTCGTTTCCCGGCTCATCTTCTTTCCGCAGGCCGATCCGGCACCGTGGGCGGGGTAGACGATCACGTCGTCCGGCAATACCATGATACGGCGGCGCAGGCTATCGTACAGCAGGCCGGCCAGGTCTTCGGTGGTCAGGGCACCTTTTTTCTGGGCCAGATCGGGTCGGCCTACGTCGCCGATAAAGAGGGTGTCGCCGGAGAAGATGGCGTGGGGGCGGCCACTCTCGTCCAGTAGGAGGTAGGTGGTGCTCTCCAGGGTATGACCGGGGGTGTGCAGTACGCGGATCGTGACCTCCCCCAACTTGAACTCCTCCCCGTCCTTCGCCTCGTATTTCTCGTAATTGGTCTTCGCTCCGGGGCCGTACACGATGGTGGCCGCCGTCTCCCGGGCCAGGTCGAGATGACCGCTCACGAAGTCGGCGTGGAAGTGGGTCTCAAAGATGTACTTGATCGTATCGCCCGATTCCCGTGCGCGTTGCAGGTAGGGCTCTGGGCTGCGCAAGGGGTCTATGATAGCCGCCTCCCCCTTACTGGAAATGTAGTAAGTGCCCTGGGCCAGACAGCCCGTGTAAATCTGCTCGATGGTCATCCTGAAAGTGCGTTATATGAAGGAACCATCATATGAAGGCTCGGGCACGCCGGTTGGTTGAATGCCCCCTCTACTCGCAGGGTTCCAGCTCGAACTGCGTGTGGTTTTTTACGCGGGCATACCGGTAATCCTCGATATACTCCTCCAGGTCATATTCCCGCTTCCCGTAGGTGGCGATGTAGCGCGCCTGGTCCCAGAAAAGGGTCTGGGGGTCGCTGGCTCGGGGGTCCCCGCTACGGTCCATGAAATCCGCTAACTCACCCGCCAGTTGCTTCCGGGCTTCGGCGTAGGCGGGGTCGTCGGCCACGTTATTGACCTGGTGGGGGTCCTTGCTCAGATCGTAGAGTTCCTCGGCGGGCCGCTTACCAAAGGCTAGATTGAAGTAGTCCGTATCGTCCCCCTCGGGCTTGTGGCCGGCCAGAATGAGCATCTTCGTGATGGAATTGTCCACGTCACCGTAAGCTCCCACGCTTAATACCGCCTCCGGGTCGCCGGCCGGCCAGCGATCGGGAAAGAAGTTGCGGATGTAGAGGTAGGCGTCGTTGCGGATGGCCCGGACGGGGTAGCTGGCCGAATCCTTGCGGACCTGGGCGTGGCGTTCCCGCTCTAGGAATACACGATCCGCTCCGGCCTCACCGGGGTCCGTCATTTGATCGAGCAGGCTCGGGAGTTTCATCTCCGCCGGCACCTGCGCGCCGCCGCCCCCTGATGCCGCCGCCTCCAAAAACGTCGGAGCCAATGAAGCCAGATTAACGTACGACTCCCGTACCGTCCCCGCCGGGATACGCGCCGGCCAGTGGGCCACGAAGGGCATCCGCGTACCGGCATCGTAGAGGGTGGCCTTGGCACGTGGAAAGGGCATGCCGTTATCGCTGGTCACGACGATGAGGGTGTTGTCGAGCTCCCCCCGGCTTTCCAGCAGGTCTACCACTTCCCCCAGGTGGCGGTCGAAGCGCTCCACCTCCGCGTAGTAGTCGAGCATATCGTTGCGCACGCAGGGCAGGTCGGGGAAGAAGGGGGGCACGCTTACGGAGTCATGATCCATGCCGGTGTAGGCCCCCAGGTTGGTCCGGTAGACCCGGTGGGGGTCCTGACTGCCAAACCAGTAGGCGAAGGGCTGCCCCTCCTCCCGCGCGTCCAGTAGATTGGTAATGTCGCCGTAGTCCTTGCCGGCCGGGTTGTGCTCCCAACCGTTGCTCTTCCAGTCACCGGGGGCCCACCCCTTCTGGTCGTGGCCGACGAGGTAGCCCATTTTTTCCAGCTCCTTAGTGTATACCGTAGTCCCCGCCGGGAAGTCCGACCACAGGTTGCCCATCACCCCGTTCTGGTGGGGGTAGCGCCCGGTCAGGATACTGGCCCGGGAGGGGCTACAGCTCGGGCTGGCCGTGTAGGCATTGGTGAACAGCATGCCGCCGGCCGCCAGCCGGTCGAAATTAGGCGTTTGCACCACCGGATCGCCGTACACCCCGGCGTGGGGGAAGGACCAGTCGTCAGCAATGAAGAGGATGATGTTGGGGCGCTCGGGCTCTTGCGTTGGCGACCAATAGAAACCCAGCAGGATAAGGATAGGGAGGAGGGCTATATACTTCATGAATGGCAATATAAGGAAGCGCTGCGCGCCAGTATACTGACTATTTGCCCACAGGGTCGTCCTGCGGACGCGCGCAGAGGAATGCACGGAGGGGGCACAGAGGCGGGGAAGAGGCCAGCCCGCGGAAGCAAACGGAGTACACGCAGAGTCACGCGGAGTACTTGCGGAGCCCTCCGTGGAACTCTGTGCCCCCCTCCGTGCGGCTCCCGCAGGAAGCTCTCCGTGGGCAAACCCCCGTTACACTGAAAGTCGCACATGGTAAATTATAAATCCCCTACGGCACCTCCACCACATTCAGCACCCGCCCGATCACATCCTCCGACCGGATATTCTCGGCCTCCGCCTCGTAGGTCAGCCCGATGCGGTGGCGCAGCACGTCCTCGCAGACCGCGCGTACGTCCTCCGGGGTCACGTAGCCGCGGCGCTGCAGGAAGGCGTGGGCCTTGGCGG
>CAZKPE010000245.1:0-5990 GCA_964554545.1 uncultured Lewinella sp.
AGCAGCCCCCCTCCAGGTTGAAGACGTTGGCCTGGCTCCAGCCGTGCTCGTCGTCGCCGATCAGCCGGCGGTCGGGGTCGTTACTGAGTGTGGTCTTACCGGTGCCCGAAAGGCCAAAAAAGAGAGCCGTATCGCCCTTCGTGCCGACATTGGCCGAGCAGTGCATGCTCAGTACGTCGCGGCGGGTGGGTAGCACGTAGTTCAGTACCGAGAAGATGCCCTTTTTGATCTCGCCGGTATAGGCCGTGCCACCGATCAGGATGGTCTTCTCCGTGAAGTTGATGATGCTGAAGTTGCCCTGCCGGGTGCCGTGGGCGGAGGTGTCGGCCTTCACGCCGGGGAAGGCGTAGATGGTCCACTCGTCGGTCATCAGGTTGGTGATCCGCTCGTCGTCGGGGCGCAGGAACATGTTGTACGCAAACATATTCTGCCAGGGATACTCGGTATACACCCGAATGTTGATGCGGTATTTCCGGCTGGCGCAGGCGTAGGCGTCGCGCACGTACACCTCATCGAGTCCTTTGGCGTAGTCCAGCGTCTTTTCGTGCAGCCGGTCGAAGGCTTCCGTGGTAATGGGAATGTTGATGTTACCCCAGTCGACGGTGTCGCGGGTGATGTCATCCTCGACGATGTAGCGATCCTTGGGCGAGCGGCCGGTGAATTTGCCGGTATTGATGATCAGGGCACCGGTGTCACTCAGGTGGCCCAGCTCTTTGCTGATCGTATCTTCGACGAGGGCGGCCACCTTCAGGTTTTCGCGGAGGTTCGGGTGTTGCATATTCGGTTTAAGCTTGGTTAAGGCAGGGCAAAGGTACCCTGGGTTTTAGAAAGCCAAGGCCTACCATATGTTCGCCCTACAGCAACCTGTCCCCCAACAGCCGTTCCATCACTTCCTCCCGCTTACTCCGACTGATCGGTAGCCGTTTGTCCCCGATCCGTACTTGATTGCCCTCCACCCCATCCACCCGATCGAGGTTGACCAGGTAGCTCCGGTGAATTTGGGTGAAGCGATCACCGGGTAGGCTGCTCAGCAACTGACTCAGCGGCAGCAGGGGCAGAAAATTCCCCTGCGTGGTATGAATTCGGCAGTAGTTCTGCATAGCCTCGGCGTAGAGAATATGGGCGGTACGCAAACGGGTAACGCGGCCGTCTTCCCGAATGAAAATGTCCGTTTCTTCCAAAGCGGGAGAAGAGGGCGCGGACGCAGGTGCAATCTGTTCCCGGGCTCGTAATACCGCTCGTAGAAACCGTGGAAACCCGATCGGTTTGAGGAGGTAGTCCACCGCATGGAGCTCGAAACCTTCTACGGCAAAGGAGGGGTGGGCCGTGGTGAAAATGACGGCGGGCGGCTCCGGAAGAGCCCGGACCAGGTCGGTCCCGTTCAAACCGGGCATCTGCACGTCGAGCAACAGCAGATCGACCGGTTGTCTTTGCAGGAAACTCAGGGCATCCATCCCACTGCGGCACTGCCCGGCTTCGGTTAGGAAGTCGACCCGGGCGACGAATTCACTCAGTCCGCCACGGGCCAGGGGTTCGTCGTCGACGATGAGGGTGGAAAGCTTCACGCGGCCGGTAATTCGAGGATTACGGTGAAGCGATCATCGTCGCGATCGACCTCTAGGCGGGAACGGTCGGGATAGAGCAGATTAAGGCGACGCCGCAGATTACTCAGGCCGATGCCGCCGGCACCCTCCCGTTCCGGAACGGTGGGAGCTTGGCCGATCCGGTTGGTCACGGTGAAGCGGGTGGCAGCCTGCGTTATGGCAACCTCGGCACGTACAAAGCCGCCCTCCTGCCGGCTATACTTAAAGGCATTCTCCAACAGGGGCAGGAGAAGCATGGGGGGCACGGACCGATCGACCTCCGGCGGGTGCTGGAGATGGAACACGAAGTCCTCCTCCATACGCAGTCGCGAAAGGCTGGCAAACTTCTTGAGCTGATCGATCTCCTCGCTCAGTGGTACCCGCTCGGATTCGCTATCGTACAATTGGTAGCGCAGGAGATCCGAAAAGCCCAGTAGGCTCTCCTTAGCCAGGCCAGGATTGCGATCCACCAGAACGTAGATGTTATTCAGGACATTGAAGAGGAAGTGGGGATTGAGCTGCCCCCGCAAGTACGCCAGTTCGGCCCTGGTACGCTCTATTTCAAGTTTGCGCTCCCGCTCAGCCTGCCGCCGACGGAAGGTGAAGAGCAGGATGCCCGTGGAAAGCGCCAGTAGGGTAGCGATGCTCCAGCCGACCCGGTTGGCCCAGTAGGTCCAGAAGGTGAAGGTGGCGACGGAGGGGCGGATTTCCGGAACGCCGAGGCCAACCAGCGCGATACAGCCCCAGGTAACGGTGATGCCCGCCAGTAGGGCCGCCCCTACGGTAAGCAGGTAGGTCGCCACCGATCGCTGCTTGCGCAACAACGGCAGCAAGCCGAATGCCAGATGACCGTACACCGCCAGCAGTTCACCGGCCAGGAAGGCCAGCATGATGAGCAGGTTGACCGGGTGGAAGGGATCCGGAGCGAAGGCCGTCTGAGTAAGCAGGGTGTAGCCCACCCAGAAGACCACGTCCGGAAGGGGGCCGCGCTGAAACAGCGTGATCTGGGAAGAGGCAGCGGTCATAGTCGCCAAAGATGGGATACCTGTACCATACATAGGAAGCGGATTGACGAATGGTGCCGATCGGCTGATGAGCGGGAGCGGCGCCATCCGTCACGAAAAGACCGCAACTCACCAATCAAAATAGCAGCGCCCCCTGACGAGGAAGACTTTTGAGGCACATCAAATCACATTGACCATGCGCTCTTTCTTCTTCCTCCTCCTTACCGGTATTGCTTGCACCTGCGTCCGCGCCCAGAAGCACGAAACGCTGGCTCTACAGGCTTATCTCGGCAACGACCTACCCACCTGGGAGGCCGCCATCGCCGCTACCACCTCCATCGCCGACCCCGAAGAACGCCTGCTGACCGTAGCGGAGTTTCAGCTTGGACGGGGCTACGCCGCCATGGCCGCCGACGACAAGGCCGCCCTCAACGATGCGCTCGACGAGGCGGGCGATGCGCTGGATGCCCTCTGGGAAATTAATGACGGCAACGCCGTGGCCCACGGGGTCTATGCCGGCCTACTGGGCCTGAAGATTGCTAAAACCCCGATTACCGGAATGCTGTACGGGTCGAGGGCTAGTAAGTATGCCGAGAAAGCGGCCAAACTTGGTTCCGATAACGGGGCCGCCCTCTACCATGCCGCTTCTAATTTGCACTACACCCCAGAGCAATGGGGCGGCGACCCGGAAAGCGCCCTGGCCTTGCTGGAACGGGCCGTGGACGCCTACGGGCCCGACCGCGATCGCAACTGGCGCTACCTCAATACCCTGGCGCTGAAGGGACAAGTGCAGGCGCGACTGGGACGGACCGATGCCGCCAGGGCCACCTACGCGCGCGCACTGGACGCTCAGCCAGACTTCCTGTACGTAAGCCGGGTACTGCTCCCGCAACTCGAGCAGTAATGGGACGGCGGACGTTTGCCATACCACTTCTCCAGCTGCTGCCCGTCCTGCTGCTCGCCCAGACGATCGATACCAGCGAGCTAACCCTTAGCACCACGGCCGAGGCCCTCACCGTTCGCGCCGCCCGCATTCCCCACGGGGAGTTGGCCACTACGCAGATCACCCAGATGGAGATCTATCTGAACGCTACGGCCAAAGCCGACCCGCTGCTGGCGGTCAATAGCCTGCCCGCGGCCACGAACCCCGACGAGACGGCCAACGTGAGCCTGCGCGGTAGCCCCGCCGAGGCCACGGGTGTCTACCTGAACGGAGTGCCGCTGCGCTCGGCGGTCCGGATCGACCAGAGCAACGGGGTGGGGCAGTTCAGCCTGTTCCGCCAGGTCCCGATCCGGGAACTGCGGGTGTATCCGAGTAGTCCGCCCCTGCCCTTTAGTCAGGCCAGTGCCGGCGTGGTGGCCATCGAGACGGCCTTTGAGCGGCCCACCATGGTGCAGCAGGCGGTCAACGTGAACGTGGCCGGGATCGGCTACCAGCACACCCGTCCGGTTGGCGAGCGGGGCGTACTGCGGGGCTACGTGAATGCGAGTGACCTGACTGCCTTTACCGCCCTCAACGGTGACCGGCTGGAAGACCTACGGGAGAGTCGGGCCGTCGACGGGATGCTGAGCTACGCCCGCCGCGGCAAGGGGGGCAACGGATTGCAGCTATTCTACCTGGGCTTCGACGAGCGCTACGTCTACGATTACCGTACCGATGTGGCAGCCGACCGCTTCGAGCAGCGCAAGCCCCGCCACCTGGGCGTGGTAAATTATGACTGGTCGGCGGGCGACTGGAGCTACCGCGTCAATCAATTGCTGGACTGGGAGAAGCCCCGCTTCCGGTGGTCCCGGCAGGACCTGACCGTAGAGCGGACCACCAATCACACCGCCTTTCACGCCGAGCGGCGGACGCCGGGGCTGACCCTCCAATACGGAAGTGCCGTGAATAACTACTTCGACCCCGGCGGCCATCACTACCTGGCCGAAGCTTACGCCTACGTGCAACGGCGAACGGGGCCGTGGCTCTTCGGCGGCGGGGTCAAGCCCGTTTACGATGGTGAGCCGGCCGTGAATGTCCAGGCGGCGGCCCGCTTGCAACTGCAGGACCACCGGATTCACCTTTCGGGCGGTAGCCACAGTCAGTTGCTGGGACCGGGGCGGCTCAGTCCGCGGTGGCAGCGGCTACGGATCGAGCAGCTCGCCTTGGAGCATCGCTTCAGGGCCGGGGACTGGACCGCCGAATCCGCCGTATACGCCAAGCGGGAAGCTTACGAACTGGAGGGACGCGTCTCGGTAATCGGAGCCGAAAGCCAGCTAACCTACGCCGCTGCTCCCTGGCTGGCGAGCGTGGCGATCACAAGCGTGAGAAGTAGGGGAGAGCTGCCCACGCGGCGGGACATTCCCGTAGCGGCCCGGGCTAATCTGCAGTACAATCTCGGGGGCTGGACGGCCGGATTGAGCTACCGGGGCCGGTCGGGGACGGTGCTCGATCCGCTTTCGGTGGAGGAGTTCGAGCGCTTGCCCTACTACCGTCGTTTGGATGCTTCCATCAGCCGAACCTTCCTGGTTGGGTCGGGGGCCCTGATCGTTTACGTGAACGCGAATAATCTGCTGGATACGATGAATGTGAACTACTATTCCTTCCGGGGGGAGGAGTACTACAGCAGGCGGGTGATCTTCTTCGGGGCCGTGTATAATTGGTAGAAAATGAGCGCTACACCCCCGAAAACGCGCTGAAGCCACCATCCACCGGGACTACGATGCCCGTGACGAAGCGGCTCCCGGGGGCGCAGAGATAGAGCAAGGTGGTGATGAGTTCGTCGGCTTCCCCGAAGCGGTTCATGGGAGTACTGGTGATGATGGTTTGTCCGCGGTCGGTGAGGCTGCCGTCCTCCTTCAGGAGCAAGCGCCGGTTTTGCTCGCCGATGAAGAAGCCGGGGGCAATGGCGTTCACCCGTACCCGGCCATCGTATTTGCGGGCCATCTCCACGGCCAGCCAGCGGGTGAAGTTGTCGATGCCGGCCTTGGCGGCGGAGTAGCCCACCACCCGCGTGATGGCCCGGTCGGCGGCCATGCTGGAAATATTGACGATGCAGCCGCCCTTTTCGGTAAGCAGCTCGCCGAAGATGAGGCTGGGGATGACGGTACCATCGAGGTTGAGTTTGCTTACGCCGGCAAAGTCCTCTACGCTGAGGTCGAAGAAGGATTGGTCGGGACCGATGGTGGCACCCGGCCGGTTGCCCCCGGCCGCATTAACAAGGATATCGAGGCCACCCCATTTCTCCAGTAGTTTCTCCCGAGCGGCTTCCAGGTTTTTTTGGTCGGTGACGTCCCCCCGCAATAGCAGTATCCGGTCGGGATCATCACTCAGGGCTTCAGCCGCCTGTTGCAGGTTGTCCGGGTTGCGGCTCAGCAAAGCTACCCGCGCTCCGCCGCCCAAAAGGCCTTTGGCCATGGCCGT
>CAZKPE010000246.1:0-5979 GCA_964554545.1 uncultured Lewinella sp.
CGGGCCATTGACGACGCGACGAACCCGGACAGCAATAGCACCAACAAACCCCAAATTTACCAGCCCCGGTTGACGCTGGGCGCGGTGTTGGGCGATCTTACTTCTCTATTTCTAAAATTGAATAATCCTCAGGCTTGTTAAGATGATCAATACCTGTCAGTCTGTACTGATAGATTCCAAGTTTAGCCTCCTCATTCCTTTGTTCATATGTTTTCGCTGAACCCGTAGTTCTAATCGTAGAAATAATCACCCATCTTTGATTACTCTTCCTACACCTAAGTATAGTTCCATTTTTTAATATGTAATTTCCACTTTCCAAAAATGCTATCAGCCATCCATTTGAAAGTTTGAAACTTCGATGCGCTATCACCATTTCAAAATCCATTTGTCATTTCACCAGTTTCGGGACTACCTGAAGTAAATTCTTGTGATGGAATCTCTTTTACTTATGAGATAGTAAATCCTATATACTACTATACAGATTAATATCCCAGCTATATACGGAATATATACACTTCCTATTCCGGCTACTAATAAAACAATAACTAGGTGATCGCCTCCCCCGTGTCCGCTCTCTAACTCCAAAGCAGTTGCATAACTCCAAATCGATATAGCTAGCACCAACAAGAATGCAATTAAAGGTCCTTTAAGAACTCGATAAACTGAGTCTTTACCCACTGTTATATCTTTTACAGAACCATTTGTCACTATTACTCCTGAAGCCTCTTTTCTACTATCCTTATCTTTAAATTTATAAGTCATCGATGAATCTTTGCCGTACACTACCAGCAAATCTGAATTACTTTGATCTAGTTCGATATACCGAATATAACTTATCGGAGTGCATTTCTTTAAATTTTTAATCTTACCTTCGACAACTTCGGTGCGCCTGTCTATTGTAATCTCACCTATAGTACTTTTATTAACTACAAAGTAGGTCGTTGAAGTATTAGAATTTGCTAACACAAACTTCTCCATCACAATCCTTTTAAAGTATTTAAATATAGCTTATAGTTCTCAAAACTGCGAACGTTTATAACGATCACTTTATAGATCTTCTTAATCACTTCTAAATAGCTATAAATGAGTCAGCCAAATTGATATTGATATATCTTGGATCGCCTTTAATGGCGATCTGTCGCCCAACGAGTGCGCCCACGCAGCCGGGGCATCCTTACTTCGAAGTAACCCACTTCAACCCACCAGCAAGGGGGCGGCGCGGTGGCATGGACCGAAACCGACCGTAGGGAGCTTTCGGGCCATTGGCGACGCGACGAACCCGGACATCGATAGCACCTAACCAGCTTAAGCTTAACCAGCCCCGGTTGACGTGGGCGCGATGTTGTGTGCATAATCTTTTCTAAAATTATTTATTCCTTTTGATAGGATTAGAATCACTTCTTTTTTCTGGAGTAGATTGAGGTTGAATTACTACCTTCTTTGGCGGAGGAGTTGTTTTCTTCCTTGAATCCTTACTTCCATTATTACTGTCGTTGCTCATGATTAAATACTATTGAGTTAAAAAATAATTATCAAAATGCTGATTGCCAAAAGTAAAAAATAAGCAACTGGTAGCACCAATAGCACATGTTCAAAAATTGAAATTTCACTATCGACAATACGTTTGTTGTATGTGATTTTTGCTTGAATATTTTCAATCTCATTTACTAGGTAAGCATATAACTGCTGATCAATCTCTGTTTCATACATGGTTCTGTAATCCACTGTTTTTGGTTCTTCTCCTGGAACAAATCGATTTTTGGGATAAATAATGGATAGTAACTTAGTAATTGCCCAGCCAGTTATCACTAATCCAACTAATATAAGGACAAATATTACTTTGTAATCCGCCCTGCTTATTTCATCAATTTGTGAAATGACAGACGAAATTAATATTCCTAAAAAAGAAATTAAAATTGCAATCACTGTGAATGACTTACTTCTTATCTCCTTCAACTCATCATATATATTATTGAATCTCGACTTACCATTTGCCAAAATTTTCACCAAAACATCATATTCTAAATTTTGGTAAAAATCGGGATCAATTTCCCATGTTTGATTTTCTGTACTTTCCTTTGACATACGCTGTTCCTTTGTTATGCACTACCAAATCTAACAATTTTTGATAGTATTTTCTAATCAAGTTAAAGTTCTTTTGACCTTCTGATAAAAATAGATTTACATGATTTATTTCGGGGTGAATCTGAATTAATTCGTCCATGATGTCCATAGACAAGGTCACAATTAGCTTCCTATCTAATTCAAATTCAACATTTTGCTCTACAGCATTTGAAATATCAGATATCGCAGCGAACATTCTTATCTGTAAGTGGGGATGTTTATGTTCTTCTGTATAAAACTCAGGTTGATAACCAAGAATCAAATTTCTATACAAGAGATAACTACCGACTATAACCGAGCAAAGTTTTTCAATTCTGTCTTTCGAATATGATCCATTCTTTTTATCCCGATCTACAATCTTAATAATATGAGTTGCGATTCTAACATTAGCAAACATATCTGCATCTAATTCTGCTACATGATTAATTATTTGAAATTCATGAGTAGAATTATTATCCTCGGTCCTTCTATTTGATACAAGTAAAGGGTCTTGTGCTTGAATCAGATGAGCTGCTTCATGGTAAAATAAATACATCTCAGCTGTTTGTCGCATTATTGTAACTGTATCCAATCCATTATCGAAAAATTCAGGAATTGAAAACTTGGCAAGAATGCCTTTGATTAAATCTTTACGAGTCTCATAAAATAGTGTATTACCGATGAAAACATGAGCATTCATTAGTAATATGTTGATACTTTCGTCCCCTAAAGCCCAAGCATTATATTCTTTAGTGGCACCAAATACAAAAAATGCATTATTAATAGGCAACTTATCATCAAGGTATCTTTGAAAAAATTCATACCGATCAGTTAGTATTTGATCAAAATCTGATCCCGTACCCAAAACATAAAACTGATCATTAAATAGCAAACCATTAGTCATTAATTCATGACTTAGGTTATTATATCTTTCCTGTGTTTCGTTCATTTCAAAATCATAATTCAATTGTCAATTTTTCACACGTTGCACACAACGAGTGCGCCCACGCAGCCGGGGCATTCTTCCTAGAACCCGACCAACTTTTACCCACCAACAAGGGGGCGGCGCGGCGGCATGGCCCGAGACCGAGGAGGCACGACGAGCTTTCGGTCCATTGACGACGCGACGAACCCGGACAGCAATAGCACCAACCAACACCGAATTCACCAGCCCCGGTTGACGCTGGGCGCGGTGTTGGGCGAATCGTCATTACATAACCATTTAATTAAATCGTATCATATTATAAGTATAGACATAACTCGATATGTATTGAATAGGCTATGAACATTATCTTACCTTTTCTTTCAATATTAATTCTACCTAAAGTGTTTTCTGAATAACAATCCTACTCTCATCCTCAAGTAAATTATCGGTGTACTCTCCAAACAGGAAATTATTATAATTTCTGCTCGCCTTCCAGAGATATTTATTCAATTTTCTATCCTCTATTAGAAAAGATTCAAATGTGCCGGAACAGTATTGACAATGTATTTCTTCAATGACATTAATAGATGTTTCACCGTACCAGTACAGTTGTTCGATAGCAGGTTGAGTATCTAACCAGTTATTGAATAAATCTATCGGTAAGTGAAAACCTCCCTGCATAAAAAATACTTGCTTTGCTGCGGGAAAACATAAGTAATAATATAAGTACTCAAACAGGCAGCGAATGTTCCGCCGTTTATGGATCGCATTATATCTCAATAGCTCAGTAGCTTCACTCCTATTGAACTCAAAGTCTTCAACTTTAAAATTTAACTTAATCGCAGACAATAATTCTTTTTGATCAGCTAATTTCACGGTGTCACAGCAATTCATCATTTGCTGAATATAGTCATCAAATCGGCTGGTATTACCTTTCAAATATTCATTTTGACAAGATTTAAACTCTTCAATTTTACTTAGTACTGATGGTATAATTCTAACTTCGGCGTATACATTTTCAGACGACGGCATATAGAAGCATTTTTTATGAATCAACCTTCTGATCAAAAGTTAATTAACAATTAAACATGTTATGTGATTATCAAATTTATATTTTCCGCTTTCGGCATCAAAAATAACATGTCTATCATTATTCATTTATATGAACGGTAATTTCCATCCAAGAATATACTTTGCCTGATATATTTTGATTTTGATATAAATGATTTATCGAAATTATATTGACCATTTCTGCTGGTAGTGCCGCCTTTGATGGCGGCTGTTTCGCCCAACGAGTGTGCGCACGCAGCCGGGGCTTCATTCATTCGAAGTAACCAACTTCAACCCACCAGTAAGGGTGCGGCGCGGCGGCATGGATCGAAACCGACCGACCAGCGGGAGGGAGCTTTCGGGCCATTGACGACGTGACGAACCCGGACAGCAATAGCATCAACCAACTCAAAATTCACCAGCCCCGGTTGACGCTGGGCGCGGTGTTGGGCGAAGATTCTATATCTCCATAACGCTTTTAAAACAAACTCCTTCTTCAGCTAAAGCACGGATCTTACGACGCAGCAGTTCTGTAAACACTAAACCTCTCTCAAATGAGATTACTAACTCTTGAACACTTATCAATACAATTCGAACCACTCTCCCGTTATTGAACGTGTTAATGGCATTGTTAGCATAACCCGCATAACTCACATATACACCTCTAGTGAACCCTGATTTTGAGCTTACTTTTTCATTGAAAATCACAAGATCAGATTTTGACGTCTCATCTTGTGTCCATTTGGCTTCTAATAGATAAATTTCATTTGCATATTCAAAACTGCCATCAATTTGTTCTCCAACTATTTTAAAACTCGACCTTGGGCTAAGGTCATTCTCCTCAAACAACCAAAAGAGAAACTTTTCAAATGCGTACCCCCTTCTTTGAGGGTTGTTGATAACAAACATTTCATTTAACCTACTTATAGACTGTGAGAAATCGAATTTGCGATCATGCTCCTGGGTTTGTTTGCTGGGATGCTTGACTGTCATTCCCACCCTTCCAACTAGTCTATAGGCTATTTCAAGCGATTTATTAAACGAAGTTTTCTCCTCAGAATTTGAAAAAGGTATATGTTCTTTCCTATACCTTAGTAGCTCCAGTAGCAACCTGCCTACTTGATAATTTGATTCATCCGCCATAATACGGCGAAGCAATTTTGCTTTTGATTCATACTCATACCTTTCATAGACATCAAATCTTAATTGCTGATATACAATTTGTTGGAACCCCTGATTTTTTATATCCAATACATTACCAGATTCCATTTGCAAAGTTTCTTCTATATATTTTCTATCTATCAGATTGATAGCAGCCATAGCTTCATATTATTTTATTAAAGCGGCATTTGAACTAAACGCTAGATATAATAGTGAGATCTCTTAAAATAAAGTAACTATCAGTTTGGCAACGGTAATTAGGGTCGAAACCTATGATATTTTCCATCGGACCATAATTCCCAATATCCCATTTTAAATATCCACTTATTAAGAATATAATCGGCGACACATAAATATTGTTTGGAGTTAACTTCAAATTGGTAAGACTTGCTTTCATCTAAATCACCCAGCGAAATCCTTATATAAAAAATATTGTAAGGAAATTTATCGATGACTTCAAATGAATCGATTCTTCTTCCAAAGTCTTGACTTATCCTATCTTTTACTTTTAGATCTATCTTTTCCATCGTATAGTGTATGTCGTTTTTTACCGGCTTTAATGCCGGTCGTTTCGCCCAACGTGTGCGCCCACGCAGCCGGGGCTTCTTTGCTAGACCCCAACCAACTTCAACCCACCCACAAGGGGGCGGCGCGGCGGCATGGACCGAAACCGAGGAGGTACGACGAGCTTTCGGGCCATTGACGACGCGACGAACCCGGACATCAATAGCACCAACCAA
>CAZKPE010000247.1:0-5938 GCA_964554545.1 uncultured Lewinella sp.
GTCTTCGAGCACTGGTACGACCTGGACCAAGACCGGGCCCGGCCCATCACCGAATTGGTCGATCACCTGAATTCCCGGGGCACCTTGCACCTGCGCGCCGCCGCAACGGAGGAAAAGGAGGTTACGGCGGAAGAGTGGCGAGCCATGAGCCCCAAGGAGCAGTCGGACCTGCTGATGAACTACCGCCTGGCCTTCCGCAGCGTCAGCTACGTCAACTGGTGCGAGGCCCTGGGCACGGTATTGGCCAACGACGAGGTAAAGGACGGCCGCAGCGAACGCGGCAACCACCCCGTGGAGCAGCGGCCCATGCTACAGTGGTCCCTGCGCATCACCGCCTACGCCGAGCGGCTGCTGGCCGGACTGGAGACCGTCGACTACAGCGAGGGACTCAAGGCCCAGCAGACCAACTGGATCGGGAAATCGACCGGGGCGCTGGTCCACTTCGACATCGAGGGGCACGACGCCCGCCTGGACATCTTCACGACCCGGCCCGACACCATCTTCGGGACCACCTTCATGGTCATCGCCCCCGAACTCGAACTGGTCGATACCCTCACCACCGGGGCCCAACGCGGCGAGATCGACGACTACCTGAGCTACGTCGGCCGCCGCAGCGAGCTCGACCGGATGAGCGAGCAGGAGGTGACGGGGGCCTTTACCGGGGCCTTCGCTGTCAACCCGCTCAACGGGGCCCGGGTACCGATCTACATCGCCGAGTACGTGCTGAAGGACTACGGCACCGGGGCCATCATGGCCGTGCCGAGCGACGACGAGCGCGACCGCCGCTTCGCCGAAAAGTTCGGTATCGAGATCATCGACGTGGTCGATAAATCGGACCACCCCGGCGCCACCCTGAAGGATAAGGTGGGTACCCTCATCAATTCCGACTTCCTCAATGGTATGCAGGTGCCCGAGGCCATTGAGGCCGCCACCCGGCGCATCGAAGAACTGGGGCGGGGCCGGCGGCAGGTCAACTACCGCATCCGCGACCTCGTCTTCAGCCGGCAGCGCTACTGGGGGGAGCCCTGGCCGATCGTATACGACGAGCACGACGTGCCCCGGCTGGTCCCGGAAGATCAACTGCCCGTGACCCTGCCGGAAATGGACGATTTTCGCGCCGTCAGCGGCACCTCCCCCCTGGAGCGGGCCACTGACTGGGTAAATACCCCCGCCGGCCGGCGGGAAACCGACACCATGCCGGCCACGGCGGGCAGCAACTGGTACTACCTTCGCTACATGGACCCCGGCAACGAAAACGCCTTCGCCGATCCGGAGGCCGTGGACTACTGGCGGGACGTGGACCTCTACGTGGGCGGGGCCGAGCACGCCGTCAGTCACATCCTCTACAGCCGGCTGATCCATAAATTCCTGTTCGACCTGGGCAAGGTGCCCACCCGCGAACCCTATAAGAAGCTGCTCAACCAGGGCATGATCGGCGGGCCCATCAGCTACGTCCACCTGGGTATCCTGCTGGCCGACGACGGACAGCGCCACCCGGTCTGGGTCGGCGCCGAGGTACCGGAGAACAGCCGCCTGAGCGTCGAAGGGCTGGGCGAGGGCCACCTGGTGCTCGACCAAAGCACCGGTACGCGGCTGACCCCCCTGCGCTTCGTGACCGAAACCTCGGTGAACAACGAGAGCAGCTTCCGGCTCTACCGCGATGCCGTCGAGCGGGCCCAGCGGATGGACCACCAGGACGCCGCCTACTTCCGCACCATCCTGCAGCAGGCCAATGCTTTCGCCTGGCAGACCGACCGGGAGGGCCGCAGCTACCTGGAACTGAGCGTGGAGCAGGGCAAAATGTCGAAGCGCAAGTACAATGCCGTCAATCCCGACGACATCTGCGATCGCTACGGGGCCGACTGCTT
Organism: uncultured Lewinella sp.; assembly: GCA_964554545.1. Taxonomy (GTDB): domain Bacteria; phylum Bacteroidota; class Bacteroidia; order Chitinophagales; family Saprospiraceae; genus Neolewinella. Next base: position 1,869 of record CAZKPE010000247.1, read on the forward strand.
TCGGATGTACGAAATGTTTCTCGGGCCCATCGACCAGGCCAAGCCGTGGAGCGTATCGGGCATCGACGGGGTGTACCGCTTCCTGCGCCGCTTCTTCCGCCTGTTCACCGACGAGGCCGACCGCCTGCAAGTCACCGACGCGGAGGGCAGCCGGGAGGAAATGAAGGTGCTGCACAGCCTCATCAAAAAAGTGACCGAGGATATCGAGAAGCTCAGCTTTAACACCTGCGTGAGTGCCTTCATGGTGGCCACCAACGAGCTGACCAAATTAAAGACGCGCAGCCGCGCCGTGCTCGAACCCATGGTGCGCCTCATCGCCCCCTTCGCCCCCCACCTCGCCGAGGAGCTGCACCGGGAGCTGGGCAATGCGGGCAGCGTCCACCACGCCGCCTGGCCCGAACTGGAGGAAAAATACCTGGTGGAGGACACGATCACCTACCCCGTAGCCTTCAATGGTAAAACCCGGCTGACCCTCGACTTTCCCGCCGACGCCGGAAAGGCGGACATCGAGGCGGTGGCGCGGGCGCATACGCAGGTACAATCGTATCTGGAAGGGAAGAACATCCGTAAGGTGATTGTCGTCCCGAAGAGAATGATCAACTTCGTGGTGGGGTGACGGAGCTTTCCGAAAGCCACCTCCGTTTCACCTTCCCCCCCGCCTGGGTCGTCCGCCGCTTCGACGATACCGCTGCCTACCGCAGCATCAGCGGCTTCGGGCTGAAGGGGGTGGACTTTCTCTGCCTGGCCCCGGACGACCAGCTTTGGCTCATCGAGGTGAAGAACTACCGCCGCCGCGACCCCCGCCACCGGACCGAGCGGCGTAACCCCAAAGGACTGGCCGAGCACGTAGGTCGTAAGGTCACGGACAGCAAACGACTCATCCGTATCCTGCTACGGGCGATGCGGAAACGGTGGCACCTGCGTCTTTTATTTTACTGGTACCGTTTGTCCCGATCGCTATCGGGACGTCCGCGCCCCACCTTCCACTACTGGTTCTGGCTGGAGGCGGACCGCCGACTGGAGGAGGCCCGCAAGGTTCACGTAGTGCTCTGGCTGGAGACTCCGGAGCGGTCGACCGACTACAGAGACGCCGTACACAATCACCTAGAAGACGAGCTGGAACCCGGGAACCGGCTTTACTTAAGAGACCTGCACACGACGGGTGAGTTTCCGATACGTGCCGAGGCTGCCCCGGAGGTCGATTAGTCCTACCTTGTCCCACAGAACGCCGCCGTATGCCCGCCCCCTACGAACTCGACGACCTCGACCGCCAGATACTGGCCCTGCTCATGGATAACGCCAAGCGCCCCTACACCGAACTGGGCAACAAGCTCTTCGTGTCCGGGGGCACCATCCACGTGCGGATGAACAAGCTTATCGCCGCCGGCGTGGTGCAGGGGCAAACGCTCTCCGTAGACCATACCAAACTGGGTTACGACGTATCCGCCTTCCTGGGCATTTACCTCAAGGGCAGCGGGCTCTACCAGCAGGCCGCCGCGTACCTGCAGGGCATTCAGGAGATCGTTTCGGCTCACTACACGACCGGGGTGTACAGCATCTTCGCTCGCGTGGTCTGCCGGGATACCAACCACTTGCGGGAAGTGCTGCAGCGGGTGCAGGCTTTCGAGGGCATCCAGCGGACGGAGACCTTCATCAGCCTGGAGGAAACGATCAATCGCCCCATCCAGGTGGTCGATCCGGCGGAACTAGACGAACTGCGGTCCCGGTAAGTAATCTACGGTACACTCTACTACAACCTATCCAGCAGAATTTGCCCACTCAGGTAGGTGATGGCCTGCCCCGTAAGTCGCACCTTCTTCCCCTTCAGCTCGCACTCCAGGCTGCCGCCGCGGGCCGAGATTTGGCGGGCCGTCAGTCTCTTCTTGCCCAACTTCTCCGCCCAGAGGGGGGTGAGCACGGTGTGGGCCGAGCCGGTGACCGGGTCCTCGTCGATGCCGTAAGCGGGGTAGAAGCAGCGGCTCACGAAGTCGACCTCGTCGCCCGGGGCCGTCACGATCAGTCCCCGCCGCTTGAGCTTGGCGATCACGTGGAAGTTGGGGGAGAGCTTACGGACCTGCTTTTCGTTCTTCATCACCACCACCAGGTCGTCAGTGGCTTTGTAGACCGCTTCGGGCTTCTGGCCGGCCAGGGCACCCCGTAGTCGCTTGCTGCTGCGGGCGGGCGTGGGCTTGTCGGCCGCGAAGGTCAGGGTATAGGTGTCCGTCTGGGCAACGGAGGACGCCGCGACGGGTACAACGGTGATGGTCCCGGCCTTGCGGGTCTTGAAGCGGAGTTTGTCGATTTCCTTACCGCCGGTCCGGTACAGTACGTGGGCGGCGGCCAGGGTGGCGTGGCCGCACAGGCGCACCTCGCGGGTGGGCGTGAACCAGCGGATGGTGAAGCGGCCCTTGCCGTCGATGACCACGAAGGCGGTTTCGGAAAGGTTGTTCTCGGTCGCGATTTGTTGCATCAGCGACTCATCCGGAAATTCCGGCACCGGCACGACCGCCGCGGGGTTGCCGGAAAACAGCCGATCGGTAAAGGCATCGACCTGGTATAGGGGAAGATTGTACATAGGCGGCCAAAGTAAAACAAATGTGGCCGGCAGTATCAACAAAAATCCGTAACTACAATTTTGATTCGTGTTTCTAACCGTGTTTTTCCTGAATTTCGTAGAATTACGCTCACATTTAGGTGACTAATTGCCTAAAGTGCCGTCAATAGAAGTAACAACCCTAACTACGGATTCTTAATCTTTATCCCCCAGTATGAATCTTATGCGCCAAGAGGTAGCCGATCATCTTTTCCTCCGGGAAGGGACGGACTACATTAAAATGCCCCTTACCGACATCCACTACATTCAGGCTGACGGTAATTACGCTTACATCCAGACCAGCGACAAGCGCTTTGCCATTAAACGCAGCCTGGCCGCCATCGCCGAGGAGCTCGAATCGGGCAACTTCGTCCGCGCCAGCCGGGGCCTGCTGGTTAACTTCTCCATGGTCGACCGCATCAGCTTTGCCGACGGCGTAATTGAACTCGGCGACCAGCAGCTCAAGATGGGTAAGGCCTACCACGCCGACATCAAGAGCCGGATGCCGCGGCTGTAGGGGGCGGCGGAGCGCCGGTGCAATGAACGCTAGCGGACCGGAGCCGTTCTCGACCCGTGAAGTTCATCGTCTACGACATCGAAGCCACCTGCTGGGAGGGCCGCCCTCCCGGTATGGAACAGGAAATCATCGAGATCGGAGCCTACGCCGTCGATGCCTTCGGACAGGTGGAGGGCTCCTTTAGTCGACTCGTTCAGCCGGTCATACATCCCCAACTGAGTCTGTTCTGCCGGCAGCTGACCCAGATCGAGCAGGACGATATCAACCGCGCCCGCGATTTCCCGCGGGTGGTGGCCGACTTTCAGGAGTGGATCGGTACCCACCGCGCCGACTACGTGCTGGCCGCCTGGGGGCGCTTCGACGAACGGATGTTCCGTCACGACTGCCAACTGCACCGGCTGGAGGAAGGTTGGCTCGACCCCTCCATCGACCTGAAGGAGCAGTACCGGGAGATCCGCAAGTTGCCCAAACGCCGCGGACTGGCTTCCGCCGTCCGACACGAGGGCTTCGAATGGACCGGCGAGCAGCACCGGGCACTTGACGATGCGGAGAATACGGTGAAAATCTTCCGGAAGCTGCTCGACGTCTGGCGCTACTAGTACAACGCGATTTGCAATCGCGCCAGCACAACGCAACTTGCAGTTGCGCTAGCACGACGCAACTTATAGTTGCGCGGGTAGTAGGGAGGGCGGGTTAAGCCAGCGCGACTGCAAGTCGCATGTTGCTATCGCGATTGCAAATCGCGTTGTAATGGGTGCGACAGTACGACGCAACTTGTAGTTGCGCTGGCGAGCATAGCTACGAACATACCACCGCGACTGCAAGTCGCATGTTGCTATCGCGATTGCAAATCGCGTTGTACTACCTTCGCGTCCAGCTCATGCAATTTCAGGTAGTAAGGCTGGCAAGCGTTCTGTTATTCCTGGTTCTCCTCTGCACCTGCGACCGCGCCCGTACCCC
>CAZKPE010000248.1:0-5923 GCA_964554545.1 uncultured Lewinella sp.
GTTAGCGGGCCTTTACGATCCGTAGACCTATTCCATTCACGCTCAGGTAGTATACTCCGGGCGGGATCGTACCGGGGGCGATCGTCATGCGCCGTCGGTCGGCATCGTAGGCGGGTGTGATACCATAGTGCTTGCCATTCGTGTCGGTAAGGCGTACCGGTCCTTGGATAGGGCGGTCGGTGAGTACCGTCAGTTCTTCGCTGAAGGGGTTGGGAAATGTGGCGCTTTCCGACAGAAGATCAATCCGATCACGTGCTACACTGACGGTCCGCGAGACTGTTTGCGTACCATCGAAGTCTTCCTGGCGGACGCGATAGTAAGAGGTACCGGGGAGCGGGCGAAGGTCCGCATAGGTAAACGCCGACCGTCCGGACTTAGTCCCATCACCACGTATGCGGTGTAACGATTTCCAGTCGACGCCATCGGGCGACCGCTCCACGAGGAAGTCCTGGTTGTCTTCCTGCCGGTCCACTACCCAGTCGATACGTACGTGATCGCCTTCATCCGTGGCCGCGATAGTGAGCCAGCGCAGGGGCAAGGCCGTGCCCTGGGCGGGAGTAACGACGAACCGCCGCCGGTTGCTACTGATGACGCGACAGCCGGCGTCGTCCGTGCCGATAACGGCCGACAGGTTCTGCCCGACCCAGCTCATACTGTTTATGCTCTCCGGGTACTGAATGCCGTAAACCAGGTAGTTACCATCCGACAGGTCGCGAAAATCAGCCGTCGGGTCCAGGTCGGCGATGGTGCGATCGTTGTCCGCGACGGCCAGGTAGGTGAGCGTGTATCCGGACGGGGCGGGCAGATTATCGGTAAACGTGGCCTCGGCGGGCCCGGATTCCAGGTTCACCGTGAAGTCGACCGGGTATTCCGCCGGGTCGGGGAAGTTGCTACTGAAGGCCATGACTACGGCCTCGTAGCGCTGACCGGCGACCAGGTCTACGGTCACGGTAGGATATACGGTATTCTCGGAGCTTACGAAGGTAGAGTTCAGAAAGCTGGCACATCCCGCTTCCGGGTCGAAGGTATCCTCGTGGATGGAAAGCAAATTGCCGAATGCGCCATTGTAGGAAAACACGTATTCCCCGCTCAGTTCCGGCACGAAGAGGAAGGAGGTGAAGTTGGTGGTCCGGCTCGTAGCGGTGCAGGAGGGATTGTCCCGGTCCGAACTCCCGTATACGAAGGGGCTGGTGGGAGCGTCCTGGCGTAAGGTTCCTGCCACGGGAAACGTGAGCGGGTTCCCCACGCTGGCCGTCTGATCCAGGTTGAGCTCGTTGGTATTCTCCGCGGCGTATACCGTACTTACCGGGCTGATGCGCGGCGCGGTGACGGCACAATCCGCATTCTCGACGTTTCGCAAGCTTTGGCTCACCGCGTAGAAGGTCCGGCAGGGCGTGTCGTCGCAGATCAGGCGAAAGCGGGCGGCATCGGTAGCCGGGGTGCCGGAGGGGATGGTCAGATTGGCGGAACCGGCCGCGTAGGTCACCGGTCCGAGATCAAAGGGATAGCTGCTCCCTCCGTCGGTGGATAATTGTACCCGGGCGGTGGTACACAGATCGTCGGAGCCGTTCGTGTTCCAGCTAAAGGCATAATTCGCCCCCGCTTGCACGGGCTCCGTACCCGGAATGCCGGCGAACGACAGTGGCCCGTCTTCGGTTGCGGTGACCGTGACCAGCCCGCGGCGATAGCCGCCTCCGCCGGGGTGGTTATCCTTGACAATGATTCCGAAGGTCATATCGCGGGCAACTTCCGGTAAGACTTCGAACTCGGTGGAGCGGCCGTCAACGGCGGCGGGGAAGCGGCGCGCCGGGTCCGCGTCCGGGGCATAGGTTCGGAAAAGGGGGGCGACGGTGGATTCACCGGCCGTTTCGCCATTCGTGCCCGGCTGGTTGAGCGTTGCTCCCTGGGTGGGGCTGTCGGTTCCGTCTTCGTCGAACTGGTCCCAGGCGTAGGTGATCGGGTCGCCGTCCGCGTCACTGCCCTCGGCGCGTAAAAGAAAGGGTGTACCGAGGGGGATGCGCAAGGGCCCCGTCGCTCCACAGGGGTTATCCTCCAGGCTTGGTAGCTGATTATCTGCATCCGAGGTGTTCGGACAGCTTCGGTTCGTGATCACGTTCAGCATCTCATCCAGGTTGTAGGGATGGAAGTAGCTGCTTTCCTCACGGTCGTAGGAGATCAAATAGGAGGGCGCGCAAATGTCGGCGTAACTCAGAATGGTCGTACCGGCACCGATCTCCACGGCGGCCGATGCGGAGATCGTATTATTCGTACAACTGTTTCCGGCCCCGTTGAAGGTGTGGCTTCCACCGAACATATGCCCCATCTCGTGGGTGAGCAGGCGCAACCAGCCGATGCCGTCGTTGAAGCGGCTGCCGCTCCAGCCGCCGGCCTTCACCCGACCCGGGCGGCCGTCCGGCTCATTCGGGTTGCCGTCCGAGGTGTTCTCGGAGAGCACGTTGTCATTGCAGATCGCGGGGCGAAAGGCTACACCGCCCGAGCTCCAGAAGTCGTCGGCCCGAGTCGTATGGAAGACCATCCCCAGATCATAACCCGTAGCCGCAAAATTCATTTCCACGGCTTCGGCCGCCTGGTTAACCCGGCTGTCCCCCCCGGCCTGGTCCGGAATGAACGGGTCGGTCAAACTATCCGTGTAGATTTCGGCGTCGGCCAACCGGATGGTTACGTTCAGGTCCCGCTCGAAGACCAGATCGGCAAAGGCCACCGACTGGGCGATGATGCCCGCCGCCTGGGTGAGATCGGAGCCGTTCAATTGGTAGAACTCACCGGTACCCACCGCCACCAGATCGTACTCCCGCCGGGTGGCCCCGTTGCTGGCGACGAACAGGTCGGTAGCGGGAGGAAGAGCGGAGGGGCCGAAGGGGGAACGAGGCTCCACGGGCTGGTCCAGCTCGGCGGAGGCACAGGCCGGTTCCGCCAGGGGTGATGGTGGAATGTTCCGGGGACCAAAATTCACCCATCCTCCGTCCTGGGTCAGGTCCGCCAGCACCTGCGCCCCCGCCAGGGTAACGACCCCCGCCCGCGTCGGGTCCGCGACGGTAAAGGTTTTTACCCGCGGGTACTTCCGGCGAAATGCCTCGCCGAGAAAAGTACTGCGTTCGAGGTCGACCGTATCGACCGTGCCCGTTGGCTTAGCGATCAACAGCCGCGGGTTTGCAGTCTCAGCCTCTAGGATGATGACGCGGTCTGACTGCCCCCACAATTGTGAACCCCATCCCAACAGCGTCAGGAGAATGACCAGCGATTTAAATTTCATGAGAAGGACTTGGCGGGGAAAAGCTCGATGAACACAAAGTAGGTTGGAATGAGAGGACCGCCAAACACTAGCTGTATTACAGGACAGCGAAGTGGCGCATTCCGTATGTACCTTTGGGTCATGTTCACCGAACAGCCCCTCGATCTCGTCGTTATCGGTCGCTCCATCCTGAGTAGCCAGGCCAATCCGTCGGCCAGCCTTTTCCGGGGGCTCATCAACGAACTGGCCCATCAGGGTCACCGCACGACCTACCTCGAGCCCGTCGATTCCGTCGGCCCTTATCCCCGCGATATGCTCCGCTCACCGTACTGCGAGGTATGGACCTATCCGTCGGTCGATGGGCTCATCAACGACTACGGGCCCGCCATCGAATCGGCCGACATCGTGATGCTGACCTCGGGGCTTCCGGAGTGCAGTCGCATAGCTCACTGGGTGGCTACCGAGGCCCGGGGGATCACGAGCTTTTACGACACCGACCTCTACGTGACCCTCGACGGGCTAAATAGCACGACCTGCAATGATGCGGTCTTATCCGCAGATTGCCTGTCCCTCTTCACCCTCTATCTGTCGACTACCGGCGGGCCGGTACTGCAGCGCTTTCAGGAAAATAACGGGATCGCCTTCGCCCGCCCGCTGTATCAGTGTATCGATCCGTACGCTTACTACCGGATGGACATCGATAAATCCTACGACTTGGGCTTCATCGGCAATCATTACGAAGAGCGGGCTCCCCTGATTTCCGAAATGTTGATCGCTCCGGCCAGTACCACGCCAAACCGGCCCTTCGCGCTGGCCGGAGCGGGCTACCCCGAGAACCTGGCCTGGCCCGACAACCTGACCCATCTGGAACACCTGCCGGCCACCAACCACGTGGACTTCTACAACCGGCTGACCTGTGCCCTGGTACTGGGCAAGCGGGGGCGGGATGCGGTAGGCTTCACTCCGAACCGGCAGCTGTTTGCCGCGGCGGCCTGTGGGGTCCCCGTATTATCGAAATCCTGGGAGGGGCTGGACGATTTTCTGGAACCCCAACGGGAGGTGTACTGCGTAGAGAATGAGCAGGACGTGCTCGATATTCTGTACGGTACCGAGGAGAGTGTCCGCGGAAAGGTCGGCAGGGCGGCACGGGAACGGGTGCTGGCCGAGCACGGAACGGCACAGCGGGCACGGGAGCTGTTGCGGTACTGGTCGGAGATTGCGGATTGAACCAGGGGGAGGCTCAACGGGAGTCACGAATTCTATGCCGACTTGTTGTCCCGATCCGTACGCACGGTCATTCCTTCGTGAAGGCCCACTCGTTGGAGGTGCTTTCCGTTTCGTTGTAGTGGTAGTCGTTGACGATGAGGTCTTTGAGGGGGTGGGCGGTGGTGATGCCCTCCAGGGTGATCAGGCGGGCCATCTTTCCGCGGGCGCGCTTGGCATTGAAGGTAATGACGCGGTACTTCCCCTTTCGCAGTTCCCGGAAGTGGATGGTGAGCAGGCGGCCCTCCAGCCGCTCGGGCTGCAGGCTGCGCATATATTCCTGGCTGGCCAGGTTGAGGATCAGGTTCGAGCCTTCCTCCCGCAGATCTGCGTTGAGTTGATTGGTCAGCGTATCGCCCCAGAAATCGTAGAGGGTCTTTCCGCGTTTCGTGGGCAAACGGGTACCCATTTCCAACCGGTAGGCCTGCATGAGGTCGCGCGGACGCAGGATGCCGTATAAACCGGAAAGTATGCGAATCTGCCGGTCGGCAAAGTCCAGTTCCCTTTCGCTGAAGTCGGTGGCGGCCAGATCTTGGTAGACGTCACCCCGAAAAGCCAGGAGAGCCGGGGTAGCATTGTCGGGGGTAAAGGGCGGGGAGAGTTGCTGGTACCGTTGGTGGTTCAGGTCGGCCAGTTTATCGCTAATGGACATCAACTCGCCCAACCGGGCGGGGGAGAGGGGGCGCAGCTCATTCAGCAATTCCTCCGTGTGCGCCATCAAGCGAGGCTGGGTTGCCGAGGTGTCGATGGGGGACATGTCCAGCGTCTTAGCCGGGGAAAGTAGGATAAGCATGTTCTACAATTTATTCCGCAGACGCAGCAGGTAGCGGCGCTTGAGGTAATAGTCGCGCAGACGCTCCAGGTCGGTTTCGGAAGCGGTGGCGTGGTCGTACCGCTGCAGGAGATCGCCGACCTCGTCGCGCAGGTCTTCCTCCAGTCCGTCGATGAGTTCGGTCACCCGCTGCCTGGCGGCGGGGTCGTCCGTGAACTCCACTTCCATGAGGGCTTCGTTAACCTCCATAATCTCCATCAGGAAATCCTGGGGAACGCTGTTACTGCCCTCTTCACCGAGTATACCGCGGAGTTCCAGCAGGTGGCGCAGGCGGGTATCTTCGTCAGACAGGGTGCGGTAGGCCTGGTTATTCAGCGTACTCTGCTCCAGGGCCCGGTCTTGAGTTTCCGAAGCTTCCAGGGTGTGAAAGTCCGGATGGTACCGTTTGCTGTTGGCGTAGTACGCTTTTTTCAGGGCGGCCGTGTCGAGAGTGGGGGAGGGGGAGAGGCCGAAGAAGGCGAAGTAATCCGTCATTGGCCGTTGATCCAGCGCCAGATGTCCAGGCCATTGGCCAGCACCACGAGCCCGAGTACGATAACGAAGCCGACCATGGTGGCCCGCTCCATGAAGGTGTC
>CAZKPE010000249.1:0-5917 GCA_964554545.1 uncultured Lewinella sp.
CCGGCGTGATCGCGTGCTGCGCGTAGTCCGCCTTCAGCATGATCTGGTGGAGTTGACGCACTTCGGTCTGCCGCAGCGGGCGCGGGTCCTTCACCATATCCAGCATAAGCTCTACGGCATCCTGGTGACCGATGATGTCGAGGTGGTCTTTCAGCGGCTTTCCCTTGGCGGTCAGGCCGTACAATAGCAGGGTAAGGGTTTCGCCGTAGGTAAGCTTGTTCCCCTCGATGGCATTGGAGTTATAGTTCCAAATCCGCAGGGTTTGTTGGAGCACGTGCTCTTCCATGTTACGGCTGAAGGGGCGGCGACCGTCGATGTCGGCCTTCATGGCGGTAGCTTCGGCGAGGACGGGCAGTTGTTGCAGTTTCCCAAAGTCGATACGGGCCAGTTGCCCCTGGTAGCTAGGTCGCTCATCCTCCTTCCAGGTTTCGGGCCGCTCTTCAGGCATCCGGTAGGCCTCGCGTACGCCGTCGGTGAAGACCAGCAGGGGCTCCTTTCCGATAGCGACGGCCAGATTGATGACGGTAGATAGCTTGGTGTCTCCCGGGGTATTAAGCAGCTTACTGACCTGTCCCTTGCTGACCCCTAGGTGCTCGGCGAATTGGGACTGGGTAAGGTCACGCTCCCGCAGGTAAGCCCGAACTTCGTCCGCGACGGCGGCGTGGAGACGGCCGGCAATGGCGGAGGTCTCCGCAGTCGGTATTGATCGTGTTTCCATGTAGCGAAACTACGACACGTTTAGTTTCCACGAAAGGAAACATCATAAATATTGACCTTCCCTCTCAAATTTTCGGATGAAGGTGTAAATATCTCGGTAGAGCGATCCCGCCGTGGTTAAGACATTGTGGGGACTGTCGTCGTACAGAGCGGGAGCGATCATCCAACCCCTTGATACACCTACTACCATGCGTTCGTTTAGCCCTTCATGCCGCAGCAATGCCCTAAGGTTATGAGCTAGATGGTACACGGAAGCGGAGTCGTTAGCAACATCGTTCTTCCCCGGCGCTGAGAAAGCCTACCCATCGCAGCGGCTCACGATCACTAGCCCCTTTTGACTGTACACGATGAATCTGTTCAACTCAACGTCGTACCGTATTCCTTGTATGCAGCTACCGATTTTCGCAAGTCCCGCATCACGTATAATCGTGACGTCCTCCATGCGGATGTCCTCCCCTACCGCATTCAGATCGATCCGCTGAATTCCCCTACAGCCCGCAAGGGTAGTGGCAATGTATAGGAATCCATTCTTCAGCGTAACGTCACTATAGGTAGGCGCAATAAAGTCTGACAGTTTCCACACAGATTCCTCTTCCGACAATACGTTCTCATTCACATAATCGTGCCACATGAACTGGTGACGATCCCATTCCAATATGTCGGGGAATCCGTATCCGTTTTTTAGAACCGCGATGAATCGCCCCTCTCGCTGTACGGTCCAGACGGCCGACTCGTGGTGGCCCGAGTTGAGTCCGGAATTGGTGGGATCGAATACCTGTTCAACCGCTCCGGTCGGGTCGTAGTGGTAGATCGCGTCCGTATTCGGAGCGTTGAAGGAGATGATCGATCCGTCCGGCAAAACCCTCACCTTCGAGATTGCTTCTTCTGCCTCCTCGGTCACCTGCCTGACGCTATCAACGGATACCACTTCATAAATGTACCGATGGTCGGTACGCGCCAAATCGTTCCGGTAGTTCAGGCCGGTAAAGTAGTAGCGCCCTTCCTCCGTCCGGTCGAGGCTATTACAGGACAGCTCGGATACCTTCCGGAATGACTCCGGGTCCCGCCCATCTACTGTAAAGATGCCCGACCAGGTACAGAAGCTCAGCTCGTTTCCGCTCCGATCGAGCTCGGAGACAGAGTGGGCGGTCAGCAGGGTGCGTCTGCTTTGCGAGCCTATCGAGTAGACTTTGATCTCATTGTCAAAGTTCACGTAGTAGACCAGGTCACCGACAACCTCCATAAACCTCACCGACTCTTCGTTCTCGATCAGGTTCACATATTCGTAGGACGTACAACCAAACCCATTCTCCGTGACCACGTGGGCTTCCCGCGATGCGGTCAAGTCTGCATCACTGAGTTCGCTCTCGCGGGTGCAACCGGATCCGACAAGAGCAACGATGAACGCAGTGTATAGATATCCCGACAATTGCATAGTATAAGCTTTCAAAACGTCAATGACGTACAACCTAATACCAATCGTACAAATGTACCCCATCCTGATTGGTGATCACATAAGAGCTATTCCTGGTCACCGAACCCAGTGAGCTGATATCCGCGGTAGCCAAATCAGTCCCCGCCAGTCGCCAATCGTTTTTCGCACATCAAAATCCATCGAGACCTATCATACCACTACACTTCCTGTAACTCCACCAGCTTCGCATACGCCCCACCCCGCTCCAGCAGCTCCGCGTGGGTACCCCGCTCCACGATCCGACCCCGTTCGAGGACGACGATCAAATCCGCCCGCTGGATGGTGCTGAGGCGGTGGGCGATCACCAGGGCGGTACGGCCGACCATCAGTCGCTGCAGCGCTTCCTGCACGAGGGCTTCCGACTCGCTGTCGAGGGCCGAAGTCGCCTCATCCAGAATAAGGATGTCCGGATCGCGGAGTACGGCCCGGGCGATAGTGAGCCGCTGCCGCTGTCCGCCGCTCAGCTTCGTACCGCGGTCGCCGATGTTGCTGGCGTAGCCCCGCGGCATAGCGACGATGAAGTCGTGGGCATTGGCGATACGTGCGGCTTCTTCTACCTGTTCCGGCGTCACGCCCACCTTGCCGAACACGATGTTATCGTAGACGCTGTCGTTAAACAGAATGGCCTCCTGGCTGACGATGCCAAAGCGTCTGCGGAGTTCTTCCAGCCTGAAATCGCGCAAATCCCGCCCGTCCAGGGTAATGTGGCCGGAAGTCGGATCGTAGAAGCGGGGCAGCAGATCGGCGATGGTGCTCTTCCCTCCCCCACTGCCGCCCACCAGGGCAACGACCTGACCGCGGGGGATGGAGAGGGTGATGTCGGTGAGTACGTCGGGGCCGGTAGGGGTGTAGCGGAAGTGGACCTGGTGGAGGTGGATGCCGGGGGGGGGGAGTTTTTGGGTTGTTGGGTTGTTGGGTTGTTGGGTTGTTGTTTGCACCTGCGCGCCGCCGCCCTGCCGTGTATCTCGGGGCAGAGCCCCTCGACCTGTGGAAGATGCCCCTTCCCCCTGAATATCGAGAACCCCCTCCACCCGTTCCAAAGCGCCCAGCCCCTTCTGCACGTTGTACCAGGCCTTGGAAAAATTCTTGGCCGGGTCGATGACCATATAGAAGGCGAAGATGAAGGCGATGAAGGTGCCCGCCTCCATCGTGCCGGCGAAGACCTGACGGGAACCGTAGAGCAGCAACAGGGCCACCGTGGCGATACCAAGAAACTCCGTGAGGGGGGAAGAAAGATCGCGCCGCCAGAGTAAGCGGATCAGGCGGTGGCGGTAGCTGTCGTTGAGCTCGCCGAAGCGCCGCGCCTGGTGGTCCTCCGCCCCGAAGGACTTGATGATGCGCAAGCCCCCCAAGCTCTCCTCGGTACGGCTGACGATCTCGCCGAGCTTTTCCTGTACCTCGCCGCTGCTACGCTTGAGCCGCTTGCCGATGCCACCGATCACGACTCCGGTGAAGATCATGAGTCCGAAAACGAAGAGCGTGAGCGAGGGACTCACCAGCAACATGAAGGTCAGGGATCCGATGATGATGAAGGGCTCGCGAAAGATGGCCTCCAGTACGTTCAAAATGCTGGACTCTACCTCCTGCACATCCGATGTGATGCGGCTCAGTAGATTGCCCTTCCGCTCTTCGGTGAAGTAGCCCAGCGGCAGGCTGAGCAGGTGGCGGTAGAGCTCATTGCGCAGGTCCCGGATGACGCCATTGCGGACCGGCGACATAAAGAAAAGCGCCAGGTAGCGGAAGAGGTTCTTGAGCAGGAAGGAAAGGAGGATGAGTCCACAGACGTAAAGCAGCGCCTGCTGCCGCCCCGCAGCCTCGATCCATTGGGTGACGAGGTAGCCGCCGTACTGTTCCAGTTCCTCCAGCGAGTGCACCGACTCCGGGGCCTCCGTGACCGGCTCTGTCTGCTCGAACAGGAGATTAAAAAACGGCTGAAAGATCGGGATGGACACCACCGTGAAGACCGCCGTCAGGATGTTGCAGGCGATGGCCAGGGCGACGAGGCCCCGATAGTTGCCCAGGTAGCCGAGCAGGCGGCGGAAGGAATGCATGGGGCAAAGGTAAGGCGGTGCCGGGTCAGCTCAACTCGCCGACCGACACCGCCTTTATCCAACTCAATACTAATCGAAGCTTAACTCAACTCAATACGTCTTAGCGGACCAGCGTCATCTGCCTCGCCAGGCTGAAGCGATCGGAAGTCAGGCGGACCACGTAAATGCCGGCCGGTAGATTGCCGGCATTCCACTCGACCTGGTAGTCTCCGATCGGTTGCGTCTGATTGACGAGTTCGGCCACTTGCTGTCCGTTGCTGTGGAAAACGTGCAGCCGGACCCGCGCCTGCTCATCCAGCCGGTAGCGGATGGTGGTCGACTGGCGGAAGGGGTTCGGGAAGTTCTGCTCCAGGTTCATACGCCCGGGGATGACCGTTGCCCCTACGGAGGTGGATAGCTCGGCCGTAAGTAGAGTCATCTGGGTGATAGTGTCGAAGGTGGCGACCACCGTCTTGTCCATATCGCGGGCGGTAATCTTACCAGCGGCCTCATAAGACTCGGTCACCGCTACCTGGTTACCCATGATCATGACCGTACCGTCACCGATCTGGATGAAGGATTCCGGCCCGATGGATTGGGTGGGGTGAAGCTGGCTCAGATTCAACGTACCGCTATTGACGTACACCCGCCCGACGCCGGTATTCGTCTTGTTCGGGTCCGTCCAGCCAAGTCCGGTCTGGGCACCGACGTTGATCGTGCCGCCGTTGAGTTCCACGATACCGAGCCCGTTCGGTTCGAACCCGATCCACATGTGCTGGCCGAAACTGACCATACCGCCGGTCTCGACAATGAGGGTTGCGGTGTCCGTCCAGCCTACCGCGGACCAGATCTCCGGGCTCGTCGACAGCATACCGCCATCCGCTACGCGAAGGGTGCCGGGGCCGCCGTCGCCGAGTACGAACTGGCGTACCGTGGCCACGCTGTCATTGAGTACGGCCGTAGCGGCCTGGTCGACGTTGAAGACGACCTTGTTGTCATTGGGCACGAAGCCGTCCGACCAGTTTTCCGCTTCGGTCCACATTCCCGTCGAGTTCGGGTTACCACCGGGGTTCCAGACGGTGGTTTCGGCGCGGCTGGCCGCCGCGGTAATGGTCGTCACCCCGTTTTCGACGCTTACGTCCAGCGTCAATCCATCCATTCCCCGAATCTTATCCGCCGCGATGTAGCCATTGACGGCTCCGACTTGGTCACCCTGAATCATGACCGTACCGCCGCTGACCTGGATGAAGGACTCCGGCCCGATCGACTGCGTAGGGTGAATGGTGTTCAGGTTCAGCAGGCCGTCATTGACGTACACTTGCCCTACGCCGGTAGCGGTCTTGTTCGGGTCGGTCCAGCCGAGTCCGGTCTGCGCGCCTACGTTGATGGTGCCGCCGTTGAGCTCCACGATCCCAAGACCGTTGGGTTCGAAACCGATCCACATATGCTGGCCGAAACGGACCGTGCCGCCGGTTTCGACGATCAGGCGGGCGGTATCGGTCCAGCCCACGGCCGACCAGATTTCGGGGGAGGTCGAAAGCATACCGCCGTTCGCGACGGTGAGGGTACCCGGGCCACCGTCCCCGAGGACGAACTGCCGCACCATCGCTACGCTATCGTCCACGACGGCCGGTTGTGCCCCCTCGACGTTGAAGACCACTTTATTTCCGTTGGGCACGAAGTCGTCGGACCAGTT
>CAZKPE010000250.1:0-5890 GCA_964554545.1 uncultured Lewinella sp.
TGAGTCGTACTACTCACCGGATCGATATTGCTCAAGGCTGGGGGAAACACATGCAGAAGGCCGTTCGGCGACGGCTGGCGGATCAGGTTTACGATGCGGTTATTCTGACGGTGCCGTCTTTTTCCACTTTGTCTCATTTTGCAGCCCTGGCGCGGGAGTATCCCGAGCAACGTTTCATCGTGGATTACCGCGATCCTTGGACGTATTTTTTGGATGATTATGGGCGGATGGATACGGCGAGGAATCGTCGGGTGACACAATTGGAGCAGTATAGTCTTAATAGTCTAGATCAAATTTGGGTAACTACTGTTGAACACGCGCAACATTATCTTCGCCGATTTCGCGGATTGCAGAATAAGATCTTCGTTCTGCACAACGGGTTTGATCCAGAGGATTTTTCAAGGTATTCTAGGAAATCAGGGCCGAAGGATAATATGAGGGCAGTATTTCCCGGAACGCTTATTCGGGAACGTCGCGACACTTTATTTACCTTGCTAAAGGCCCTAATATCAGTAAGTGACCCACTTTTGAATAAGAATTTTCGGATAATTATATATACGGATGAGTCGATAAGACCGAGCACTATTCCGCCGATCATCCGTGACGCATTTAATCAGTTTGTTAAGGTTAAAAATACCGTTTCGCCTGAAGAAATGACTGGTGTTATGGCCGACGCGCGTTTTGGATTAGTACTTCATGATTCAAATTATGAACTGACAGTACCTGTCAAGATATATGATTTTCTTGCCGCGAAGTGTGATATTATCTACTTAGGCCCGCCAACGCAAGTAAGCCAACAGCTAAAAATGGCAGGTCACCATTGTGAACAGGACCAACTAGAGTCGATTAAACTACTACTACTTGAGATAGCCAACATGCAATCACCCTCTGGTGGCCAGAACGACTTTAATAAATTTAGAATTTCCGAGTTGACAGATCAATTGCTATTATTCTTGACGCGATCAACCGAGGACACATGACATACAGATGGAATTGTTAAAAAATATCTCTAATTTCCGTTTAAAGAAGTGAGCCGTATAACTTAGCAAGCTTATGTCCACTATCCGACAAATTATACTCCGTTCGAACATGATGCAAACAGGCCCTGGAAAAAATATGATAAGCAGCTTCTGACATGGTATAAAACTTTACTATTGACTCAGCTATGTTATCTACATCTTTCTCATCCGAAAGTAGCCCCGTTACTTTATCAATGACTTCACTGGGAATATCACAGTGGTAGGTACTTATTACTGGAAGCCCGGCAGCTTGTGCATCTAGCAGTACAACCGGAGCTCCTCCCTCACAGTCGCAATTCTTGGCGTAGCAACTAGGATGAATAAAAACATCGAATTTACGGAGGTAACTGGACAAATCAGCGAAGTCAATCTTGGGAACGAGTTCAACATAATCCTGAAGGCCGTATTCCTGAATTGCCTGGTAAATATCTCTCTCCGTATCTCGGTCTTCTTCTCGTTTACGACTTCCTACTAATGTTAACCTCATATTAGGTGCTAAAGGTAAAGCCTTTGCAAAAGCTCTCAGCGAGTATATATGTCCTTTTTTTTCTGTAAAATTCGCAATTTGGACGAGATGTAACTGGTTTCTATTCTTCTTACGTGGCGTAGAGGCTACCATGGCAGAGTCAATACCTAGTTTTATTATATGGATTTTATCAGGAGGGCATCCATAATTTGCTAAAATTTTGGCTCCGTGACCACCTTCACATACAAAAGCATCAGCTTCACCAAACAATTGACGATAGGCAGCTAGAACACGTCGGTCGCTACGGGGAACCATTTCATAATCATAGCCATAAAATGAAACTACGTGTTTACAACCAGATTTCTTTACAATTTCACTTTTCTTGATGGCTATCGTTGCAAAGTGGGAATGAACTATATCTACTCCCGTTACGTGTATATCATTCAGGTATTTATACGACTGACGTAGTTGCAGGATCTTCTCCGCTATCAATATCACTATGCCAGCGGCTCTCTCAAAGTTTGATGATGCTGTAAATCCCAGTTTTACATCACCTAAACCCTGCAATCCATCATTAAGGTATAATGCATTCGGTAAATAAAAATTATTCTTCAAGTAGCGCTCAGCATATATAACGAGTTTGTCAACCGGAGTATGCCGAATTAAATTATATGCCCAGTTCTGCGACACGGGCAGATATTCGTAAAAATTATGCAATACAGTCATACATTAGCAATTTGCGAGTTGACCCCTTATTATAGCCCTAAATGCGAGGCAGTTTTACTCCCTATTTAACGTTCACGAACTATGCGCATTATATTTTCTAACTCCCTAATCTTAAAAATGCTGGTATATATTAGGTAAGATCCAATGCCGACAAGCACCAGCCCAGTCAATCGAAATAGATCAGCAAAACTGTACAACACGTAAAAATCTGTGGCCCAAACTGTAAAGGCCATTAGGAGTGCTGCCAAAAAAACCGGGAGTAGGTTCTTTGCAATATCGGATACGCTAAGACGAATGAGTTTCCCCATATAATGAAATAGAAAAAATGAGGCCACGGTGGAACTGATAAGGTACGCCCAAGCTATACCTTCCAGGCCTCCAAGATAAAGCCCGACTACCATTGCGGTAATCATAAAGACTTTACTAATTACTCCAGTGATGAACTGTAGTCGGGTAGCTCCCTGGGAAAGAAATATATTACCTTCCAACGTGGAGATTGATTGAATAGCTCCCAGGGGGGCCAGGATCTGAATAATTGGAACAACGCCCATCCATTGAGAACCAAGTAACAAGCTTACAAAAGGTTCTGCCACGACGCAAAGACCGTACATCATCGGAAACGTGACAAAAGCAATGAGTCGAGTGATCTGTAGATAAATTCGCTTGATCCGGTCTTTATCGTCCTGTATTTGAGAATAAGCTGGAAACATAACTCCCGAAATGACATTGGAAATGTTATTCAGCGGTAAAAGCATAAGGTCGTAGGCACGCGAATACACGCCTAAAGCCGAATCACCCAAAACCTTACCGACCATCAGGTTGTCAGCATTACGTGTCCAGTAATTCAAAGTCTGTGACCCCATCAGCGGTAGGGAAAAGCCAAGCATTTCCTTAATTGCAGACCTTTCCATGAGCCATCTCGGCCGCCAGTTTGATACATACCAAACGCCAATATTCATGATAAGAATGGCAGTATATTCCTTAATGACCAGACTCCAATATGATAAACCATAATACGCAGCGAGAATACCAGCTCCACCACCTGCTACTTGAGCACTCACGCGAATACGCGTAAGTGATTTAAAATCCATATTTTTACGCAACAATGATTCTTGCACCAAATTAAAGGCTCTACAAATAAATGTCCAAGCGACTACAATCGTGACATCCCGCAGAAGCGGCTCATCGTAAAAATTACTGATTAATGGTGCCGAGAGGCTTAATCCAATTGAAATAAGTAAGCTAACGGATAAATTCAGCCAAAATACGCTAGACCAATGACTGCTATTGGATTGTTTATTTTGAATTATAGCGCTAGTAAATCCGAAATCAACAAAAACCGTTCCAAAGTTGGTAAGCACAGTTACCATAGCAACCAGGCCTACTTCAGCGGGTGACAATAGGCGTGCGAGAATAACGCCTAGTACAATAGTACTTAGCTGGATGACCGCTCTGCTTACTGCATTCCATTTTAATCCACTAATTGTTTTCTTGCGAAATGTGTTACTCATCTGTTCTTTCTACTGGGCTTGTCCCCAGGATGAACGTAAGAGTCATATAGATCAGGATACCGCTCCAGAAATGGACGATCTTGGTCGACAACGTCTCCCACAATCTTTGCCGGACACCCTGTTACTACCTTACCGGAGGGAACATCTTTTGTGACAATAGCACCTGCACCAACAACAGCGTAGTTGCCAATGCTGACCCCGGGCAGCACTTTACACCCGGACCCTAGGTAAACATATTCACCGATAGTTACCGACTTCTTGAAAAAACCAACTTTTTCACTTTCCGGAGTTTGAGTGTATCGCTCACCATATAAGCGAATAGCGGCATGGCTGCTATGAGTAAATACAGCGGACATAGCCGCGAATTGCGTTCCCTTACCAATAACTAAACCTCCGGTACCATCTAGGACACAATAGTGGCCGATAAAAATAGCATCATTCATTTGTATACGATCCTCCCAATAAAGTATGGACGTATTGCTGATTCGCGTTTGCGTATATTTTTTATTCAGTTTATTGTCGTAATACCCCCACACCATTCGAGGTGTAGTCCTACGGTCAATCAACTTATAAACTCCTATTAGGGAGAGAAAGCTATCTACAACTGATATTAACACCTTACTCATAATACCTCTTTATAGCAGTACAAACCCGATCCACATGCGAAGCGGTCATCCCTACCCATAATGGTAACCGCAGTAAGCGTTCACTTTCTTGAGTCGTAAATATATCCTGCCCAAAAAACTTTCCGGTAGCATGTCCTTCAATAGCAGAATGCAGAGGGATATAGTGGAAAACAGTATATATTTCCAACTGCTTTAATTCCTCAATTAAAGACTGTCGATCTTCAACGTTCCGACATTTAATAAAAAAGAGGTGTCCGTTGTGCTCCTCACTTGTTGGCTGAGCCAAATTAATTGAACCCTGCTCGGCAAGTGAACTCAAATTTTCATAATATAGCTTCCAAATTGTCCGTCTTGCTTGGGTAATTGAATAAACTTGCTTCAATTGAGCGTATAAAAATGCTGCATTTAACTCACTTGGCAGGTAACTAGACCCTACGTCAACCCAAGTATATTTATCAATCTCTCCCCGTATAAATTTAGACCGATTCGTTCCTTTTTCTCGGACAATCTCCGCGCGTTGAATAAAAGCAGGGTCATTAATCAGCAACGCACCACCTTCCCCACAATGTACATTCTTAGTGTCATGAAAACTTAACGCGCCTAAATGTCCAAACGTTCCCAGCGACTTCCCTTTGTAAGTAGCACCGACACACTGCGCTGCGTCCTCGACTACATAAATGTTATGTCGCTGTGCAATATCGAGAATTACGTCCATGTTACAACTAACTCCACCATAGTGTACCGGAACAATTACTTTAGTTCGAGGAGTTACAGCACCTTCAATTAAACGTTCATCAATATTCATCGTTCCCGGATGAATGTCTACGTAAACAATACTGGCCCCCCGCAAAACGAACGCATTTGCAGTTGACACGAATGTATACGAGGGCATAATTATTTCATCTCCTTCCTTAATATTGAATAGTATGGCAGCAAGTTCTAAGGCGTGGGTACAGGACGTAGTTAGTAGCACTTTACTTGTACCGGTAAGTTTCTCCAAAGCTGTACTTGCTAGCTTTGTGTACTTACCATCTCCACTTAGTTTGCCACTAGCTATAGCATCCTGGATAAACTTTCCTTCCGTTCCAGTTACGAAAGGAATATTGAAGGGAATTCTATGCATGGTCAACACTTCTGATGAACATATTATCTTAAACAGGTAGTAAAGCTAGCAAGATACTGTCAATTATTTGACTATAAGAATCACCAAATAAGTGGCAAGAATAAAGGGCTGTATTGAGCTTCTTCCCAGATGCTGATCGTAACGTATACATATATAACTACGCGCAGTCACCAAAAGTGATAACCTCACTAGATTGACCGAGTGGGCAACACATAGTTAGTTTGGCAACTATTAAGTGGGCCAGTCTATACTTTAAACAATAGTCCTACATTTGATACGCCACCCCCAAATTCCGCCATGGACTTACACTAAATCTAAATCATTCACCCCGCAAAGATACCCTTTCCCCAACACTCCCCCCACTCAGATACCACCCCACCCCCAACCACACCCCCCGAAAATTCATCACGTCCTTAAAC
>CAZKPE010000251.1:0-5878 GCA_964554545.1 uncultured Lewinella sp.
AAGGCCGGCAACATCATCATCCGCCAGCGGGGTACCAAGTATCATCCGGGCGAGAATGTTTATATGGGTAAGGATTTTACCATTCACGCCAAAGTGGACGGCAAGGTTTCCTTCCGCAAAAGCCGGCTCAACCGCATGTTCGTCAGCGTGGATGCCGAGGGCGCGGACGCAGGTGCAAGCAACTCCGCGAACACCAACGGATCGAAGACCAAAACTGCCTCCGCCCCGAAAAGCACGGCCCCTGCCGAACAGTTGGCCACCGATACGAACATCGATGCCGAAGCTACCCTGACCGCCACTCCGGCCGGTAGCGCAACCGAGGGCCCCGTTCATATGAACGATGCTCCCGAGATGCCCGATGTAGCTCCCGGCATTACCGACGAGGCCGAACTGGCCGTAGCTAACAATCCCGATCAGGCCGATGCGTTGAATACCGCCGGGGTGACCGGCAGCGATCGTCCCGAGGAGGTGGTCCTGCCCAGCGGCAAAAAGTACGCCCTGAACGACCTGACGGTCATCGAGGGTATCGGCCCCGGCATCGCGGGCATTCTGAGTGCTTCCGGCATTAAGAGCTGGGAGGGTCTGGCCGACGCCGATCAGGACTTCCTGAAGGATGCCCTGAAGGAAGGCGGACCGAACTACGCCAGCCACGATCCCGGTACCTGGTCCGAGCAGGCCGCCCTGGCCGCCGCCGGCAAATGGGATGAACTGGAGCAACTGCAGGCTAAGCTGAACGGCGGACGGGAGGAGGAGTAATTCCCTTCCTACGTTTCCGTAAACTAAGAACGCCCGGTCGAGCTAGCTCGACCGGGCGTTTGTTGTTAGTTCCACACGTGCCTCCAGGTGGTTTGACTCCTGCTAGAAACATGGTTGGGATAGCTGGCCTGGTTCGGTAATCCCCTTGTCGTCAGGTGCCGAAGCACCCTCGGAGCCCTGACAAGTCGAAGGGTCGAGGCCCGCCCTAGACAGGCCGAAGTCACTTCCCAATTTAATAAAATTGTAGGGTCAACCAATTTTGAGACCCGTGTGGACCGATCATAACGCAGCAACCGGCAGTGCGGTTGTACGACGCACTATTCCAACAATTTCACCCGGATTTCAGCAAAATACCGCTAAAAATGTGAGAAAAGTTGTTGAAAACTTGCGCGGCTGTTTGAAAATGTTTTAATTTGGGGCAGATTAAACTGATACCGCAACATGATTACTGCAGACCGCCGCGAATTAAACGATCGATTCCGCGAAGTCTTCCAGATCCTCGAGGATCGTGGGGAGATTATCAAGAACGACCGCAACGGACGCGGACTGGGCGACTTCGCCAAGCGCATCCTCAATAACCGTTCCTACGGCCACATCATTCGGGCCTACCTGAACCCTGACGATAAGCGCTGCATTAACTACGAGCAAGCCCGCCGGGTCTGCAACGAATACGGGATCAACCCCGATTACCTCCTGGAGGGCAAGGGAACGCCATTCGGTATGGAGATTCCTACCGCCCCCAGTACGGGAGAGGACGACGACGTGAAGCAGAACATCCTGTTCACCTCCACGGAGGCCTTCGCCGGTGCCAGCGTCGACCAAGACAGTTTCCTGCGCGAGGAGGCCCAGTTCTTCAGCCTGCCCGACCTGTTCGGTGACGGCTACGTGGCCTTCCCCATCAATGGCAACTCGATGGAGCCCGTCATCAATGACGGCGATATCATCATCTGTCGCCAGATCGGCGGGGTACACGAGATCAAGGAGAACAAGATCTATGCCGTCCGCACCAAGGGCAGCATCTGGGTCAAGTACGTGCAGCCGATGAAGGACGGCAAAGGGCGCATCCACAAACTGAAGCTGATCTCCGCTAACTACCTCGAGCACGATCCCTGGACGGAGGACGTCGATAAAAACACCCGACTTTACGAAGTACAGCGCCGCATCAGCGAGCTCTAGCCCCCGAAGTCGCTCCCAAACACACCAAACAGGGGTGTGATCTACTAGACAGATCTATCCTGCTGTTTTTTGTTTTGCTCCAGCTCGGCTCCGGTCGGGCTGGATTTTCCTGTTTCTACTTGGCCTGGCCGACCACCGTCAGGGTGACCCGCTTGAGGTCCTCATCGCGGCTGCTATTACCGATCATAAGCTGGAAGGTGCCCGGCTCGACGGCGTACTTCATGTCCTGGTCCAGGTATGACAGCTCTTCGAAGCCAATTTCGAAAGTGACCTGCTTGCTTTCTCCGGGAGCCAGGTAGATTTTTTCGAAACCCCTCAATTCCTTCACCGGGCGGGTCACCGTACTATACTCGTCGCGGATGTAGAGCTGAACGACCTCCTTTCCGGCCCGGTCGCCCGTATTGGTGATCGTCACGGTTACGCTGGTATTTCCATTCGTCGGGATTTGCACCTCCGCCAATTCCGGTTCCGATATTTCAAAGGTGGTGTAGCTCAATCCGTAACCAAAGGGGAAGAGGGCGTTCACGTCCGCGAAAAGGTAGCCGCGGCGGGCGGTGGGTTTGTAGTTATAGTAGGCGGGAATGTGCCCGGCGGAGCGGGGGATGCTGATGGGAAGCTTCCCACTGGGGTTTACGGCCCCCGATAGTACGTCGGCTACGCTGTGTCCGGTTTCCTGCCCGAGGTAGAAGCACTGAAATACGGCATCCGACTGATCGATCAAGTTAGCGATGTTTAGCGGTCGGCCCCCGAAGACCAATCCGATCAGCGGCTTATCCAGGCTGGCCATGGCGTCGATCAGTTCGTTTTGCACGCCCATCAGCTCGAGGGTCGGGCGGTCGCCGAGGTGGCTTTCCGCCCAGGCTTCGCGACTGGTGAGCTCGTTACCGCCTACGGCCAGAATGATCACGTCGGCTTTCGCCACAGCCTTCTTGGCTTCCCTGATACGCTGGCGATCTTCCTCGTCGGGTACGGCTACAACGGGGTCTTTATACCAGCTTCCGGCTTCGGTTACCCGGGCTCCTTCGGCATAGATGATTTCTCCTCCGGCACGGGCGGTGTAGGCCTCCAGGCCCTCCCGTAGGGTAACGAAGTGGGCGGGTTGGTCGCTATACCCACCGAGCAGGATCTTATCGGCGTTTGGCCCAACTACGGCAATCGTCAACCCCTCGGCCAGGGGAAGGATAGAATCGTTCTTGAGCAGGATCATCCCCTCCGCTCCGGCCTCGCGGACCAGTGCATCGTCGGAGGGCGTATTGGCCAGGGCGGAGCCGGCTTCCGTGTACGGATTTTCGAACAGGCCGCGGTCGAACTTCTGCCGGAGGATTCGGCTGACGGCCTGATCCAGTACGCTTTCCTGTAGGGCACCGGAATTAACGGCCTCGACCAGATAGGGGAAAGCTTCCCGGTCGGGCAATTCGATGTCGACCCCGCTACGGATAGCCCGCATGGCCGCTTCCCGTAAATCGGCAGCGACCGCGTGGCGTTCGTGCAGTTCACGCACCGCGAAGTAGTCCGAGACCACCGCACCTTCATACCCCCATTCCCCGCGCAGTAGCTCGTTGAGCATCCAATCGTTGGCATGACTGGGCACACCGTTTACTTCATTGTAGCTCGCCATGATGTTGCGGACGTTGCCGTTGGCGACGATGTAGCGGAAAGGGTAGAGGAAAACTTCCCGTAGCGTTCGTTCGCTGATGTGGGCCGGTCCGATATTGTTGCCGCCCTCCGGTTCCCCGTGGCCGGCCATGTGTTTCAGGGTGGCGAATACTTCCCCTTCGTCCCACTGGTCATCATCACCCTGAAACCCCAGTACCGCTTCCAGTCCGATCTGGGCGGCCAGGTAGGGGTCCTCGCCCAGGGTTTCCTCTACCCTGCCCCAGCGGGGGTCACGGGCTACATCTACTACCGGGGTCAGTACCACGTGAGCACCCCGGCTGGCGGCCTGGCGGGCGGCGGTGGCGTAGAGGCGGCGGGTGAGTTCGCGGTTGAAGGTGGCGGCTACGGAAATGGGCTGCCCCCAACTGGTAGCGTTCTTTGCGGCTAAACCATGCAAACTCTCCTCGTGCATCAGGGCGGGTATGCCCAGGCGGGTTTCTTCTACGAGCCAGCGTTGAATGGCATTGGTGTAAACAATCTCTTCCTCCCCGGTGCGCCCGGGCTCTCCGCTGCCGGACAATTCACTCGGCCGGGTGACATGACCGATACCGTGAGGCATCACTTCTCGGGCGCCTTGGGGGTCGAAGTCGAAGTCTTCCGTCTCCATCTTATGCTTATCCGACCAGACCGCGGTAACCTGTGCGACTTTCTCCTCAACGGTCATGCGGCCGATCAGGTCGGCGATCCGCTCATTAACGGGCTGGGTAGCGTCCCGGTAAATGGCCAGTTCAGTATTCTCCCTGGGGCTATTTGCCACCGTTTCGGTTTCGGCCGGGGGCGACTGCTGGCTACAGGCGGAGAAGGCGAGCAGTAGAGTGAAGATCAAGAAGCGGTAGGACATGATCGCATACGTTTGGAAGGGGAAAGTAGTTACTTTTCGGTGGGGGTGCTCTGGCCCTTCACCCGGTCGAGTAGCTCGAAGAGTTCCCCCTGGTCGATGAGGGCCCCTTCTTCCATGCGCAAAAATATGTCCTGGTCGCGGCCGATGGGTAGGTAGGTACGCTCAGCGGAGTAAAGCTTTGGGCGAGCCCCGTCTTCGCGGAGCAAGCGAAATATCTCCTGTGGCGGTAGGCTGGCGTCCGTCAGGTCGACCCGGCTCTCCCCTTCGATCAGCAAGCCACGCATTTCGATCTTGTCGGGGCCGGTGCGGTAGGTACGCAAATCGTGCGGTTTGCGGTGGACCAGGTACTCGATTTCCCGGATCACCCCGGCGAAGATGATCTGGGAGAACTGGAGGATCAGCGCGTTGGTCCGACGGGGATCATCCTCCTTGATCCGGATCCAGCTTTCGGCATCAATTCCGTTCACGCTGAGGAACTTAACGAACTGGGGCCGGACCTCTTCGAGCTCATCGCGGCGCAGGCGGCGGAATTTGGTTTCCTTCATCGGTGCCCCAAACAAATGGGGGGGGCGCTAGTTTGGGCAATATGTTCGAAATACCCGACTTCGGCAGTGGTGCCGTCTGGATGTCCTTACTCACGCTCACCTTCCTGGAGATCGTGCTGGGCATCGATAATATTATCTTCATTTCAATCGCTTCGGAGAAACTTTCGACGGAGCAAGAGCGGAAAAAGGCGACCAATATCGGTCTGATCCTGGCGATGGCCATGCGCATCGCGCTGCTGTTCGGCGTCTCCTGGCTGATCGCGCTGGAAGAGCCCTGGCTGAGCTTCGACGTGGGATGGGCGGAGGCCGGATTCAGCGGGCAGGCACTGATCCTGATCGCTGGCGGTATCTTTCTGCTCTACAAGGCGACCTCCGAGATCCACCACAAACTGGAGGGCGACGAACACCTGGAGGGTGACCCCGGAGAACCGAAAAAAGGGGCCAGCCTGAACTCCGTCATCGTGCAGATCACCATCATCAATATCGTCTTCAGCTTCGATAGCATCCTTACCGCGGTGGGTATGACAAATGGATTGATGGGTGCCCTGATCATCATGATCATCGCGGTGGTGGTTTCAGTCCTGATCATGATGCTCTTCGCCGTTCCGGTAGGCAACTTCGTGGCCCGCAACCCCACCATCCAGATGCTGGGCCTGAGCTTCCTGATCCTGATCGGATTTATGCTTTTGGCGGAGGGAGCCCACCTCGGCCACCTGCGGGTATTTGACTCCGAGGTCGGAACAATTCCGAAGGGCTACCTCTACTTCGCCATCGCTTTCTCACTCGGCGTAGAGTTCCTGAATATGAAGATCCGGCCGGGTAAGTCAGCGGAAAAGCAGGTCAAGCTGAATTCCTACGCGCAACAGGCGGCTAGTCGGGCGGAGTATGCAAGGATGGAGTGAGG
>CAZKPE010000252.1:0-5835 GCA_964554545.1 uncultured Lewinella sp.
TTTTTTAATCGGAGGGTTTCGCCGGGCTGCGCCCTTGCTCAACCCCCCGCTAAGGTAGACCGATCCCTCCGGGACCGTGGCGCAACCCGCAACCCGACACCTCGACACCCCGACACCCCGCAACCCCGCAACCCCTCAAAGATGCCGCTCCGCATGATAGCTACTCCGCACCAGCGGGCCGCTCTCTACGAAGTCGAAGCCTTTTTCCATTCCGAGCGCCTTATAGTGGGCGAAGGTATCCGGGGTGACAAAGCTGTCGACGGCCAAATGCATGGCGGTAGGTTGTAGGTACTGTCCGATCGTGACGACGTCGACGCCGACTTCGGCCAGATCGTCCAGGATGCGTTCCACCTGTGCTTCGGTTTCGCCCAGGCCAACCATGAAGCCGGTCTTGGTGCGCTTGCCGGCCTCCTTAATTCGCTTCAGTTCCTCGAGGCTCCGGGTGTAGCGGCCCTGGGGGCGAACCTTGCGGTACAGCTCTTCCACGGTTTCCATGTTGTGACTAACCACTTCCTGTCCGCCGTCGATCATGCGGTAGAGCGCGTCCCAGTTACCCCGTACGTCGGGGATGAGGGTTTCGATGGTCACCTGGGGCGTACGTTGTTTGATCTGGCGAACGGTCTGGTACCAGATCTCGGCCCCCCGGTCCTTCAATTCGTCGCGGTTGACGGAAGTGAGTACCGCGTGTTTGACCTGCATCAGATCGATGGCTTCCGCTACGCGACGGGGTTCGTCGGTGTCATATTCGGTAGGCCGACCGGTTTTCACCGCGCAGAAGCTACACGAGCGCGTACATACGTTACCGAGAATCATGAAGGTAGCCGTGCCAGCCCCCCAACATTCTCCCATATTTGGACAGTTCCCGCTTTGGCAGATGGTGTTGAGCTGGTACTCGTCGACCAGTTTGCGGACTCGCTTGTAATCCGGTCCGATGGGGAGCTTGACGCGCAGCCAGTCGGGCTTGCGTTTGCGCTGGGCGGGGGAAGGAGCAAGGGGGAGATCGATCATAGGGCCGGTATGCGACGGTTAGGAAGAATACAAAGCTAGCCGGAATTGGTTGTTGGTCGAAAAAGGGAGGTGGTTCCTCCGGCTTCGGCCTACATTAGCCGCCCATGGATATCTTCGAAAACATCCGGGTCGCCTTGGGCAGCATCACCACCAATTGGCTGCGGGCACTCCTGACTACCCTGATCATTGCCGTGGGAATTATGGCCCTGGTCGGTATCCTCACGGCCATCGACGCGGCTATCTACTCCCTTTCCTCTAACCTGTCCAGCTTGGGGGCTAATACTATTGAGATCGACCGTAAGCGGGAGGAGGTTCGTTCGCGGGGTGGGCGCAATCGCGGCAAAATGTCGGAACCTTTCAGTTACGACCAATCCATCCGCTTCGCCGAAGAGTATGGCGTCCCCAGCGAGATCAGCATCAGTTTTTTCGCCCAGGGAGCTGCCACGCTGACCTATGCTGACCGGGAGACCAATCCGAACGTACCGATTTACGGTGCGACGGCCAACTACCTGATCAGTAAAGGATTCGAGGTGGCGGCCGGTCGCAATTTCACGCGGCGTGAGGTAACGGACGGTGCCAACGTAGCCATTCTGGGCTCCGAACTGATCGATCAACTCTTCAACGGCAAAGTGGACTTCGCCATCGGTAAAGAGATCGTTGCGGACGGCAAACGGCTACGGGTCATCGGGGCGCTCGAAAGTAAGGGGGCCACCTTCACCAGTAATGACAAGCGGCTCCTGATGCCCCTACAGACCGCCAAACGATATTATGGGTCTAGCCAGACGAATTACGATATTCTCATCGCCGTGCCCAGTCCGGCCCAGATCGAAGCCGCCATGGCCGAGGCCACCCTGGTCATGCGACGGGTACGCGGACTGAAGCCCGGGGAGGAAAACGACTTCGAGGTGGAAAACAGCTCCGATCTGGTCAGCATCATTAAGGAGAATACCGTAACCCTGCGCCTGGCCGCCATCAGTATCGGCATGATGACCCTACTGGGAGCAGCTATCGGGCTGATGAACATCATGCTGGTCAGCGTGACCGAGCGAACGAAAGAAATCGGTGTACGTAAAGCGCTGGGGGCCACCCGCCGAAATATCCTGATCCAGTTTCTGGTTGAAGCGATCGTGGTTTGCCAGCTGGGCGGACTGTTCGGTATTTTTCTCGGCGTGGCGGCCGGCAATGTCGTGGTCATCTTTACCGGCGGGCAATTTATCGTACCCTGGGCCTGGATCGGGCTGGCGCTGATCATCTGTACGGTGACCGGCCTGCTTTCCGGTCTATACCCCGCCCTGCGCGCCGCCGCCCTCGACCCCATCGAGTCGTTGCGCTACGAATAGCACCCACGGGCTATCTTGCCTTCATGCCCAATCAGGTCGCCTACCGGGTCTACGACTTTCTGAAGGAACTGGAGCCTTTTAACTTTCTTCCCGAAGATGCCTTACTGCGGATTGCGGGACGGGTAGAAATTGTGTACCAGGCACCGACTACCGTAATCTTCCGGGCGGGTGACGTACCCGAGCGACGGTTTTTCGTGGTCAAGGAGGGGATGGTTGAGTTGAAGGCCCCACTGGCGGACGGCTCGGAACAGCTGATCGAACGCTGCGGCGAAGGCGAGATTTTCGGCATCCGCCCCCTTTTAGCGGATGATGATTATTTGTTCACCGCGCGGGCCACGGAGGAAACCCTGCTCTACGCTGTGAAATCCGACGGCTTTCAGGAATTGCTGCCGCAGTACCCCCAGATACTGGCTTATCTCGCCACCAGCATGGCCGGCAGTAACCGATTTGTCCTGCGTCGTGCGGAGGTACGGAAAGGGCAAGCCCACGAGCCCGCGCGAATGGTATCCGTTCAGTCCGTTCCCCACGGGCGCGATCCGGTCACCTGCCCCGCGGAACTGCCGATTCACCGGGCGGCAAAGCGAATGACGGAGGCCGTGGTGGGATCGCTGGTGGTTGTGGATGACGGGCGGTGCCCCTTGGGCATCGTGACCGACCGGGATTTCCGAACCAGCGTAGCCACCGGGCGGGTCAACCGCTCGGCCCCGGTATCACGGATCATGTCGCAGCCCGTCCACTGTGTCAGAGATAGCATCACGGTCGGTGATGCCCAGATCGAGATGTTGAGGAGCGGGTTCCACCACCTGGTGCGAACCGAAGACGGTACCACCAGGACCGCAGTCACCGGTGTAATTAGCGAACACGATCTATTACTCGCGCAGGGCAACAGTCCGGCCGCCCTGATTGACGAGATCGGACGGGCCCGAACCACGGCTTACCTGCGTGAGCTTCGCGACCGGGCCGACCGCCTGCTGGGGGATTTCCTGGATAAGGAAGTGGCCATCCGCTACATCGCCGCGATCATGACGCAGGTCAATGACGAAATCACCCGGAAGTGCATCAAACTGGCCCTGGCGCGGATGCAAGCCCTCGATAAGGGGAACCCACCCGCCCTCTTCGACTGGTTGACGCTGGGTAGTCACGGACGGGGGGAGCAGCTTCGGCGAACGGATCAGGACAACGCGCTCGTTTTTGCCGACGTGGCCGCCAATCGGTACACACCGGTAAAGCGCTACTTCATCGAACTGGCCGATCTGGTCACTCAGTACTTGCACGAAGTGGGCTACGTCTACTGCGAGGGCGACATGATGGCCAGTAACCCGAACTGGTGTCTGAGCGTAGGAGGGTGGAAGAAGCAGTTTTCCGCGTGGATGCACGAAAACAACGGTGAGAACCTGCTGAACACGGCAACCTTCTTCGACTACCGCGGCGTCTGGGGAGACGGTAGCCTACCCGCCGAGCTGACCGCGCATATCTTCACGGAACTGGACGGGAGTAGTCTGCGATTCCAGGCGAACCTGGCCCGGGCGGCACTACAGAATCCGAGTCCGCTGACCTTCTTCCGCAATTTCGTCGTCGAACGCAGCGGGGAACACAAAGACCAGTTCGATCTGAAGGCCCGCGCCATGCGCCCCCTCACCGATGCCGCCCGGGTACTCGCCCTCCGCGCGCGATTGTCGGGTGTATACTCCACCTTCGGGCGTTACGACCGGCTGGCCGAAGCCGAACCCCAGAATGCGGAACTCTACCGGCAGGCAGCCGAAGCCTACGAGTTGCTCCTGCGATTGCGGGCGCGACTGGGACAACGCAGGGGCGACGGCGGCCGCTTCGTCAAGCCCGGAGAACTCAGCCAGGTAGAGCGGCTTCTGCTCCGCAATAGTTTCAATCCGGTGACCGACATCCAGCAGCTACTGGAGGTCCGCTTCCAACTCACCTTCCTGCGATGAGGTCCTGGCTCCGTAAGCTATCCGGTAGACGCGACGGCGCATTCGATCCGAATTGGCCGGACTGGTACCGGTCCTACCGAGAAAGGAACCTTGGTGGGTGGACGGAGGACACGGCGCTACGCGATATTCCGGTAGTCGTAGTGGACGGCGAAACCACCGGCCTGGACGTGAAGCGGGACCGGCTCCTCAGCCTCGGAGCTCTCCGACTCGTCGGTCATACGATCAGGCTCCAAGACCAATTCGAGCGTTACCTCCCCCAGGAAGACCAGCGGGTAAATGACGCGGCCATCGCCATTCACGGCATCATCCCAAATTCCCGGCGGCTGCTGTTCACGACGGAGGAGGATCTGCTGAGGGAATTTCTGGACTACATGGGGCGCGCCCCGATCGTGGGCCACCACATCGGATTCGATCTGGCGATTCTGAATGGACTACTTGAACGGAACGGCTGCGGGCCACTGGTGAACCCATGGATCGACACCGCTGACCTGGCCCAGCGTATCGTTCCCAAAGGCTACTGGAGACCGGATACCGACTATTCGCTCGACGCGCTCGCCAAACGCTACCGCATTTCCCTCTCCGACCGGCACACCGCACTGGGTGACTGCTACATCACCGCGGTACTGTGGCTGAAGTTGCTGACGCGGCTAGCAGAGAAGCGGCATACCGACCTGCGATTTGGAGACGTGTTCCTACTTCCCCTGTCCTTTGCGGTGCTTCTTTTTGCGCTTTTTAAAACCTCCGGGAGCGCCACCGGAGAAGCCTTTATACTTGTTGCGGGGGTTGTCTGAACGCCGGTTGTCAGTGGGGGCGTTACCCTCGTAGATGGACAAATTCACGGGCTGCCCCTTATCCTCCTTGCCGTTCATGCTGGCGACTACGCGGCCGGCTTCCTGTTCTTCCACGTCGATGAAGGTGAGGTTATTCTGCAGGTCGATTTTACCCAGGTCGATTTTGCGGCCCGGCACGTTCTTGTTTAGCATCCCGATGACCTGGGGTACGGTGTAGCCCTGTTTACGGCCGGCGGCCAGACAAAGCCGGGTGTAAGAGACGTTGCGGCGGTCGCGGCGGGGGCGCTTCTCTTCCCGTTCGTCGGTCGGGGCTTTCATCTTTTTGGCTCCGCTGAGCTGCTTGCTGAAATCGGCCAGTCCGTGAGCGATGACCTTTTCGATCAGCTGCTGTTTGTCCAGCTCCCCCAGGGCTTCCGTAAGTTCGGGGAGCAGGGCGGTCAGGTTATTGTCCTTTAGCTCAGCTCCCTTGAGGCTTTCCACGAAACGCATGGCACGCCTCCGGTAGACTTCCTCCTGGCTCGGTATGGGAGCCTGGCTGAATTGGATCTTTCCGTAGCGTTCGATGTCGCGAAGCTTCCGCAGCTCCCTTCCGGTGACGATGCTCAGAGCAATTCCTTCCTTGCCAGCCCGTCCGGTACGACCGCTGCGGTGTACGTAGACTTCAGGGGCGTCGGGCAGATTGTAATTGATGACGTGGGTAAGGTCGCTGACGTCCAGTCCGCGAGCAGCCACGTCGGTGGCGACCAGCAA
>CAZKPE010000253.1:0-5804 GCA_964554545.1 uncultured Lewinella sp.
TTCATCGACGACATTCGCTTTGCGCAGGGGGGGATGCAGGCCGACGTCTTCACGGTACTGCCCGTACCCGGTAACGACAAAGAATTCCTGGCCTTCGAGGGTAAGAATCTGCCGCTGACGCCGGGGGGCTTTACGGGTACCCAACAGCTACGGTTGGTTTCCAGCGTCACCTTCGGCCTGGGCACCTACGGCTCCATGAAGCTGGACAATACCGGAGAGAATTACGTCAACTTCAGCTGCGATGGCTACGAGGGCTTCCGCCTCAAGGGAGAGGTCGCCTTCTGCCGCGACAAGGTCATTCCGCTGGCAAACGACGGTACCCTCGCCCCCGAGCCCACCCGCGTGATCGGGGAGTTCGACCTCAGCGGCGACCGCTGGCCGCAGTTCCTGGCTCGCCTGAATATCAAGAACAACCAGGCCTTTGCGGTCAGCGGGCTGCGTAAGGTGCAGTGGGAGGCTACCGATCTATGGCTGGACTTCAGCGAAACGGATTCCCCCGACGGCAACGTAGTCTTCCCCGATGGCTACCAGCACGCGGAGGTGATTGCCGACCGCCCCACCGACCGCTGGCAGGGCGTTTATATGGGAGAACTGGACGCTACGCTGGATTTTCTGGAGGACCGCAGCAGCAACGAACGATTGGGCTTCGGCGTGCAGAACCTCGTCATCGACAATACGGGGCTGAGTCTAAAGGTCACGGCCCGCAACGTAGTCATGGCCGACGGCTCCGACCCCAAAGCCAATACCTGGGACGTGAGCGTGGATACCATCCAACTCGACCTGATGCACAGCGCCTTCCGGCGGGCCTACGTCGCGGGGGACGTCTTCCTGCCGAATGACGACAAGGACGAGCTGCGCTACGTCGGGCAGGCCAGCGAGGGCGGGGATTTCTCCTTTAGTGTAGCGTTGAATGAGCCCAAAATTATCGACTGGGAAAGCTGGGACGGACAGCTCACCCTACTACCGAACTCCAGCCTGACCCTGCTGAACGATGACGCCAAGGGCGGTTGGAATGTGGAGGCCGATCTGTACGGGAACGTGGCGCTGGGCATTGCGCCGACTGCTTCCTTTACCGTACCCGACGTCATCTTCGAAAAGTTTCAGTTGAAATCATACCACCCCTACGTCGGCATCGGTGCGGGTGGGCACTTCGGAATCACCGGGGCGGAAGTCAAGTTGGGTGGCTTCGGGGTAGAACTCAACAGGTTGGCCTTCGTGATGGGGAGTGGGGTCAAGACGGGGCAGTACGGTATCGAAACGGATGCGACCATCGAGCTGGTCGGGGGGTCGGGAGGATTTTCGGGAACGGGGGGAGCAACAGTCTGGGGAAAGGTGGAAGAAGTGCGCGATGGGCTCGACTTTGCGTATGAGGATACGGAGGTCAACAAGATCGGACTGGGGATGAAGATACCCGGAGTGGAGATCAGCGGGGTCATCGATTGGTACAAAGACGATCCGGTGTTCGGAAGGGGTTTTCAGGGGGGCTTGCAGGGCCGCTTCGATGGGGTGGGCTACGAACTGGCCGTGGCGGGTATGTTCGGGCGGGTCAATAATCACGCCTACTTTTTCGTGGACGGGATGGTCGGCTTTCCCATTGCCAGTAGCATCCCGATCGTGACTCCCCTGCACCTGACGGGACTGGGGGGTGGTGTCTACTACCACATGACACGGGCCGAGCAGGGGCTGAGTACCCAGACCATTGACTTTTTCAGTCCGGTTACTAATGCCGCCCGGGGAGAGGGCCTGAGTGGGGTCCGCTACGTACCTACTGCACAGAAGACCCTCGGTCTTAAGCTAATGACCAACATCGCCACGGTGCCCTCCCCGCTGGTGATGAACGGGGCGGCCATGCTGGAGGCGGAGTTTAACCTGTCGACCCTGGGGCTGAACAGTATATCCTTCAATGGCTCGGCGGCCTTCCTCACCCCCACGCTGCCGAACGGGCATCCCCTACCGAACGCGGACCCAGTAGTGGCCGTCGACCTGGCGATTCGCTACCGCAACGCCCAGCCACGCAATTTGAGTGCCGTCATGGATGGCTACCTGAACTACGTCGGGCTCATCAAGGGGGCGGGCACGAACAACGGGCGGGCCAATCACATCGGGCAGATCGCCTTCGAGGCCAAGGCAACGGGTTGGAAACTCTGGATGGGAACGCCCCAGGACCCGCTGGCGGTGAGCTTTCCCTTCGGCGCATCAATCGCCACCTATATGGATATGGGCAGTTCGCTACCCGCCTTTCCGGCAATTGACGCTAAGTATCGGGGACTGGGGCTGGGCGACATCAGCGCCCCGCCGGGCATGAGTGGGTTCATGCACGGACTGGAATTTCAGTTCCCGAGCGGGGGGGGGAAGAAGAACTTCAGCGTCTGGCGCATCCGGGCGCAGGCGGCGGCCGAGTTCGGCTACAATCTCATCCTGAGCAACAGCCTGGGCTGCCGCGGGCGGACGAACTACGGTCTGGCGAACTGGTACCTGAAAGGGAATGCGTACGCTTACCTATTCGGGGCGGTGCAGTTCGGCTACGGCTGGGACGACTACTTCGAAAAAACGGCCAACCTGGCCAGTTTATCCGCCATTGCGGCCCTGCAGGTAGAAGCTCCCAATCCGTCCTACATCGCCGGCGGGGCCCGGATCGAATACGACATCGCCTTCTGGGAGGGAAGCAAACAGGTCACCTTCAGCTTCGGGGACAACTGCTCGTTGTACGACCTTCCCCCTTCCCCCCTGGAGAGTCAGCTCTTCCTGCCCTTTTCCGAACTCATCGTCGGTACCGACCCCAGCTCGGGACTAGAGGACGTCGACCCCGCCCTCACGCCCACCATCGTGCTGGTGGATGGCTACCGCAAGCCGATCGATGTGGCGGTAGGGGATGGTCAGCGGACCTTCCGTATTACGGAAGTACCCGGTTCACTCAAACTGCGGAGCCTGACCACTGGGCAGCTCCTGCCGAACCCCGCAATCGATCGCAGTAAGACGAGGAACAACGACCTGGTCTTCCTCGATCCGGCCAGTGTCGACCTGCGTTACGGGCAGCAGTACGAGTTGAGCTTCACCTTCCGACTGGAAGAGCGTAAGGGAGGCAGCTGGCAGCCCTTCCTCGATGACGACGGGAAAGGCTTCGTGCACGAGCGGTCGCTACAGTTCCGGACCGAGCCGATGCCGGACTTTGAGCTGATCCGCCGCGGGCAACCGCTGGACGGTACGGAGTCGTTCTCCCCCGTAGACAGCTTCACCCTCACCCTGAGCTATTACCGCCTACGGAGCTTCCTGCAGCAAAAGGAACTACTTAAATATCCGGACCCCGACTTCCGGGTGGTGGTCGACACGGCCCGCGCCTACGAGGTGGCTGCGGACGGCATCACACTGAGTGATCCGATCGAGGGGATCGTGGCGCTCCGGGGTAGGAGTAACGCAACCTTGGACCTGCTTCCGGAACGGGTATTGAACGGAGAAACCGATTACCGGCTGATCGTGTCCCTGCGGCCCCAATTCAGGGAAGATAACCGCTGGAACGACGTCACGCTCGCCGGAGATCTTTACCGGGAACGCTATGTGGCGGACTTCACTACCGGACCCCGGCCCGAAGAACTGGATCCCGCGATGATCGCCCGCAGCTACCCCGAGCACCTGCAGTACAACACTTATCGGGACCAGCGGCCGGGGGACAACTATATTGTGCTGACGCAGAGTCTGCAGCGCATTTTCGGGCGGGGATGGTTGTACAACGGCGACAGCTTGCAGGTCCGTTACTCGGACAATGTAACCAACCAGTTGGTCGCAACGGCCATGGCAAAAGTCAACGAGCGCAGCATCCTCTGGCCGGCCCTGCCCGCCTCACTGGGGCTCGATAAAACGTACCGGC
Organism: uncultured Lewinella sp.; assembly: GCA_964554545.1. Lineage (GTDB taxonomy): Bacteria > Bacteroidota > Bacteroidia > Chitinophagales > Saprospiraceae > Neolewinella. The sequence goes on from CAZKPE010000253.1 coordinate 3,866, forward strand.
TGGACCTGGTGATCGTGAGCAGTGGTGATGCGGCGGTCCCAACACCGACTGCTTCGCCTACCGACGAGGGGAATACAGTAATCCGAACCCGGACCACCTACGTACTTCAGCAGGAATCGAGCGGAAGCTCACCCCTTGAGCGCGCCGCCCGCACCCTGGCGAATCAAGAGCGCGCGGATGCGGGAGCCCTGCCGCTGGGGAAGGTCTTCTACACTTCGTACTTCCGGACGAGTGCGTATCCGACCTTTGCCGAAAAAGTCGCGGGCTTACAGTTGGGGGAGCCGGTAAGTGAGGACGTGTCCGGAGTGCAGTCTCCCCGCTACGTACATTCGTCTTTCCAGGCCATATCGGATTCGATTATCTTCCCCTACGTGGAGAACCTGAGCGTTCAGGACATGGGCTTCGTTGCTACCCGGAGCAGCAATTCCCCCGGAGAATTTTTTAGTAAGCAGGAGTTGGAAACCCCCAAGCGGGGGGGGCAGACTGCACATAACAAGGTGTCTTTATCCTATGGCTACAGTAGTTACTACCGAACCCTGCGCGAAGACGTGTTCAACTTCGTGACCAGCCAGACCGTCTCGGACTGCTACGCGGCAAACCAGACGGGCACCACCACCATCAGGGAACAGGTGCCGACCAACACCCTGCGTATCGTACAGTCGGTCGCCGCGCCCGAACTGGAACCGACCAGCGGCCATCAACTGAGCCTATTGAACGGGGCGCCGCCGCCAACCGGGACCGGCCCCGAAGCCCAGACGCAGCCCGGTGCCCTTTTCCCCTCGGTCGAGGAAATCCGCAATGGCTTTCTGCTGCCGGGGCTAAATGCCCAGGTGCCGGCCCATCCCGATACCTACGTTACCCTCCGCTCCAGTCTGCCCCATGCCGCCGCCGTGCAGTACAACAACAGCTGGCTCTTCCGCTACCGCGCCATGACGCGGGCGAATATCAACCCCTGTGACTTCGAAGACGGCGGCAATACCAACATCAGTAATGCCGATCTGGAAGCGGCAACGCGGACGCCGGACTACGGCGGCATTATCCAGAACGTGAATGATGCCATGAAGGCCGCCTGGGTGATGGATCAGCTGGGCTACGGGGGTGGCGGGATACCCATCACGACGGGCAATGGCGGCGGAGGGCTCCCCATTACGACCGGGAACGCCGGAGGAGGCCTGCCCGTGACCGGTGGCAATACCCAGATCGACGTCGTACACACCCCGATTGGCGTACAAACCAACACTACCGTAATAACCGCCGGCGGGGTGGGTGTAACGACCCAGTTTGGTGCCGAATCAATGAATGTGAACCAATTCAACAACGCGCAGATGGTCACCGACCAGAACGTGACCACGCCACCCGATCAGCAGTTCCCCCAAACGGGCTTCGCGCAGGGGTACGAGCTGCCCTTCTCGCTGCGGATGGCGGTGCGGCAGTTGCAGAACGGACCGACCATGCCCGACCTGCCGGACCCGACCGGCGCGGATATCCGGGCCGTCATTCAGTACGTGGTCCAGGATGTCAACGGACAAGTGGAAACCTATGCGGCTCCGGCGCTGCAAATGTCCGGTTCTACCTCCACCACTCCCATCTTTAAAGCCTCGCGTGGTGAATAAGCAGCTCAAATTTTTCAGTACGCTTTTGCTCGTCTTATCTGTAGTGAGCTCACCCTGGCTCGGGGCGCAGGGCATCACCGAAGAGCGCCCCGCCGGCTTTCTGCAACTGGAAGCCTTCCGGCATACCGACGGCATCCGCCTGCGCTGGTACGCTAAGGACCCCTACGTCTGGGCATTGGGCCGCAGGGACGGCTACCTGCTTGAGCGGCGGCAGCTGGCGGCCGATGGGAACCATGGAAACTGGATCATCCTCCCCGATACCCTACTCCGGGAAGTTGAAAAGGACGGATGGCGGGACATCGTGGAGCAGGACAGTATCGCCCTGA
>CAZKPE010000254.1:0-5772 GCA_964554545.1 uncultured Lewinella sp.
ACCTGCTGGCGGCGGGCATTTCGGAGTTGGATCGGTACGAGTGGTCGTTTACCCGCGGGGGGCGGTCGGGGTCGGCGGACTGGCTGGGCAGGGGTCAATAATCCGTACCTTCGCGGCGTTCACTGGATTCACTGCTGCCGCCCCATGGGAAAATTACACCGCCTCCACCAGCTCACCGGCTGGCTCGTCTTCTTAGTTACGGCTTCGGTCCTGCTGCTCAGCGTCGAACGCACCGGTAGTCTGTGGGATGTCGGGGAGTTCATTCTCGGTGCCTACAAGCTCCAGGTGGTCCACCCGCCGGGGGCACCGCTCTTCCTGCTGATCGGTCGGCTCTTTGCCGGCCTGGGTAGCCTACTCAGCGACGACCCGGCCCTGATCGCGGCCTTCGTCAACGGGATGTCGGCCCTCTGCACGGCCTTCGGGGCCACCTTCGTAGCCTGGACGACCATCCGGCTCAGCTTACTTTCCCTGACGGGGCGGGACGCGCGGGCGGAGGTCGGTGGTGGGCAGATCATCGCCGTAGCCGGGGGTGGATTGGTTGCCGGACTGGCCGCCGCCTTCACCACCAGCGTCTGGTTTTCGGCCGTGGAGGGGGAGGTCTACGCCATGTCCTTCTTCTTCACCTGCATGACGGTCTGGGCGGCCGTGCGCTACTACACCACGCCGCGGGAACTGGACTACGTGGCCTACCGCTGGCTCATTTTCAGCATCTTTTGTATCGGACTTTCCAGTGGCGTCCACTTGTTGAGCATCCTGGTGCTGCCCTTCATCACCATCCTGTTCTACCTGCGGGAGCGGGGGCAACTCTTCCTCACCCGGGTGGGCAAGATCGTGGGCTATCTCTTCGCGGCCAGCCTGCTGCTCACTTCCGGCGGGCTGGCGGGTAAGCTGATTTTCATGGGCGCGGTCGCAGGTGCAACCTTTTTCCTGGGATCGAAGAAGCTGCCACAGTGGGCCCAGTTCGTCGTGGCGGCGGCCTGTGGGGTATTGCTGACGGGCACCATCCAGACCCTCGTCATCATCGGGGTACCCTCGGTGTGGCACTGGTTCGAAATCGGATTGGTGAACGCCGGATTACCCGTTCACATCGGGGTATTACCGACCCTGATTGCCTACGGCGGCGGCATCTACCTGGCCCTCCGCTACGCCCACAAGCACAATGACCAGGGGGTACAGCTGGCGGCCATCGGTATAGCCACCATCCTGATCGCCTACAGCGTCATCGCCGTGGTGGTCATTCGGGCCGGGGCCAAGACGCCGGTCAATATGAACAACCCGGATAACGTGACCGGCCTGCTTCCCTACCTGAACCGTGAGCAGTACGGGGAGCGGAGCCTGGTATACGGGCCGCACTTCGACGCAGCCATGACCGCTACCGACGTAGAGGACCGCTATGGGCTAGTCGACGGGAAGTACGAGCACACCAACTTCAAGGTCACCCCCCGCTTTGAGGAGCGCAAGCAAATGCTCTTCCCGCGGATGTACGACAACACCCAGGGGCGGCCCGGCCTGTACAAACGTTGGATGGGCCTGGACCCAAGCCAGCCCCTGCCCGCCGGCCGGCCGAATCAGCTGGACAACATCAGCTTCCTCTGGAACTACCAGCTGGGGTGGATGTACTGGCGGTACTTCATGTGGAACTTCAGCGGGCGGCAGAACGGGGAACAGGGCTACTACAGCTGGGACGAGAGCTCCGGAAACTGGATCACGGGCATCAAATTCCTGGATGAGCTCCGGCTCGGTAACCAAGACGAGCTCCCCGAAGACTTCCGCAACGATCCCGCCCGCAATACCTACTTCCTGCTGCCCTTCATCTTCGGGCTGATCGGACTGTTCTGGCACGCGGGAAAGCGGGGTGAGGAATTTTTAGCCCTGCTGGCGCTCTTCACGATCACCGGGATCGGAATCATCATCTACACCAACCAGCCGCCGAATGAGCCGCGGGAACGGGACTACGTGTTGGTCGGCTCCTTCTTCGTCTTCTGTATGTGGATGGGCATGGCCGTGCCGGCGATCTATGAGTTCCTGAAGCAACAGATACGCGCCCGGGGCACCGGTTCCGCACTAGGTGTGACGGCCCTGGTCCTCTCCGCCCCCCTCCTCATGGTAACCCAGAACTGGGACGATCACGACCGCTCGGGACACACCGCCGCCCGCGACTACGCCCACAACTTCCTGGAGTCGGTGGATGAGAATGCCATCATCTTCACCTACGGCGATAACGATACCTACCCCCTCTGGTACGCCCAGGAGGTAGAGGGCATCCGCACCGATGTCCGGGTCGTAAACCTCAGTCTGATCGCCGTCGATTGGTACATCGACCTGCTGCGGTACAAGATGAACGACTCCGACGTCATCGACCTGCAACTGACGGCCGACCAGCTACGGGGGCGCAAGCGGAATAACGTGCAGTACTACAACCCTCGCAACCCCCAGGCGGCTTGTTCCTCGGGCCGGCCAATCTCGCTGGAGGCCTTTATGAACGAGATCGCCACCGACAAGAACCTGCCCACTCAGGATGGGCGGATCATCGAGACCGTCTACCCGACCTGTAACGTCAGCATCCGGGTCGACCGTAGCCAACTGGAGCAGGCCCCCTGGCTGCTGCCGGAGGGGGCGGAGCCGGTGGCCAGCATTCCGATCCAGATCAACGAGCGGGCCATTCAGAAGGACGAGATCGCCGTCCTGGACATTATCAACTCCAATTTTTACAAGCGGCCGATCTACTTCGCGGTTACCGTCACCCCCTCCAAGTTCCTCGGTCTGGAGGACTACCTGCAACTGGAGGGGATGGCCCTGCAACTCACCGCTACCCGGACGCCCTCTCAGACGCGGCAGTACCAGAACGTGGGGGCGGGCGGCATCGATGCCGATAAGAACTACGAGCTGATCATGAACGAGTGGGATTATGGCAACTTCGATAAAGAGGATACCCACGTCAACACCAGTTACGCGCCGGCCATCCAGTCGATGCGGGGCGTCATGCAGCGCACCATGGATACCTACATGGCCGAGGGGAAAGTCGAGCGGGCGCTGGAGATCGGGGATAAGTACTTTGCGTCCTTCCCGGACATGAACTTCCCCTTCTACTACGAAGCCTTCATCATGCTCGACCCCTATTTCCGCAGTGACAATACCGAGCGGGCGGCCGAGGTCATCGAGCAACTGGCCATCAACACCGCCGAGCGGTTGCGCTACTTCGAGAGCCTTGACCCGCAGATCGTACAACAGAGTTACCTCTTCGAGAACCGACAGGGACAGGCTATTGCCCAGCAACTACTGTTGCAGTTACGGCAGAGTGACAATACCGCACTACGCGAACGCGTAGAAGAGATACTGCAGGATTACACCTATCTCCTGGAGGCTCCCTCTCCGGGCTAAGGCGACGATGAACAAGCAAAAGTTCGGCACCGCCCCCGTATTCTTTACGGCGATCTCCACCATTCTGGGGGCGATCATGTTCCTGCGCTTCGGCTTCGCGGTGGGTATGGTCGGGCTGCTCGGCACCTTCGGGATCATTCTGGTCGGCCACGCCGTCACCATTCCGACGGCCATGGCCATCGCCGAGATCGCGACCAACCAGAAGGTGGAGGGCGGCGGAGAGTACTACATCATTTCCCGCAGCTTCGGGCTGGTGATCGGCTCCACGATCGGTATTGCGCTATTTCTGTCGCAGGCCATCTCGGTAGCCTTCTACATCATGGCCTTCACCGAGGCTTTCTCGCCGCTGGTCGACTGGATTCGGGAAACCTATGTGTTGCAGCCCTGGTTCGACCGCTTGCTGAGTTACCCCCAGACCATTGGCATTCCGGCCCTGTTACTGCTGACCCTGCTTATCCTGACCAAGGGGGCTGATTTGGGCGTGAAAGTGCTCTACACGGTCGTGGCTACGCTAGCCCTGGCGTTGGTGGCCTTCTTCGCCGGCACTACGGACTACGCCCGGACCAACGAGGTCGACTTCTTCAACCGCTACAGCGCGGATGCCGAGGTGACCGCCGAAGTCCTCGACGAGCTGGTGGAAGAAGCCGGTCGGCAACTCCCCCCCGATACCGTACGCTTCCTCGACGGCGAGGTCGTCGCCAGCCCCGCCGACCGCCCTGATCGTTCCGAACCGCGACCGGCACTACCCGAGCTGAGCTTTTTCACCGTTTTCGCCATCATCTTTCCGGCCTTCACCGGCATGACGGCGGGCGTGGGGCTATCCGGTGACCTGCGGGACCCCGGGCGCTCCATCCCACGGGGGACGCTGGCGGCCACCATCGGCGGTATGATCGTCTATGGCTTCATGGCCTGGAAACTGGCGGCCTCGGCACCCCCCGAAGCCCTGGCCGATACCAGCCGGCTCATCATGGCCGAAATCGCCTGGGAAGGCTGGTGGATCGTACCGCTGGGATTGGCGGCGGCCACGATCTCTTCCGCACTGGGGTCCATTCTCGTGGCACCACGTACGCTACAGGCTATTGCGGCCGACCGCATCTTCCCGGTCCCGGGCATTAATTCCTTTCTATCCCAGGGGAAGGGGGAGCGCAACGAGCCCTATAATGCCAGTCTGATCACCGTGGTCCTGGCGGCCTTCTTTATTCTGCTGGGGGCCCTGGACAGCGTGGCCGAGATCATCTCCATGTTTTTCATGGTGACCTACGGATCGCTTTGTCTGATCAGCTTCCTCAATCACTTTGCCGCCGACCCCAGCTACCGGCCCACCTTCCGTTCCAAGTGGTACGTGTCGCTCTTCGGAGCGGTAGCCTGTTTCGGGCTGATGTTCTTCATGAACTCGACCTACGCGGCAGCGGCGGTCGTGCTCATCGGCTTGCTCTACATCTATATCTCCTACAGCAACCCGGATAAGCGCAGCCTGGCGGTCATCTTCCAGGGGGTGATTTTCCAGGTCAGTCGCCGCATTCAGATCTTTTTGCAGAAGGCGGACAAGGAGGAGAAAAAGAGCTGGCGCCCCAGCGTGATCGCGGTTAGCGACGCCACCTTCACCCGCCTGGGGGCCTTCGACCTGCTGCGGTGGCTATCCCAGAAGTACAGTTTCGGAACCTACCTCCACTACATCAACGGTTATCTGAGCCATGACACCAGTCTGGCCGCGGCCAGTACCAAAGAGCGCATCATCCGGATGGCGGAGGCGACCGAAAGCCGCATTTACGTCGACACCATCGTCTCGCCCTCCTACACCTCGGCCATCGCTCAGATCATCCAGTTTCCCGGTATCGCCGGCACGGAGAATAACCTGCTCCTCCTGGAATACTCCAAACAGACGGGGGAGGGCCTGGACGACATCATCGACAACTTCAAACTCATCAAGTCGGTCGACTTCAATATCGGCGTCCTGGGACTGAGCGAACGTGGCTTCGGGCTGAAGCGGACCATCCACGTCTGGATCACCCGCGCCCACTACGAGAGTGCCAACCTGATGATCTTGCTGGCCTACATCATGACGGGCCACCCCGACTGGGCCGACGCCGAGATCAAGCTCTTCGCCGTCTTCGAAGAGAGTAAACTGGCCGATGAGGAAGAGCGGATGTACGACCTGATCGAAACGGGCCAGCTTCCCATCAGTCGCAGCAACGTGAATGTTTTCTGCCGCGAAGACGATACCGACTCCCGCGGCGTGATCGCCCGGAAGTCGGGGGAGGCTGACCTCGTTATCCTGGGTTTCCGCGACGAGGCCCTTAAGCGGATGAAGGGCGAACTCTTCGCCGGCTACGAGGCGATCGGTAACGTCCTGTTCGTGAATGCTTCGGAGGCGGTGGAGATCCGGTAGCA
>CAZKPE010000255.1:0-4365 GCA_964554545.1 uncultured Lewinella sp.
GATGATTACGGGCTCGTCCCGACAGACACTATCCACATTCGCAAACCGGGAGCCAATCGCGGCCCCGCTACCATCACACGATGAACGACACTTACGTAGGCTAGACGTATACTCATTTCGCTAAAGCGTATGATCGGGCCGGTGCTAGGCCGACTCGATGATCCACTTGCCGGGTTCTGTACATCCGCTACAGGCCCGAACGCAGTTATGCGCTCTGCTTTCCGTAAGCCCTCCCGACAAGTTTGGTGAACAGTGTGAACGACCGTCACGGTACGTAGTACCAGATATGGTGTCTGTGCGTGCCGTAGGGACCGGTAGGCTGGGCTGCCGGTAGGATTGAACTGAGACGTATTTAATTTTAGAGACACTGACATGAACGACATAATGGGCTTTAGCCAACGGACCGTATCCCGTATACGGTCCGCTCACCACTTTATACGTGCTTGTGAACGGTTCCTCGTAGAACGGTCCCATTGCCGCATATTGCAGCGATATGGTTCGGCGGTGGTAGTTAGCCTTATTCTGTTTGCCGGCTTTGTATATATACCGGACGGGCAGGCTCAGACCTTCGACCTGACGGACTTCAGCAATGAATCCATTATTAATAGTGGATTGACCGCACCGATCGCGCTCGGCTTTTTACCGGACAACCGGATGCTGGTGCTGGAAAAGGGCGGAACCATTCTGATCGCCGACCCCAATAACGGGAACCGGGAAGTATATCTGGATATATCCAGCATTGTCAATAGCGGTCAGGAACGGGGGCTGCTCGAAATTGCTATCCCACCGGATTTCGATCCCTCCACCGCAAGTGGTAAAAACTTCATTTATCTGTTCTACACGCGGGGGTCGAACACCAATCGGGCGGTGATCGGGCGCTTTACCCATAGCGAAAACGCCGGGGGACTGGCCAGCCGGGCCGATGCCAATAGCGAACAGCTGCTCTGGACCGATACGGATGGCTTTGTTTCCTGCTGCCACTACGGCGGGGGCCTGGACTTCGGACCCGACGGGAACATCTGGCTCACGAGTTCCGATAAGTTCAATACCTCGAACCAGGGCGAGGGCGGTCCGGATGATAACTGGCCGGTAAATATGGAAGTCACCAGCGGTAAAATCATTCGGATTGAACCCGATGGGAGTATACCGGCCGATAACCCGTATGCCGGCGGAAACACGACGGTCGCCGGGCCCTACCCCGCCGCCAACGACCCGGTTTTCGGCGCGGACTTCACCCCCCACCCCTCCGTGTGGGCCTACGGGCTGCGTAATCCCTTCCGGGCCGACTGGGACGAAGAGTACGGCTACTTCTACATCGGGGAAGTCGGGGGCAACCAGGGCGGTTCCTGGGATGATATCCACCTGGCCTCCCTCGATCAGAAGGAAGTGTTCTACGGCTGGAACTTCTACGAGGGGGTCGTAAATTTCGAGCCTAAGCGGAGCGAAACCAACTTTTCAAAAGCCGACTTTCCGCAGCCGGATACCGACCTGGCCGACCCCGCGAACGGCGACTATTACTCCGCGGCGATCTACGCCATTCCCCATACCTCACTAACGGGTGGGTTCGTCTACCGGGGGAGCATGTTCCCCCCTGAGTTTGACGGGGTTTACTTCTTCGGTAACTACGAAACGAACTACATCAAATTTCTCGATCTGGACGCGACCGGTACTTCCGTGGAGGGGGTGTACGACTTTAAGCCCAGTAACGAAATTCCCGGCGCACCGAGCAACGTCGTATTTCTGGAAGAAGGCATAGACGGGGCTTTATACTACATCAATTATTCGGGTTCGGGGGGCGAGGTGCAGCGCATCGTATATAACGGTCTGATCGCGCCGACCATCACCGACTTCAAAGCGACGGACACCCAGGGAGACCCGGATGACCAGTTTGGCCCGGTTTCACCGCTCGACGTGACCTTTACAGCTACGGCCGGTGACCCGGATACGGACCTGAGCAACCTGACCTATTCCATCAATTTCGGCGATGGATCGCCGGCGCAGAATGGTAGTCCGGATGCTACCACGGGCGCGATCTCGGTGCCCCATACATATACGGCCGAGGACCGTTACAGTGCCGTACTGTCCGTCAGCGATGGAGCCCGCACTACCCTTTCCTCTCCACTTGAAATTACCGTTGGCGACCCGAATGACGCTCCGGAGTTCGTTTCGGTAGCGGCGGACCCGAAGTTCGGCGATCCACCGCTGACCGTCACCTTCACGGCCGAGGTGACCGATGCCGACGCCGACGATCCGGTTGAAAGCCTGATATACACCCTCGACTTCGGCGATGGAAGCACACCGGCTACGGGCAACCCCGATGCAAGTGGCCTGATTGAAGTAGCCTATACCTACACGGACCCGGGTCAAAACGGACCGTACAACGCCATTTTCACCCTTTCGGACGGAGAGGCGGCCCCGGTGAGCTCAGCCCCCCTGGCTATCCAGGTCGGTCCGGCCAGCGGACTACCGGTTACCGATGGCTTGGTCTTTCAGGTCGAATCGTTCATTAAGGTCGGTATCGCTAACGACGGGACTACGGTAACCGAGTGGCTCGACGAATCCGGGCAGGGCAATAACCTGGCCGCCGCCGGTGACCCCCAGTACATAGAGAACGCTACGCCCTCCGGCCTGCCCGCCATCGAACTGGATGGTGCCGGGGATTACCTGGTAGATGCCGCTACCCTTACCGGTTTTTCCGTGAGCAACGAGCCGCGGACGATGTTTTTCGTAGTGGACTACGAGGCGGTAACGAATAATGAATTCGCTGGTCTGGTATACGGCACGGATGCGAATAACCAGGCCTTCGGACTTACCCTGAACGGAAATGCCAACGAATTAGCTATTCAAGGTTGGGGCGGTACCCATGATCGGGCTAGTGACGTAAACGGGGTGATCGACCCGGCGACCAGTCAGCAACGCGGTTTTATTTCCCATGCGGTGGTGTACGACGGCACGACCTACAGTCACTACCTCAACGGACAACTTATAGACAGTGGCACGAAGAATTACGCTACCACCCTGGGAACGCTCTTCATCGGGCAAAACCTCAACGGTGGGGAAGTACCGCTCAGCACGGCCGCGGCCTTCATCTATAACCGGGCATTGAATGCGAACGAGTTCACTAGCGTAGAGAACTATATTCAAGACACCTACCTCACCTCGGGGGGTAACGGCCAACCAGTCGCTACCGCGGATGCCTACAACGCCACCTCCGGAGAGCAGCTAACGGTACCTTCCTCCACCGGTCTGCTGAACAACGATACCGACGACGGAACGATCACCGTGGTCAGCGTGAACGGGCAGTCGCTCGCGAATAGCCCCTTTACCCTGACGAACGGTACGCTGACGGTAGAGGCCAGCGGAGCCTTCACGTACACCTCCGCAGCCAGTTTCATCGGGCCGGAAACCTTCACCTATCGCATCAGCGACGGATCGCTCATCGACGATGCCGACGTGACGATCGAGGTAAGCGCCCCCTCCCCCAGTACGGTCCCCGCCGCGGAAGACCTCGTCGCTTATTTCGAGTCCGACCTCAATGTCATCCAGAACGGTGGCACGGTGTCGGAATGGCTGTCGGGCGCGGGTACGAATATGGATTTAGTAGCCGCCGGTGATCCCACCTTCGTAACCAATGTCACACCCAGCGGTCAGGCCGCGATCTCCTTCGACGGTGACGGCGATAAACTGTCACGAACTACCGCGGGTGGGCAATCGGTCGGTCCGCTACCCACCGGTAATGCTTCCCGCTCGATGTACTTCGTGGTAGACTACCAAAAGATGAACGGGGTGTACGCCGGCGTAACCTACGGCCAGGGCGCGCCGAATAAAGCCTTCGGCTTGGTGCTTAATGGTAATGGGGGCCTACTCACCGTCCAGGGTTGGGGCGGTGGCAATGACTACATTGCCTCCGACGAAGATGGCCTTGGCAGTATCGATGGTGGGAGCGGGGACGACTGGTTCATCCATTCCGTACGCTACGACGGGAATACCATTCGCCACTACCGCAACGACGAACTGATCGACACGGAAACCCATCCGTTCAATACGGTTGTCGAATCCTTCGTGATCGGCGAGGAAATTGCCGGAGCGGGCTTCGCCGAGCTGGACGTAGCCGCCCTGTTTTTGTACGACAAGGAGCTGAACGACAGTGAGCACGCCCAAGTCCTACAATACCTGACGAACAAATACCTGGCCACAAACCCCACAAACCAGCCGCCCGTAGCCAACGATGATACCGCCGTTACGGACGAAGACACGCCGGTCAACATCAACGTACTGAACGGGGACACGGACGCCGATGGGACGATCGCCGGCGTAACGAAGATCGACGGGCAGAACGCCACGGTAGACCAACCCGTTGCGCTC
>CAZKPE010000255.1:4465-5769 GCA_964554545.1 uncultured Lewinella sp.
CGGCGTAACGAAGATCGACGGGCAGAACGCCACGGTAGACCAACCCGTTGCGCTCACCAGCGGAGCCACCGCTACGCTACGGTCGGACGCTACGGTCGACTATGATCCCAATGGGCAATTCGAATCCCTCAACGATGGACAGTCCGACAGCGATGCCTTCACCTACGTGATCCAGGATGACGACGGCGCGGAATCGATCGCGGCAACCGTCACCGTCACGATCACCGGGATCACCGACCAGACCGGGGGAGGACCGAGTAACAATCCCGTCACGAGCACCCTCATTGCATCCTTCGAAAGCGATATGGGGCTGAGCACGAGCGGCGGTACGGTGACTGGGTGGAACGACGCGTACAATACCTATAACCTGACCGGCGTCTTCAGCGACCCCACCCTGATGCCGAATGCCTCACCGTCCGGTCAGCACGTCATCGAATTTTCGGGCAGCGACTACATGCGCATTTTGGGTACGGATGTCGACCTCTCGGGCCTGCCGGGAGGGGATGCCCCCCGTACGCTGTACTTCGTGGTAGATTATAAGGGGCAGGGCAACTTTGCCGGCTTCGGCTACGGAGACGATGAGGCCTTTCAGAACTTCGCCCTGGTCACCGATACGGATGAGTTCCTGACCATCGACGGTTGGACGGGACCGGCCAACCGCACGTCCACCACCGAAGGCGTGAACACACTGGGTTGGATCGTGCAGTCCGTCGTACTGGACGGCCCGAACTACAAACACTATATCTACACCGAAGCTGGCGGTCTTCAGTTGATCGACAGCGGAACGGATGGGGCTTTCAATACCGATAATTCCACCGAGTCGGCCCTGTTCCTGGGGGGCAAGGCCAGTGGTACGTCTGGAGGTAAAATGGATATTGCCGCCGCCCTGATTTATGACAGTGCTTTATCCACCGGATCGGACGAGTTGGGGGGCGATCACGCCGCCGTATCCCAATACCTCTTTAGCAAGTACTTAGCCTCGTCAGCCGCTAATATGGCCCCCGTAGCCGACGACGACAGCGCGACGACGGATGAGGATACACCCATCAGCATCGACGTGTTGGACGGAGACACCGATTCCGATGGCACCATCGCCGCCATCACTCTGATCGACGCCCAAACGGCAACGGTAGGACAGGCCGTGACGCTGAGCAGCGGAGCCACGGCGACCCTGCAATCCAACGGACAGATCAGCTACGATCCTAACGGCCAATTCGAGGCATTGGACAACGGGGATACGGGCAGTGATAACTTCACCTACACGATCGAAGACAATGAAGGAGCCGCATCGAACGCCGCTACGG
>CAZKPE010000256.1:0-5701 GCA_964554545.1 uncultured Lewinella sp.
TCGTCCGCCAGGCGGTGAACCTCTTCAACCTGGATCTGCCGGTTGGTGCCAGGAAGTCAGAGTGGCGCTTCGGGAAAACCCCAAATGGGGTGGGACTTTGCGTAAGGTGGTGAGGTGAAGGGGGGGAGACCGGGGCGGCGGGTACCGGTGTGGCGGTAGATGTAGTCTTCCACTTGCATGGATCAGGGGGTTAACGATTGATTGCAGCGCCAGAACCGCCTACCCCCCCGTGCTCGCGATCATCAGCGCCTGATCAGCCGGCTCGTGTGCCGTCCCGTCGGGGTGGAAATGGTAGCAAAGTAGACCCCGGGGGGTAGCTCTCCGAGTTGAACTTCCGCGTCGTAGCTCAGCCCCGTTGCCGTATGCACGACCTGACCGACCGAGTTGCGCAAAAACAGGTCGTACCGCTCGGCATCCATTCTGAGGTAGAGCTGCCGGGCGAACGGATTGGGATAAAACTCAGGTAAAACGGTTCTAACGGGGACATTCGTAGAACTGACGGGTGCGTCTTCGTACAAATTGACCCCGAAGCGGTCAAAAAAGAAGCCCTCGTTCGTAACGTCCTCGTCACTGTGGAACCAGAAGCGGACTCGGATTCGCTCGCCCAGCAGGGGAGATAGATCCACGCGCTCCTCCACCCACTCCTTCTGGGTGCCCGTGTATACGGAGCGGTGAACCCGCCCTGTGTAGATATCGATGACGTCACGGGTGAACCTTCCGCAGAGTTCACTCCACTGGTCGCTACCCTCCAATTGATAATGTAATTGGACAAAATCGTAATGGGATTCCAGGGCGTAAGACGCGCTGAACTGGATCTCGGCGTGGGTCAGCTGCCGGCCCGTCAGGTCGATCGGCTCACGCAGCTCGATATAGGTGTCCTGATTACTAAGGTAAAGCGAATTGTACCCGTGGATAGTCGGTCTGCGGGGAGAATCGCTCAGGGAAGTACTCGGAGAAGCCGGGTGAAACCGTTGGTGGTCCACCCCCCATTGCTCCGTTTCCCACCGGCCGAGGCTGTCCCCCCCATCCGTCCAGGCGATCGCCGGATCACCGTATACTTCCCGGACGTACCGCCGCTCTTCCTGTTTCCCGTATTGGAGGACCAGTTCGAACTCAATGGTTTCCCCCGGCTGAATATCGGGGCTCAGATCAAAATGAAGCGTTTGCTCCCGGTACCGCCCCACCTCCAGCGTATCGAGGGGAGCTGTTGCCCCGATCCGCACGATATTCCCGGATATCGGAACGATGGACACCGCCGGCTCGTCGGCTACTAGTCCCAACCGGGTAATGCGATATTCCAGGCGGTTTTCCGCTAGTCCTGATAGGGTGATCGACTCGCCCCCGAGCGCATAGTGGCTGCCCGATAGCTGTGCCGCCCGTAGATTATGCCGGACCATCGTACGACAGATGGGCTCGATGTGGGCGGCGGCCGGCCAGAAGGAGTAGCCGATCTCCGGTGTCATCGCCAGGCTCCTGTTTCGTTCTCCCCCCGCCACCGTATGCAGGTAGCCGTAGCCGAAATCGTCACTGTTCCCCGCCGCTGGGTACAGTTCGGAGCCTAGCATATTATTGTAGCCGTTGCCCGCCACCATTTCGGCCGAAATCGCTTCGAAGAGTTCATGATCGGCGCTCTGCTTTCCGTAGTCATAGCCGAAGGGAAACAGGAGTAAGTGCCCGTGAGAGTGGTTATTGAGGATGAGCTTAAAGTCGTGGGTTTCGATAAAGTGGCGGACCCCCCGATTCTCTGGTTCACTGAAGGGCTCCGTTCCCGGGTAGGTCTGCCCGTGCGGGTAATCGTCCGTACCCCGGCCAGCAAATACCGATTCACCGTCCGGCGTGATATAGTCGTAGTTACGGTTGTTATCGACGCCGTGCCCGTCGCGGCGGTTCTTCCGCCACATACCGCCACCGGATGGGGCCTGCTGCTCATTGAAAAGGTAGCCATCGGGGTTAACACAGGGCATGAAGTACATATCCGTCCGGTCGACGAGGGCTCGGATACCGGGATCGGTGGCGTAGTTCTCCAGCAGGTACCACATATAGTAGATCAACTGCTGCATGGACGCGGGCTCACGGGCGTGGTGGAGCGCATTATAGAATAGCTCGACCTCGGCGGCCGTCCGCAGGCTGTCGCCGGCTCCCGCACCGATCAATACCCACTGCTGATAATTTCCTTCCTGCGTTCGAAAGTTTTCCGGGTCGGTGGGGTCAATATTTTCCGCCCGGGGGGAGAGGATGTGCAGGCCATTAGCTTCGCTGTAGGCGTACATCTCGTCGAGTTCGCGGAGCATCTCGGCGTAGGTCAAAAATCCGCCCATGCTGCCCCCGTGGTAGTTGGTGGGTGTGCTGATTTCGCCGCCGGGTCCGCTATCCGAGGGGCCACAGTCTAAGGCTTTCTGGTGCGCGAACGGGGGTGCTACGTAATGGGGGGAATTCGGATCGTTTTGATCGACGTAGTAGCGGTTGATGTCGGGCCGGAGGATACGATACTGCAATCCGGCCGACCTGACGACGGACAGTTCCCATTCCGAAAAGTCGCTTTCGATGCTGTTCCGCCCCCGTTTGCCGTGATCGACGGCTACGCCCCGTTCGATCAGCCGCTGGATCTGGGGGATGGAGTCGAAGGTAATGCGGGCACGGTGGTAGCGCTCGGTGGGTTGGGCGTAACCAACGCTAATCAATAAAACGGACAGGAGCAATAAATACAAACGCATAAGCGAAGGTTAACACGAGAATTACCCGAAGGTACTGCACCCGCGCCCCGCCCCCCCCCTTGATCAGAAGGCAATGACGACGGCATACGGACATAAATCATGAAGCGTTTACAGTAGCCCTTCCGGGAGCGGCCACGATAGCAGGGTATATTGATGCCCATGCACCCCGCCCCCATTACCTCACCCGGGTCCGCGATCTCGTGCTCGTCGAAACGCCGGGGCACCCCGCGGTCACGTCTCCGTCATCCTACAGGCCGGCGGTACATGCTACGTACTGGCCGGTGATCTGACCTACAGCCGGGAACGGTTAGAAAAGGAGGTGTTCTCGGCTACCGTTCAGAGCGTAGCGGCGAATCGGGAGAGTGTGCGGCGGGTTCGGGAGCTGGGTGGGGAGGGGGAGGTAGTGTGTTTGTCTTCGCATGAAGGGGGGAGGATTGGCGATATGCGATCGGTGAGCGGCGAGGACTGATTGGGGTGGCTTGGATAGCTGCTGGAGCGGGGAGAGGGCACTCACCTCCTGTCTGGCCGATTGTGGGAAGCCCCGCTACTTTCTGTGTTTCCGGGCGGTTCGTCGGGCGGCGGGCCATTCGGATCGATAGCTGAGAATTTGCTTGTATTTTCAGAGGATGAAACCCTATACCCTACTTCCCCTTATTCTTCTTCTGCTAACGGGCAGGCTTGCTACGGTGGCTGCGCAGGATGCACTGACCGTCCGCAATCTCGGAGGAGACTACCTCTTTGCCCTGGAAAATGAGGTGCGTACCCCCCGCGAAATTATCCGAGTGATGCCGGTCGGCTCGGAGGAACGGCGGTTGTTGCAGAGCAGTCGGTTTTATACGACTACCGGTAACTTTCTCGGGGCTTTCGGTGGCGCCTTCGCAGGGGTAGTAATCGCCGACCTGTTGATTGCCCAGGAATTGGAGCGGGATGACCTGTTGATCCTCAGCGGCATTGCCCTGGGCTGCATCGCCATCTCCCTGCCCCTGACGGCTACGGGCCGGCGGCGGGTGGAGAAGTCGGTATACCTCTTTAATCAGCGGGAAGCGGGGATGTCCTACCGCCCGCGGCTGGAGGTGGGGCTCCGGGGGGCGGGGGCGGCGATGGTGCTGAGGTTTTAATCCAAAAGTCAGCATATTGCCGGTATGTACCTATCTTTTGTGGATGGCGAGGAGGCACTGGATCACCTTACCCGGATCGCTGAGGGGGAGATGGATGCTTACTTCGCCAATGCGATTCTAGATCGCGCGGAGGGCTATTATGACGAACGGTACTGGTCGCTGGGAACGGTAGAAGCCGGCAGTCTGTATGCCAAAGTAAGGGGCAGTCAGGTCTATAGCGTTCTGCTGATGGCAAACACGGGAGGCGTACAGATGAGTTGCAGCTGTCCGTACGAAGGAAAATGCAAGCACCTGGCCGCCTTCATATGGCTTATTACCAAAGAGTGGCGGACGGAATTGATACAGGCACTGTCCGACGGGGCGGTGGAACGGGAGGCCTTTGCCGCCTACCTTAACGGCCTCGACGTGGAACGCCTCCGGGAGTTAGTCGTGCGCTTTGCGCCGGCCGAGTTTCGGCAGTCCGTCCAGTTGCGGTCGGCACCCGAAGAAGCCGTTGTTCATGAATTCGAACTGGCCCGGGGCCGCGTACGACAGCTATTCGGTAACCGGGAGTACTACGGTCCCACCGATTACGAATCGGAACTCCGGAATCATCTCGTATCGCTCCGGCCGTTTTTGCACCTGCGCCCCGCCGCCCTGATGGAAATGCTGCACGATATCTGGACCGACATCAATGAGCGGATGGAGGAGGGGCAGCTGTACGATGATTACAGCGACGGCCCCTTCGAGAATGACGATCTGGTGGACTTTGCCGCCCGACTGGTATACGCCCAACCAGGAGAAGCGCGACGGCACTATGTGTATGAACTCCACCTGCTGCGGCGGGAGATCGAAGAATTCGACACCTTCGGCGGACTGATCGCTGCCCTGCTCGACGCCGCCCCCGACGAGGAAGCATTAGCCTGACTCGCCCCGGTCCTGATCGAAGACGACATCCTCACTCTCGCTGGCCAGCAGGAACGGCTGTTGCTGCTGGACCGGCTGCTGCCCCTGCTGCCCACCAACGATCAGCTCTCCTTCACCGCCCGATTCGTCGATGGGGACGAGCTGCTCTTCGCCGTCGCGCACGGCAAACTACTGGAAGCGGAGCAGGGGGCGGAAGCGGCCGCGGTCATGCTATCCCGTGCGCTCGCCTTCGCCGCCGACCGCCGCCCCGACTTGCTGGACAAGCTAACCGCGAAACTGGAGCGAGAGCGCCCCGCCGCCCTGCTGGACTACTTCGCCGAGCGGGACGATCATCTGCGGGCCGTTGCGCTACTGGACCGCCACGAGGTATTGTACGCGGAAAAGGCGACCTACGGTCTACTCCTGTCGCACGCGGCGAGCTACCCGGCGCAGGTCCGTCGCCTCTACCGCTTTATGCTCGACAAGTACCTGCCGGTGGCCGACCGTCGGCGGCGGGCGTTAATGGAGATGCTGGGGGCGGGGGGGTATTAAAACAAAAAACCACGTCCGGCACCCTGCCGTGGGCCGGACCCTATGGGGTTTGTTCTTTCCAGGAGCCAGGATATTTCAGTCATCTCGATCTCTCAGTCGTACCTCCATCCCCGGCCTAATACAACAACCCAAACAACCACAGCGGCACCTTCCCCGCCGCCGCCGTCCGCTCCCGGTCGGTGACGACGTAATGGTTTGGGGCCTCGCCGATCTGCCGGTGGTCCTTGTTCCGGCCACCGACTTCGAAGAGGTAGCGGTCGTCCTTGTCGAGGAACGCGAAGTCGCCCCGTTTGGGCAGCCGGATTTCGGGGGGCAGGATATGCGGCTGGTGGGTCAGTTGATGAAGGTGGCTGAGGAAGAAGGTTTCCCGAACGGTGCCCTTCGCTACTTCCTGGGGGGCCAGGGCATAGAGCAGATTGGTGTTGTTCAGGA
>CAZKPE010000257.1:0-5683 GCA_964554545.1 uncultured Lewinella sp.
CGACCCAGTAGCCCGCCCTGCTTCCTCACCGTTTCAATGAATTAATGGCCAGGACGCTAGAACTGAGAAAATCGATAATGCCGTAGTCCGTCAACTCGGCAAACTCCATGTTCGCATAGATAATCTCTTGAGACAACAATGGATGCTGCAATATGGGGAGACGGGTACTATTCCGGTTCCTCGAAATCCTCCTTCCTATGAAAGAGGACAAGGCCGCGGGGGGGCAATACACTATTCCACAGGACGACACCGTATTAGCTCCCCGCCCGACGATATAAGTGTCTGACTTCTATGTAGTTAACGCTTATTTTACGGTGAAACGCTTCCTAATTGAGGCTCCCTTTACTGAAAACTGTCGTTGCATTCGGTTGGGACGGCGACCGATCTTTATGTCAGTGAAGGAAGAACCACAAGCCCTTCATAAAGGACGCCGCAAGATGAAATACATCACCCTATTGCTACTGAGCTGTCTGCTGCCACTATTTGTAATGGGGCAGTCGATAACCGAAGACGCGACTCACGTCATCGAGGGCCGCATTACTGACGAGGCTACGGGGCAGGGGGTAGCCTATGCGACTCTCTACTGTAAGGCCTGTGCCTTCGGCGGTACGATAACTTCCGAGGAGGGTACTTACATACTTACCGCCCGCGATAGCGTGGCGGCGGTTACTGTCAACCACATCATGTACCGCGAGCGCACCTTACGTATTTACCCAGCAGCGGCAGATTTCAGTCTCCAGCTGGAAGCCCTTGACTTGCCCGAAGTCACCGTAAATGGCACGGAGGGGATCAACCTAGTTAAACGCGCCTACACGTTGCTGGATTCAGGGAAGGATCAATTTTACCGGGGGGAAGGTTTTTACCGGCAGACGACCCAGATGAATAGTGACTACTCGGAACTTTTCGAATACTTCGTCAAGGTAAAATACTCGAACAAGGGTATTGCAGACTGGGACGTAGTAACTGGCAGGTACGCGGTCAACCCTATCCCCGATCGACTACAGTTCGAAAATCAGTCTTACTTCACGCGGGGTTTTAAGGTGTACAAAGAGGAATATCGGTCCGACCAATACATCATACCCATTAACCCGGCTACCTTTATGCTGTACGACTACCGCGTAGTGGAGCGCATAAAGAAGGAAAGTGGTACGGTACTGGTCGTAGACTGCCAAGCTACCGACCCGCAGCAGGCCGATGACGTCATTGCGGCCCGCCTATACATCGACAGTATTTCGGCGCAATTACTCCAAGCTGACTACGTCGTGCACGAGCTGGCTCTCAGCACACCCGAGCGGGGAACCTACCAGTCGCCGACCCTTACGGCCAGCATTAAGTTCCGAGCGACCGATAATGGCCATGCCCTGATACAATCGGTACGCACTCAGACTACATTCCGCTACGTCAAGGACGAGCAAGACGACTACGCGGTCTCGGTCAAATCTCTCTACCTCAACTTCCCGCCCACCTCGATCAACGGAACGGTCGCAACGACCAGCGGTATGGACTTCGTAGACCTTAGGGAAGCCGCCGGCAAGAAGTATAAGGCCAAGTGGTGGGACCGCCACCCGGTCGTAGCCGCTACCCCAATTGAATGGGCGGTCATTGACCAGTTCAACGAGCAGGCTTACTTCGGTAACTATTTCGCCAAGCGTACCAAATAAGCCGCCGAACCCAATTACCCATGAGCTACTTCGATCGCTACCTCGCTACGCTGACCGCGGAGGGGTACCCCCGCCCCTACTTCCCTCCCTCTACCCTAACCCGCCAGACCATCTACGTCAAGCTGGTGGACTTTATCGCCCCGGCTTACCCCGATCTAACGGAAGATGATTTTGCCAGAATCGCCGGCATCGGATACCTCTACTTCCAGTTCATCCTCAGTATCGATACTGTGATTGATGAGCGGGTGATCTCGGACGAAGATAAGCACCTGCTACTGCAACGGCTCCCCTACTTCGAGTATGCCGTGGCCGATCTGGGGCGAGCCTTCCCCCCGCGCTCGCCCTTCTGGAGCCGCTTCGCCAGCTGCAAGCAGCAATTTGGCGAGGCCGGACAACTGGAAAGGCAGCTCGCCGAACAGCGACCTGCATTCACCGATGCGCTTTTCCTGCAGTTGGCCAGCGGTAAGTCCGCCCTCTGTAACGGTAGCGTCCACGCACTCGATACACTAGCCGGCAGGCGCGAGTCGAGTGCTATTCTCCTGCGCTGTATCCGGGCCCTGCACATCGCCTTCCAGTACCGTGACGACCTGGGTGACTTCGAACGCGACTGTAATGCGGGTCAGTGGACCCAGGCCCAGTACCATGTACAGCTATACCTGGAGCGGGAGGAACTCTACGAGACGTTCTCTTCCCCACGGGATATGCATAGCGCAATTTACACCAGCGGTATAGCGGTGGGTATGATCGAGAAAAGTATCGGCTACTACCGCGAAGCACTGGAAGACGCTCTGCAGTTGGGACTGCCGGACATGCAATACTTCATTCAGCGGGAGATCAGGGACTGCCAGAACCAAATTTTCGAGGTTAATCTACTGCTGGAAAAAACAATTGCCCTAAGCAAACGCTCTCCGCTCCCACGCATATCGCAGCAGGCCGTCGGCACCGAGTCCGTCGCCGAGGAAGCCGAATCCGCCGCCCGTAATTTCTTGCTTACCGAATTGGTCGGCGACGGGAAAGAAGGCTGGAAAGACTTTATGACCACGGCCGGAGAAGGAAGATCGTGGACAAATACCTACGTAGCCCTGCAATTAGCCGAGACCGGTTGTCAGGACAGCGCTCTACAACAGGTACTCCGCCGCATAGAACGGGAGGGCGATAGTACGGGCGCGTTCAATGAAAGTATGCAACGCGACGGTGATTCTTCAACCTTTACTATTGCCGTCCTGCACGCCGCGGGAAAAAGCCCGTCAGCCGCCAGTTTAGCCGGATGGACTGAATTTCAGCACGCATCGGGCGGCTGGGTCACCTATAACGATCCCCAAGGTCTGGCTGCCCGCCTCGAACTGGAGGGCGAAGGTGAGGTCAGCGGTTGGATCACGCCTAAAGGTTGCGTAAGTGCCGCAGCCGCCTACGTGCTCGCCAAGCTCGACGCTTCCTCCGGTCCGTACGCTAGGAGTATAGCTTACCTAAGGTCGGTACAGCAGGACGATGGTGCAATCCCCGCTTACTGGTGGAGCAGTAATGTCTACCCCACGGCCTATACGCTGCTCGCCGCTATGGAAGCAGGCACTGACGCCCGTACTGACTTCGTGACCGGCCTGCGGGCCTACCTGCAGACGACCCAGACCGATGAGGGATACTGGACGGACGGTCACCGCACCCCTTGCCCGTTCTACACGGCCCTCGCCCTGCGTTCGCTGGTCGAGTCCGGAACAAGCCCTACCGAACCTTGCATGCGACTGGCTTACAATTGGCTTCTCGGAGAACAGAAGCAGGACGGCAGCTGGATCGCAACCAGGAAACTGCGTATCCCCGCTCCCAACGTAGAACATATCGATCGGGTGAGCAAATGGCGGTGCAGCTCATTCGGGACTAACGTGCTGGTTGACGACCACAACCGTTACTTCACGACGGCTACCGTGCTCAGGTCCCTGTACTCATTCCGCTCATCTATGGAGGAGGTTACCTCTGCCAGCATAATGGTGCTGTAGATGGGCCTGATTCACGCGGACTGCTCCGTCCACACCTTCGATGCAGATCGCTGGGTCATTAGGACTCCCCGCGGTCGCCACCTCCTGATCAATTGTCCCTCCCACGATCTGTACGAATTACTTACTTCGGCCGAAAGCTGGCGAGAGGCTACCGATCGCTTCAACGCTGAGTACGCTACCGATCTGGAAGAGACGTTCTTTCGCGACTTCGTAAAGGGTCAATTCGCGGGTTACGACATTCTACTTGGGGAAACGGAAGCCGACCAGGCTTCCCCCCAGAAGAAGTACCTGACCCTGAAGGTACCCATCGTACCGGGCAGGGTAGCCGGCTGGTTGGCCGACGGTCTACGCTTTCTCTTCAGTACACGGACATTCTGGTATGTATTCCCGCTGTTGCTGATCCTTACCGGTGCGTTGCTGTACTCCCAGTACCTCTACCCTTTTTGGAACGAGCCCATCAAGAATGGCTGGTTGACGCTCGGGTTCATCTCACTAGGCTACCTGGTTCACGAACTGGGGCACATTGCCGCCTGCAGATCGGCGGGTGCTGCCCACGGAGAGATCGGCATCGGACTCTACGTGATGTTCCCGGTCTGTTATGCCGATGTATCCGGTATCTGGACGGTAGGTAGAGAGCAACGAGCCATTGTCAACCTGGGGGGTATTTACCTGGAGACGGTCTACTGCTTCGTGCTGGTGATTGCCTACTTCCTGACGGGCAACTTCTCCCTACTGGGGGCCGCTACCGTCCTGGCTGCGAACCTACTGTTCGAGTTGAATCCTTTCTTCCGCAACGACGGGTACTGGATCCTGGTCGACCTGACCAATACACCCAATTTGGTACAGCGTAGCGTCAGCAGGCTTACCGAACTATTCAAGCCGGTCACCTACGAAAAACAGGACCACTGGTGGCTGGCCGTCTATGCCCTGCTGAACCTGACGTTCATCGTCGCCTCGGTCGGTCTGCTGGTGTACCATACTTACCCCCAATTGATCACCTTCCCCGGTCGGGTAGTCGATCTGCTCCGGCACTGGTTCGCCCTCGACTTTGCAACGGTACGCCCTACCTACGCCTGGTTCATCTACACGGTGGTGTACTACGTACTGATCAAACTAGCGATTACGGGACTTAGCGCCGCCGGGGCGTACCTCCTACCGGCTACGGTGACAAGCTCACAGAAGACAAGTTCTCGCATTACTATATAAATATAAACCAGTGATACAAACGGTAAACACTACGTCCGATTCAGGGAATGCCACACCTTACCCCAGCGAGGCTGCCTGCATCCTTTCCTTCTTCTCCACTACGGAGTTGGAGGCGCGGTACGAGTTCCTTCCTTGGGTAGGGGGGCCTACCGATCCGGGCGATGGCTCCTAAGTATTCGGGCGATCATACTGGCCACCGGCGAACGCGCCGGAAGCCCCCGGTGGTCGACTGACTA
The DNA here is from genome assembly GCA_964554545.1 of uncultured Lewinella sp. Lineage (GTDB taxonomy): Bacteria > Bacteroidota > Bacteroidia > Chitinophagales > Saprospiraceae > Neolewinella. The sequence continues at coordinate 5,095 of CAZKPE010000257.1, forward strand.
CGACAACTAACACTATTACCAATCATTTTTCACCCGAGCGGGACCGATAAAACACTTCGTAACCTGCTCACATCCTTACTACTACATGAATTCACATAACCACATTATCCGTCAGTTTCAGGTCACCGAGCTCGAAGAGCGCGTCGAGTTCAAGGGCTGGAAGGGCGAGGCCGAAGGCGGCTACAGCGAAAAAGACGGCACCTACGGCAAAGCCACGACCTCTAAGCACTTCTAAGCGGTAGGCAGCCGCCATTCCATCACCTCATTCACCCGGGCGGAGCTGCACATACCCTCAGCCCCCGCCCACATCCTTACTAATCTAATGCATACAAACCAGCAGATCATCCGCAGCTTTCAAATCGCCGAGCTCGAAGAGCGCGTCGAGTTCAAAGGATGGGGCGGATACGTAGAGGGAGGCGTCAGCCAGGCTGACGGTACCACCGCTCGCGTAGGTATCACCAAGAAATTCTAATTCCGTACGATGCCACCACCCTTTCGGGAGCGCATCCTATACCGTTCACTATCCAATCACCATTCTTCACCCGAGCAGGGTCGATAAAACACTTCGTAACCTGCTCACATCCTTACT
>CAZKPE010000258.1:0-5681 GCA_964554545.1 uncultured Lewinella sp.
GGAAGTATGGAGTCGGAAGTATGGAGTCGGAAGTATGGAGTCGGAAGTATGGAGTAGGAGGGTGACTATAGTTTACTGCTTGCTCTTTTCCGCGGTGTAGGCTGAAAAGAAAGCGGGTACCGTCTCGATCCCCTTGTAGAAATTCCAGAGGCCGAAGTGCTCGTTGGGGCTGTGGAGGCCGTCGGTATCGAAGCCGAAGCCCATCAGGATGGTTTCGACGCCGAGGACGTCCTTGAACTGGCGGACGATGGGGATGGAACCGCCTTCGTACATGGGGACCGGGGTTTTGCCGAAGGCCTGCTCGATGGCTTTTTCGGCCGCCTTGTACTCCGGCGTGTTGGTAGGGGTGACGTAGGGATTGCCGCCGTGGTGGGGATGTACCTCTACCTTTACCGAGTCGGGGGCGATGCTCTTGAAGTGGCGGGTGAAGAGCTCGGTGATCTCCTCATAATTCTGGTTGCTGACCAGCCGCATGCTGATCTTGGCGTTGGCTACGGCGGGGATGACCGTCTTGGAGCCTTCGCCGGTGAAGCCACCCCAGATGCCATTGACGTCGAGGGTAGGCAGGATGCCGGTGCGTTCGTAGGTGGTGTAGCCGGTTTCCCCCTCCAGGCCGTAGACGCCGGGGGAGTCCATATACTCCTGCTCGTCGAAGGGGGCATCGCGCATCAGCTGGCGGTCGCGCTCACTGGGGAATTCCACCTTGTCGTAAAAGCCGGGGATGGTGATGTGCTTATTCTCATCCTTCAGGCCGGCGATCATCTCGCAAAGGACGTTGATGGGGTTGGCCACCGCCCCGCCGAAGAGCCCCGAGTGCATATCAGCGCGGGCCGAGCGGACCTTCACGTCGAGGTAGGTGAGTCCGCGCAGGCCGACCGTGATGCTGGGGGCGTCCCTGGCCAGCAAGCTGGTATCGCTGACCAGGATGACATCGCAGGACAGCATGGCCTTGTACTGCTGAATGAAGGGAATGAGGTTGGGGCTACCGATTTCCTCTTCCCCTTCAATCATGAATTTGACGTTACAGGGCAGGTTATCGGTCTGAATCATCGCCTCCACGGCCTTCACATGGATGAACATCTGCCCCTTATCGTCGGTCGCGCCGCGGGCGAAGATGGCCCCGTCGGGGTGGCGGTCGGTCTTTTTGATAGTGGGTTCGAAGGGGGGTGTGTCCCACTCATCCAGGGGGTCGGCGGGCTGGACGTCGTAGTGACCGTAGATAAGCACCGTGGGAAGCGCGGGGTCGATCGTCTTTTCGGCGTAGACGATGGGGTGGCCGTCGGTGGGGAAGAGCTCGGCGCGGTCGAGACCGGCCCGGACCAGATATTCTTGCACCTGTACCGCGCACTGGTGGGTATCGCCGTCATGCTCGCTGGCCGTGCTGATGCTGGGGATGCGGATGAGGGTTTGGAGCTCGTCGAGGAAGCGGTCGCGGTGGTGGTGGAGGTAGTCTTGGGGGGTCTTCATTAGTAGAATTAGGGTTTGGTGGAAAGGTATGGCAAAATGTCAGACCTCCGAGGTCTGTCAGTATGGCAGTGAATATTAGGTTGTGATATTAGCAATTGCTGGTGGGCGAGACTGACATTTTAGCAGACCTCGGAGGTCTGACAAAACGTCAGTAACCGAACATTCCGCTACACCACTAAGGTTCTAATTCAAATACGAATACAATGAACCGCGCTCGTCTAGCCACCCTCCCCGCCCTCTCCCTCCTGCTCACCGCCTGCGGCGACGACGTCTCCGGTGGAGAGGTGATTGCCGGCGGCATCGGCATCTGGGCCATCGGCAGCATCATCCTCTTCATCCTGCTGGTGATCGCCGTCATCGACTTGATTAAAAAGCCGTACCCCATTGAAAAAAAGCTCATTTGGGGGGCGGTGATCCTCTTTATCCCCTACCTGGGGGCCATCGCATATCTGCTCATCGGTAAGGATAAGCAGTCGGTCGTTTAGAGGTACATGTCGAGCAGTTCGGTCAGCCGTTCCTCGCTGATACCGCGTTCCAGCGCCCCGCCGTAGGCAAAACTGATCTTTCCTGTTTCTTCCGAAATGATGAAACAGGCCACGTCTATTTTTTCCGTTACCCCTACCGCCGCCCGGTGCCGCAACCCTACGCCCGGCGGAAGATCACTATTCTCGGATACCGGCAGGATAGCGCTAGCTTTGATAATACGGCGATTGGAAATCAGCACCGCGCCATCGTGCAGTGGGCTCTCCCGGTGGAAGATGCTCACCAGTAGCCCATAGCTGATATCCGCATTCAACTCGGTCCCCCCGGTAATCACCGTACTGGGATCGGCTTCCTGCGTACAGACGATGAGCGCGCCGGTACGCTGTCTGGCCATACGCAGGAAGGCGCGGCGTACTACCGCGGTCTGGGGTGCCTTCTCCCGATCGAACTCCTCCCGCCCCAGCAACCGATTCCAGAAGCTGTCCCGCTGTTTGATGGTCCCACTGCCCAGTAGCAGCAGGAAGCGCCGCACTTCCGGCTGAAAGATGATAATCAAACTGATAAAGCCGACCTGAATGAACTGATTGAGAATGTTACTCAATAGGTCCATGCCAAGAGCCGTAAAGGCCTGGTAGCTAAAGAATAACGCCACGATTCCCACGAAAATATTGAGGGCAATACTCCCCTTCAGCAATCGGTACAGCCAGAAGATCAGGTAGCCGACGATGAGCACGTCGAGTACGTCCCAGATGTCGATGGACAAAAAGCCGATCTTGAAGAGCAGAGTCAGCGGCATCGCGGGGGTTACTGCAGGCTATCGGCCGGCGGCCCGGCGGCGTTCAGCCGTTCGAGCACCAGATCGGTAATGTCGTAGGCATCATTGGTGATCAGCACGGCGGAGTTCTGCCCCTGGTTGAGGATGAAGTCGTAGCCATTCTCCGCCTGTAAGTCTTCCAGTACGACCTTGACCCGCTCGCTGAAACGCTGCTGAATTTGCATCTGCTCGGTCTGAATGCTGTTGATGGCCAGATCGCGCTGCTGCATGATCTCCTGTTCCTTGCGTGCGATCCGCTGCTGCTCGGCCTGCACTTTGTTGGGAGCTAACAAGCCTTGCTGCATTTGATTCTGCAGTCCGCGCACTTCCCGTTCCAGGGCTTGTACCCGGCCGGCGTGGTTCTCCTGGGCTTTCATGAAGTTGGCCTCCAAGCGGCCCAGTTCTTCGGCTACCTCGGTGTACCCGCTCTGTAGGCTATCTACCTTTACGAATACGATGCTCAGTCCGCTACCTGCGGAGGCCGGGGCGGTTGCGGGGACCGGACCGGCCGTTTCGGCGGGGGATTCGCAGCCGAAAAATCCCAGCATCAGCCAAACTAATGCTCCTCCTGATAGTATTCTTGCGAAGTCGGTCATATTCCACATCCGGTTTGTCGCAAAAGTACACCATTCCCCATGGGACGAGACCGCCTCCTCATCATTCTGGCTTTTGGCGTGACCTACTTCGTGTGGGGAGCCACCTACCTGGCCAATTACTGGGCCATCGAATCCCTGCCCGTTTTCGGAATGGGGGGTAGCCGCTTCCTGACCGCCGGGATTCTGATGTATGGATATACGCTGGTGCGCGGCGATCGCAGCCTGCCCCAACCCCGCCACGCCCTGAATTCCGCCATCATTGGCGTACTCTTGCTCAGCGTGGGCACTGGAGCCGTCGTCTGGGCGCAGCAGTACATCCCCACGAGCACGACCTCCCTTATCATCGCTTTTGAACCGCTGGTCGTCATGCTGATGATGTGGTTCGCCCTGGCGCAGCGCCCTCCCCTGCGGGCCTTTTTCGGGGCGGCGATCAGTATTTCGGGAATGGCCCTGCTCATTACGCAGCCGGTAGCGATCGGGGGCGGGGATGCCTGGCGCGGACTCATCGCCATCGCCAGCGGCATGCTCTGCTGGGGGGCGGGCATGCTCCTGCGACAGCGTCTGGACCTGGGGCCGAACCGCGTACGGGCCACGGCCATGCAGATGATCGCGGCGGGGGTGGTACTGTCCCTATTCAGTATTTCGCTGGATGAGTGGGCGGGCTGGTCCTTCGATCAATTGACCGAGCGCACTGTTTATGCCTGGCTATTCCTCGTACTGGCGGGTTCCATTCTGGCCTTTTCGGCCTTCAATTATTTACTCGGGCAGGTAAGTGCCGATAAGGTGGCTACCAATACCTACGTCAATCCGGTGGTGGCAGTTTTTTTGGGGGCCGCCCTGAATGACGAGGTGGTGACCGGGCAGTCGGTGCTGGCGGGTGGGGTGCTGTTGGCGGGGGTGTATTTTATTAATTCGGCGAAGGCCTAGCCCATTCGCCGCTCATAGTCATCATAATCGTAAGTCCGCTGGTGTACCACTTCCTCATCCGCATCCACTAGCAGGATATCCGGGTGGGGTACCCCGTTAAACATGGTCGACTTCACGGTCGTATAGTGCGCCATATCCTCGAAAATCAGCGTATCCCCGACCCGGGCCGGCTGCCGGAAGTAGTAGGTGTCGAGGTAGTCGCCGGCCAGGCAGCTCATCCCCCCCAAGCGATAGGCGTAAGGGTAGCCTTCCGCTTCCTCGGCGCTCGCACCACCCACCACCGGGCGGTAGGGCATCTCCAGCGTATCGGGCATGTGGCAGGTGAAGCTCACGTCGAGCATCAGGGTCTGGGTACCGTAGTTGTTGACGATGTCGAGGACGCTGCACTGCAGGTAGCCGGTCTGCCAGACGTGGGCGCTGCCGGGTTCCAGGGTGATCTTGAGGTGGGGGTACCGTTCTTTCAGTTTACGCAGGCTGTCGATCAATAGCTCGGTATCGTAGCCCGCCCGCGTCATCAGGTGGCCGCCGCCCAGGTTGAGCCACTCCAGTTGGTCGAGGTAGTGGCCGAACTGGGCTTTCGTGCGCTCGATGAGGGTGGCGGTGGCGGCGGCGTCGCTTTCGCAGAGGGTGTGGATGTGCAGCCCTTTCAGCCCCTTCGGCGGGCGGGCGGGCAGGTTGGGTAAAGTCTCACCCAATCTGCCGTGTGGATTGGCGGGGTTGTAAAGATCGGTTTCTACCGGGCTGTACTCCGGGTTTACGCGCAGCCCTACGCTCAGGTCGCTACCTTCCCATTGCTCACGGTAGCGTTCCAGTTCACTCAGGGAGTTGAAGGTCAGGTACTTCGCCAGCGCGGCCATCTCGGCGAACTGCTTGGGCGGGTACGCAGGTGCGTAGAGATGCGGTGAACGACCGAAGTGCCGAGCGATCAGTTTGGCCTCGTTGAGACTGCTGGCGGTAGCGCTCGGCAGGTATTCGGCGATGATCGGAAAGGCCGGCCAGTAGGCGAAGGCCTTGAGGGCCAGGATGATCTCTACATCAGCCGCAACGGCCACGTCGGCGATCCGTTCCAGGTTGAGCCGCAGTTTGTCTTCCTCGATGATGAAGGCGGGGGAGGGGAGGGGCATGGGGGGTAGGGTGGACGCGCTTTGCGTGGGGGATGGAGGCCGCTACGCGGATGGACGGGCGAAGGTAGTTTGCGCGGTGCTATCGGGCGAGCCATTTGCGGCAATCCTTCACGCGGGTACGGGCAACTATGTTATCGCCCTCTCCGGCCGGTTTCAGATCGAGGACCATCCGGTGGTTGAAGTAGCTGCTTACCTTCTGCACCGCGGCCACGTGTACGATCTGCGAGCGGTTGATGCGGAACCAGTCTTTCGGGTCGAGCTCTTCCTGAA
>CAZKPE010000259.1:0-5637 GCA_964554545.1 uncultured Lewinella sp.
GACCATCGCCGAGTACTACCGCGACGGCGATCTCAGCGACCCCACCGGCGGCCGTGACATCCTCTTCTTCGTCGACAATATCTTCCGCTTCACCCAGGCCGGCTCGGAAGTGTCCGCCCTACTGGGCCGGATGCCCTCCGCCGTAGGCTACCAGCCCACGCTGGCTACCGAGATGGGACTGATGCAGGAGCGGATCACCTCCACCAAGCGCGGATCGATCACTTCCGTACAGGCCGTCTACGTACCCGCGGATGACCTTACCGACCCCGCCCCCGCCACCACCTTCGCTCACCTCGACGCCACCACGGTACTCAACCGGAAGATCGCCAGCCAGGGCATTTACCCCGCCGTTGACCCCCTGGACAGCACGAGTCGGATCCTCGACCCCGCCATTATCGGCGATGAGCACTACAACACCGCTCAGCGGGTGATCAACATCCTGGCCCGCTACAACGAGCTCTTGGACATCATCGCCATCCTCGGACTGGACGAACTCAGCGAAGAAGACAAACTCGTCGTCAGTCGTGCCCGCCGCGTTCAGCGCTTCCTGAGCCAGCCCTTCCACGTCGCCGAACAGTTCACCGGCCTCAAGGGTGTCTTCGTCGATATCAAGGACACCATTAAGGGCTTCAATATGATCATCAATGGGGAGGTCGATAAGTATCCCGAAGATGCCTTCAACCTGGTCGGCACCATTGAAGATGCTATCGCTAAGGGGGAGAAGCAGCTTGCCGCGGCGTAGCGACTTCCAACTTCCGACTTTCATACTTCCGACTCCCCATGAAAATCTCCGTCCTCACCCCCGACCGCACCATCTTCACCGGCAACGTTGCCAAAGTAGCTCTACCCGGAACCGACGGAAGCTTCCAGCTGCTGGATAATCACGCCCCCCTGGTATCGAGTCTGACGGCCGGACGGGTGACGATGGTGACCAGCTCCGGCGAGTACAGCTTCTACAACGAGGAGACGAGCGGAATGGCGAAGGATAGCGCGCCCAACAACAGCCTGACCTTCAGTATCGACCGCGGCTTCGTGGAAGTGTTGAACAACGAGGTGAACCTGCTGGTGCAGGGAGCACGCAATCTCCGCTAGGCGGCGGGCGTAGCCACGGGCTTCCCGAGCCACTTCAGTACCGCATCGTTGAAACGTTGCACCTCCTCCAGATTGCAGAGGTGGCCGCAGCCTTCCAGTACGACCAACTCCGCGTGGTGGGCCTGCTTGCTGGCGAACCGCTGGGCGGCTTCGAGGAAAACGTGGTCCTGTCCCCCCATTACAATTAGACTGGAGGTCCGCAGCTTGCGCCGGTAGAAACGCTTGACGATGGCGAAAAAGTCGCGGTACAGTCCCAGCCACTTCAGGAACTCCGTCGGCGTCAGCTTTTTACTCTGCAGGCGGTACAGCCGGCGGCTCGGGGCGTGGTTTTCGCGGGGCAGCACGATCATGATGAAGGTGTCGTAGATCCAGCGGAAGGGTACGAAGTAGCTCAGGAACTTCCCGCTGTGGGCGAAGAGCCGGATCTTCCAGTCTGCCTTGAATACCCCACCGGCCATGATCATGGATTCGATCAGGTCCGGCCGGCGATCGTACAGCCGCTGTAACACGATGCTACCCAGCGAAAGCGAAAGAAAGTGCGCCCGCTTTACGCCAACGTAGTCAATCGTCCGCAGCACGTCGTCGGTAACGATATCGAAGTCGTAGCTACTGTATTCCGGTTCCAGGTCCTTGCTGTAGCCGTGGTCCCGCATATCGATCAGCAGCAGGTTGAAGAAGGGTTTGAAGGCCCTGACCTGGTGCTTCCAGGTGATGGAGCTGCCCCCGGCTCCGTGGATGAAGACCATCCAGTCGCAGGGTTCCTCCCGCCGGTAGATCGTGTGGTGTAGAATACCCGCCGTGGCCAACCCTTCCTTCTTCATCGTACTCGGATAACGCGAGGGCGATATTACGGGTTTGTGAACTGCCGGCCGGAAATGTGGCGTACATATTAAGTCTACATTAATTGTCGATAGTATTGCTATCGGACGGCAACAGCCGCTCTACCTTTAGGGTTCCTAAGTCATTGATCCTTATCGGCTTAGTGTTGCTGAACCAATAATTTAGATTTTCACCCGACCAGTGACCCGTACTTCCCCCCATATCGAGGATGGCTTTCTTCGCCTGGCCGTTTTCCGACTGAACGACATGTGTGTGTCCGTCCAGGAGGGAATGGATCATTTCCTGTCGACCGCCTCCCTGGAAAAAATGCCCGGGGTGGAGGCTTCCTTTCGCTGGTTGCGCAAACGGGGTGTCCGCATTTGCCTGCTGAGCGATTACGACCGGGACCGTACCCTGCTGTTGCTGCGGCGGCTACAGTGGACGGTAGATGAAGAAGGCACCGTACAGGAGGTGATCACGTCCTGGCGCAACCGGGATAATCCGGTCCGACTGGCCCAGGAGAATGCCGGTCTGCACATCCGGCCCCGCCTCAGTTTCACCGCTTTCGACCTCCCCGAGCTGCTGGATCACGCCAGTGCCGCCCGGGTGCACTTCAATCTGGCTATCTGCAACGGACATTCTTCCTACTCCGACCTGGCGGTGCGCCCCCATCACGGGATGCTGGATAACCTGCGGCAGTTGCCGGAGTTCGTCATTCAGCACCTCCCGGAACCCGAAGTCGGCGGTATCCCCCGTCTGCGCCTGCCCCAGCTCCTTGGACGTCGGTAAACCCGTACCTTCGCCGGCCAAAGCTGAGCGCGAATGAGTTTCTTCAAGAAGTTTTTTACCCCCGAGAAGAAAGAGGACCTCGATAAGGGCCTGGAAAAGACCAAACAGGGCTTTTTCAATAAGCTAGGCCGGGCGGTCGCGGGTAAGGACCGGGTCGACGAAGAGGTGCTCGATGAACTGGAGAACGTCCTCATCAGCAGCGACGTCGGGCTCGACACCACCATCAAGATCATCGACCGTATCGAGGCCCGGGTGGCCGAAGACCGTTACCTCAACGCCAACGAGCTCAACCACATCCTGCGCGACGAGATCGTCAACCTGCTGGCCGAGCAGAACGAGCAGGATTTTGACGATTACGTACTGCCCCCCCACGAAAGCGGAGAACCCGCCGTCATCCTGGTCGTCGGCGTGAACGGGGTGGGAAAGACCACCACCATCGGTAAGATCGCCCACCAGTACAAGCAGCGGGACCACAAGGTGGTTTTGGGAGCCGCCGACACCTTCCGCGCCGCCGCCGTCGATCAATTGGGCATCTGGGCCGAGCGGGTAGGCTGCGACTTCTACAGCAAGGGCATGAACACCGACCCCGCCGCCGTGGCCTACGAGACGGTCGACTACGCCCGCAAGAACGACTGCGACGTAGCCATCATCGACACCGCCGGTCGCCTCCATACCAAGTTCAACCTCATGAAGGAGCTCTCCAAGATCAAGCGCTCCGTCACCAAAGCGCTGCCCGGCGCGCCCCACCAGGTCCTCCTCGTACTGGACGCCACCACGGGGCAGAACGCCATCGAGCAGGCCAAAGCCTTCACCGAAGCTACCGACGTTACCTCCCTGGCCCTCACCAAGCTGGACGGTACCGCCAAAGGGGGTGTGGCCATCGGCATTACCGATCAGTTCCGAGTGCCCATCCGCTACATCGGGGTGGGAGAGGGCATCGAACACCTGCAGATCTTCAATAAGCGGGCTTTCGTGGACAGCCTCTTCGGGGATACGTTTTAGGGCGGCGGGGCGCAGGTGCAAGCAGGTCCGACGGCTTCCAGTTCCCTTTGCACCCGCGCCCCGCCGCAAAAAACTTCCGCCCCGCGAACCCGCCGTTAGGATAAGTAAAAAGAAAAGAGTACCTTTGTGCTCGCTTTTTCAGGAGGTAGGCCTCTGGTGATTTTAAAAAGCGTTCGTAAAGCAAATAAACGTATGCCTACAATTAACCAACTCGTGCGGAAGGGCCGCAAGCAGATCAAGGAGACCAGCAAGTCCCGTGCCCTGGATGCGTGTCCGCAGAAGCGCGGCGTCTGCACCCGTGTATATACGACCACCCCGAAGAAGCCGAACTCGGCCCTGCGGAAGGTCGCCAAAGTGCGTCTGACCAACGGGATCGAGGTGATCGCCTACATCCCCGGTGAAGGACACAACCTGCAGGAGCATAGTATCGTGCTGATCCGCGGCGGACGGGTAAAGGACCTGCCCGGTGTGCGCTACACCATCGTACGGGGTGCCCTGGATACGGCCGGCGTCAGCGACCGTAAGCAGGCCCGCTCGAAGTACGGTGCCAAGCGCCCCAAGAAGTAATCATTAAGTAAGACGGGCCATCCCCGAATGGATGCCCACCGGTCGATAACGGCCATCTGAAGTTAAGCAACTATGCGTAAAAGAAAACCGAAACTCCGGATCGTAACCCCGGACCCCCGCTACGGCGATACCCTGGTCACCCAGTTCGTCAACAACCTGATGTACTCCGGCAAGAAGAGTACCGCCTTCGCCGTCTTTTACGGTGCCATGGACATCATCAAGGAGCGGATCGCCAACGAGGAGATCGACGAGTATGAGGTCTGGAAGCGGGCCGTGAATAACGCTATGCCCCAGGTGGAGGTACGCAGCCGCCGGATCGGGGGAGCGACCTTCCAGATCCCGACCGAGATCCGCGGTAAGCGGAAGATGAGCATCGGTATGAAGTGGCTGATCCGCTACGCACGCCAGCGCAGTGGCAAGGGATTCGCAGAAAAGCTCGCCGCCGAGCTGCTGGCCGCCAGCCGCAACGAAGGCCTGGCCGTAAAGCGGAAGGAGGAGACCCACAAGATGGCCGAGTCCAACCGCGCTTTCGCCCACTACGGACGATAAGAATTGAAAATTTTCAATTCAAAATTTTAAATTCTAAATATCCCCCCCTGCCATGGCAACGGATCTGAAATATACCCGCAACATCGGGATCGCCGCCCACATTGACGCGGGTAAGACGACCACCACCGAGCGCATCCTTTACTACACCGGTATCAGCCACAAGATCGGCGAGGTACACGACGGTGCCGCTACCATGGACTGGATGGAGCAGGAGCAGGAGCGGGGAATCACCATCACCTCGGCCGCTACCCATACCAACTGGAGCTGGAAGGACCAGAAGTATATCTTCAATATCATCGATACCCCGGGCCACGTGGACTTCACCGTAGAGGTGAACCGCTCGCTGCGCGTGCTCGACGGACTGGTTTTCCTCTTCTGTGCCGTTTCCGGCGTGGAGCCGCAGTCGGAAACGAACTGGCGCCTGGCCAACAACTATAAGGTGCCCCGCATCGGCTTCGTCAATAAAATGGACCGTTCGGGTGCCGACTTCTTCTCCGTCGTGAAGGACGTGCAGGAGAAGCTCGGTTCCAAGGCCATTCCCCTGCAGGTACCCATCGGGGCCGAGGAGCGCTTCAAGGGCGTCGTCGACCTGGTGACGATGCAGGCCATCGTCTGGAACGAGGACGACATGGGTATGACCTTTGAGGTCATCGATATGCCCGAAGACCTGGAAGAAACCGTGACCGAGTGGCGCGAGAAGCTGCTGGAAGCGGTGGCCGAATACGACGAGTCGCTGCTCGAAAAGTACTTCGAGGATCCTGAGAGCATCAGCGTGGAGGAAGTACGCAAAGCCGTTCGTGACGCCGTCATGGATGCCGC
>CAZKPE010000260.1:0-5630 GCA_964554545.1 uncultured Lewinella sp.
GCAGCTTTTCGTTGGTCTGCTCGTCGCGCATGGCCTCCTGCTTCTCGCGGATGCGATCGCGGTTATCCCGGCGCTGACGCTGACGCTTCTTTTTGCCACCGCCGCCCTGCAGGCGAGCCATGGTGGCCTTGATCTTGTCCTCGATATCCTTGGCGGATACTTCCTTGGGTTCGTCATTGCGACCTCGACCGCGATCGTTGCGTCCTCCACCACGGCCTCCCGTCTGGGGCGGTCCGGTGGTGATTTTCTTGCGCTTGCGTTTTTTCCGCTTATCATCGGCGCTGCTGCTGGTGCCACTGCGCTTGTCGACCTTTTTGATCTCGATCTTGCCAAGCACTTTCAGGCCGCGCAGTTTGGGCTCCGCCGTTTTGTGGACGTCGGGATTTTCGGCGGGGCTGGCTGGCTCCGGTTTAGCGGCTGGCTGTTCGGCCGGTGGTGTGGCGGACCCGGCTTCGGAGGGCTTAGCCGCGGGCTCGGGGGGGGCGGCCGTCGCTTTCGGGGTGGCGGCGGGTTTGGCTACGGGCTTTTTCTCCTCCTTCTTAGCGGGCCGGCGCTTGTTGGCATCCAGGTCGATCTTACCCATCACCTTCAGGCCGGGAACTTCCCGCTTGGTTTCAGCGGGGGCGGCTTCGGGCTTCGGGCTACTTTCCTCCGTTTTCGCAGGGGTGGGCGCGGGCGCAGGTGCGGGCTTTTCGGCGGCCGGCGGAGCCGGCTGGGGCTGCTGCACGGGGGGTGGGGCCGGTACCGCGGTGGGGCGGGGCGTTGGTGGGGGTGGCGGCGGGGCCGAGCGCACAACCGGAGGGGGCGGCGGCGGGGGTGGCGCGGAAGTAGGCCGGGTTCCGAATTCCATCTTACTGGCCTTTTCCTTATCGGAGATGGCCTTGGCGAACTCCCGGCGCACGGCGGATTCCATCTCTCCGTCGACCCGTGCGATGGGCTTGTTCTCGATCTCGAAGCCCTTGGACGTAAGGAACTCGACGATGGTCGAGGTCGCCACGTTCAATTCCTTCGCTACTTTTATCAGTCGTTTACTCATTCGATCTCTTAAGCACGTCTATATTTTACCGCGGGGTGCTTCCGCGGGGCCATTTAGAACTACCCTAAAGAGCCAGCTGGTCCCCCTCTGCCGTGCGCCGCGCCGGGGGATCGCGCTCGGAACGCTTCCCGATTGCGACGCAAAGATAAGGTAACCGTAGTAGAAACTATGCGTATAGCGGCTACACAAACCCAGGTCTCGGTAAACGCTGCCGTATTGATTTGGTTGAGCCTATCGATCGACTACTAACTTCCGAGTGCCAAGCACGCTACCTCCGTCATCGGTGAGCTGTAGAAAGTACGTCCCACTCGTCAGGTCCCCTACCCAAATATCGCGTACGTCGGTAGCGGCGGCCGTAGCCTGAAGTAAACGACCGTCGGCGGAAAAAACGAGAATCCTAAAGGGGGTAGACCGACTGCTTCGTACCGTCACCCAGGCCGCGGCCGGGTTCGGAAACACCTCCATGGCTACCCTTGTCGCTGCATCCGGATGAATGGCGGTGGTGCTATCGGGGGCCACACAGGCAGCGGCAATGTCGTTGGGGTTGCCCGCCGTGCCGGCGTTGATCGTCGGGTCGGTCTCGTCTGCATCGTCGGTTCCGGTGTAACCGTCGTTGTCCAGATCGTACGGGGAATACTTCCACAGCTCCTTTCCCTCGGGGCCGGCCTCGGCCGAAAAGAAAATAAAGTCGCCGTACCGCAGGAAGTAATCAGGGGCGCTGGATGCCGCTCCGGGGTTAATATCCGTTACCAGGTAAGTGCCCGCTATCGTAGCATCGCTCACCCACAGCTCGCGCCCCGTAGCGTTCGTCTCCGCACTGAAGTAGAAAGTGGAGTCGTCGAAAGCGTATACCGCTTGCGGGTAAGTTCCCTCCGGCCCGGGGCGAATATCGGTAAGCAGACGCACCGCCTCGTCAATCTTATCCGTACCCCAAAGTTCGTAGCCTTCGGCGGCCGTCGCGCCCACGAACAGCAGTCGTTCCCCCATCACGGTTACGGACTGAATGGCCTCAAAGCCCGGTAGGCTTTGTACGAAAGATGCCTCTCGGATATCGAAGAGCTGTTCGCCGAGGGTGTAGATGGTGTAGTTTCTGTAGCCTCCCCCCACGAAATGGACCTGCCCGCCGTATGGGAAATAGCTGAACGCCCGGGTATAAGCATCCTGGTAGCTCAGGGCGTACGTACCCTCCAGCGTGCCATCCGTTCGCCATACGGTTTGATCGCTCCACGAGAAGCCCGGGTCGACGGTGAAGTAGGCCGTGCCTTCGATCGCGGTAAGGGACTGGATCACGCTTCCCCAGTTGGGCGCGGAGAAAGTCTCCGTCAGCCGGTAGGTGCCGGCGTCCGTTCCGTCGGTACGCCATAGTTCCTCACCATTCTCCGCGGTGGTGATGAGGAAGAGGGCCACACTGTCCGAAATCGGTACGAATCGCGTGCCGCTGCTATTAAAGCCCGCCACATCCTCATCGATCCGCAGTTGCTTCAGGGCACCGGTTTCGGGGCGGTAGGTATAGACGGCTTGGCCGATGTCGGGTACGAAACCCTGAAGGAGAAGTACATCCTGCCCGAGCTTGCCCAGAGGAGAGATCGTACCACGGGCAAGGATGTTTTCAGTCCGGGCCGAGGTATCCACCGGCGTAATGGTCAGTTCCCCTCCCTCCTCGTTCAGCCGGTGTATCGGGCGTCGATTCGAATTTTCAAGGTCGGCACTGAAGTATAACTCGCCGTTGATCTCCGTGAGGGCGTATATCCCGGCACCGTCGGCCCCGGGATTCAGGTCGGTGATCAGACGGGTGGTGGCCGCGGTTCCTTCCGTTTGGTACATTTCCCGGCCGGTGCAAGCGGAACTTGCCGTGAATAACAGTCGGTCCATGTATACGGCAAGCGGTATGGGGTGAGAGCTTTCTTCGCTGGTTTCCAGGTCCGCCAGCACCTGCGTCCCCGCCCGCGTTCCGTCACTCCGGTACACTTCCCTGCCCTTGTCAACGTCCTGGCCGATGAAATATACCCCATTACCGTAACCCACCAAGTAGCGATCCCAGGGCTCGTTTAAAGCTTCCCCGAGCTGGCTCACCCGCTGCGTTCCCGCGATCGATCCGTCCGTGCGGTACAGTTCGATCCGCTCGGTTACGTCATCTAGTCCCAGAAAGTAGAGTAAGCCGCTGGAGGGCATGACGACGGGGCGGCCGAGATCGCCGGCATTAACGGTATTCCGGCCGGCGAAGGCCTGAAGGGGGAAGGTGCCCGCCGTCGTTCCGTCGGTTCGGGCCAGCACTGCGCTCCCGTTGGAACGGAAAATTCGGTAAAAGATCAGATCATTCACGAAGGTGGCCTCCTGAATCGAAGCGCGATCCTCTCCCGTGGCCAGCAGCGCCACCTCGGTAGGGTCCTTTAGTCGTGCATCGGTCCGCCACAAACGGGTGCCCTCTTCATTGCGGACGGTAAAGTACAGGCTATCCCCCCGCCGGAGCAGCCCGCTTAGCGTGCCGTCCGGAAGATTCGTGCGTACTTCGCGTAGTGGTGTGAACTCCTGGAGGGTAAAATCGGTGACATAGTATTCGCTGAACCGATTGTCCAGCGTGGAACCGATGAATAACAGGCTATCGGCGGACAGGCCGGCAAGCGGTTCGAGGTAGGCAAAACCGGGATCGGGGTACAGTTCACGCGTACTTTCCGCGGTACCGTCACTGACGACGAGCGGGGTGCGACCGTCGCTGTCGTAAGGATAGATAAGGTAGAAACGCCCGTCTTCCAGGTGGCGCACCCTGAACGGAAAGCGATTATCCGGCAGCTCGGTAAGTAGCGTAACCGCCCCCCCTTCAGTATCGTACTGGTACCATTTGAAGGTGTAATTGTCGTCGCGCGATACAAAGACGATCCGATTCGTATCAACCCGGGTAAAGAGCGGATCGGTGATGTTAGGTCCCCCGGATAGGGTGGCGATGACGGTCAGTTCCTCCGTTTCCAGGTTAGCGCGGTAGTACCGGATCTCCTCGCTGAGGCCTTCGAAAAGGGCGAAGTAGACCGATCCGTCGATCAGTTGGGCGTTGGGGTTCAGGAAAGTTTGCCGCCCGGGGATGGCAACGCCGAAACGCGCCAGTTCGCCGACTTCATCGACGATATAGAGCTCGTCGCCTTCCGCCGCCGTTTCGGCGAAGAAGATCAGGTGTTCGCCGTCGGTCTGTAGGCTGACGGGGTCGCTGCCCGCGTTGGCCTGTTCGATATTCGCCACCAGGGTTTGGGCGACCGCACCGGTACAGCCCAGTAAAGCAAGAACGAAAAAGTAAACTTGTTGCATCGAGTTAGGCTAAGGGTTTAGGGGGCCCAAAATTATCCTGTCGGGGGCACTACTCGTCACCCCATGGGGCCGATATTTTTTTCCGACGTACTTTTTCGCCATACTCTTCCCGCATGATCCTACGCTATCGTTGTTTCGCTCTTTCCGCTGTCCTCCTCACCAGTCTTTCGCTCGCGGCCCAGCAGACCTTCCCCTACAATGGCGTCTACGACCAGCGGGACGGCCACTACGTCCTCACCGGCGCGACGGTGCACGTAAGTCCCGGGCAAATGATAGCGGATGCCACCCTGACCATCCGGGATGGCAAGGTCGTAAGCGTGCAGGCGGGCGCGGACGTCCCGATAGCTATCGGGACAAGCGGAGCCGTGGAAATTAAACTGGACGGCAAGCATATTTTCCCCAGCTTCATCGAGGCCTACGGGACCTACGGGATGCCGGAGGTAAAAAACAGCCGGGGCAGCTGGAACGCCCCGCCCCAATTCGAAAGCAAAACGGAAGGGGCCTTCAGCTGGAACCAGGCCCTGAGGTCCGAAACCGACGCCGCGGAACTGTTCACCATCGACGAAAAGCAGGCCAAGGCCCTGCGGGAAGCCGGCTTCGGAGCCGTTTCGACCCACCGCCCGGACGGCATCAGTAGGGGATCGGCGGCCGTGGTGACGGTGGGTGAGGGACGGGAGAATGAAGTCTTGCTCCTGCGCTCCGCCGCCCACCACCTTTCGCTCAGCAAAGGCTCCTCCCGGCAGAATAACCCCAACTCCCAGATGGGGGTACTGGCCCTGTTGCGGCAGACCTACCACGACGCCGACTGGTACACCCGCCAGCGGGGGGAGGAGGCCAACCTGAGCCTGGAAGCCTGGAATGAGCTTCAGGATATCCCCCAAATCTTTGCCGTTGACAACTGGCAGGAGGCTCTGCGGGTCGACGAGCTCGGCGACAGCTTTAGCAAGCAGTACGTCATCCGGGGCAGCGGCGATGAGTACCAGCGACTGGACGCGCTGAAGGAAACCGGAGCCACCTTCATCCTGCCCCTCAAGTTCCCGGATGCTTACGATGTCAGTGACCCCTTCTCGGCCGACCTGGTCACGCTGGCCCAATTGCGACACTGGGAGCGGGCACCCGGTAACGTAGCCGCCGTGGCCGAAGCCGGCATTCCCTTCATCCTGACGGCCGATGGATTGAAGAAGCCCGCCGACCTGCACGAGGCCATGCGCAAAGCGATCGAGGCGGGAGCCGATGCCGACGCTGTTTTTGCCGCCCTGACTACCGGTCCGGCCCGCTTGCTGGGCGTGGAAGACCG
>CAZKPE010000261.1:0-5605 GCA_964554545.1 uncultured Lewinella sp.
CGATCATTTCGGGCATCATCAAGAAAAAGATTCAGCAGGGATTGGGGCTGGACCAATCCCGCCGCAACGTCTCCGGTGCCGCCCCCATTGCTCAGGACACCAAGGAGTGGTTCGGTCGCCTCGGTATCCCGATCTCGGAGGCCTACGGGATGACCGAGAACGGCGCGGTGAGCCACATGATCTACGCCGATCAGGACCGCCCCGGCTCCGTCGGTCGCCCCCTGCCGGGTACGGAATGCCGCATCGACCCCGAAAGCCAGGAAGTACTCACCCGCGCTCCCTACACGATGGTGGGCTACTACAAGAGCCCCGACAAGACCGCCGAGACCATCGACCCCGACGGCTGGCTGCACACCGGCGACCAGGGCTGTATCGACGCCGATAACTTCCTCTACCTCACCGGCCGGGTGAAGGACACCTTCAAGACGGCCAAGGCCAAATTCATCGTACCCAGCGAGATCGAGGACAAATTCGCCGGCAATACCGACATCGATCAACTTTGCATCGTCGGACTGGGGATGCCGCAACCGCTACTGCTGGTCAGCCTTGCCGAGACGACGGAAGGGAAGGACCGCGCTACGATCGAGGCGGGGCTAACCGACCAACTCCGGCAAGTCAACGACAAGCTGCCTAGCTACAAAAAGGTATCCGGCATCGTCGTGCTCGACGAGCCCTTCAGCATCCAGAACGACCAGCTTACCCCCACCCTGAAGGTGAAGCGCCCCCAGGTACACTCGGCCTACAAGGACCGGATGGCGGGCTGGATCGACAGCGGACGGGAGGTGACCTTCATCGAAGCCTAACCGCCAAAACCCAGCCGCAGAGCGACGTTCGGCGTGAAGCCGAGCCCGTAGCGATCCACCTGCTCCAGGAAGAAAGGATTGGTGGGGCCGGAAAGGATCGTCCGCTCGCGCCCGCGGTACTCCCGGTCCAGGATATTCTGCTGATTGTACAGATTGAGCAGACTGAGCTCTACGGAGGCGTGCCAGGGTCGTTGGTTATTTGCTTCCGCCAGCAGGTAGCGGACCGAGGCGTCGAGCCGGTGGTAGGCCGGCAGGCGGGCGGCGTTCAGGTCTGCGACGCTCAGGTTCAGGTCGCGAAAGCGGGTCACTCCCCCATCGAGGTCGGTGTAGCGGCTGCCGCTGCGGTACTGCCAGGACAAGCCCGCGCCAAAGCGCCCCAATTTCCGGTTGACCACGACTTGCAGCTGGTGGCGACGGTCCTCGTTACCGGGAAAGGTCAGACTCGGTTGCCGCTGGCGGGCCCAGTCGATCGTACTCAGGCTGTAGGTGGCGAAGGCCAGCCAGTCGGACCACTGCCGCCGCAGCAACACGTCCACGCCCCGGCTGCGGCTGTCGATCGGGCTGACGCCGCGCCGGCCCTCGGGCTCATTGTCCAGCCCCGGTAAGCCGTCGGCTGATTTCAGGTAGCCTTCCACGTCAATGAGCCAGGTGCCGTACTGCCCCGTCAGCCCCAGGCTGCCCTCCCGGCCCCGGGCGGGATCGGTCTGCTCCCCGTCGGCCAGCGTCCAGAAGGTGGCCCGGGTGCTGACCCGGTAGGCGGTCAGCTCCACGGCCTCGGAGATGAACTGGTGGTTGACGGCTACTCCGCCCTTTAGTAGCCAGTGGCGGGCCAGGGGATAGCTGAGAACTAGGCGGGGCTCGACGTATACCCGGTCGGTGAGATCGTAGTAGGGTACGCGCAGTCCCAGCCGGAAGTTCCCGCCCTGGCCGAATGTGCCCGCCCACTCCCCGTAGGGCGAGAGCGCATAGGCCAGCGTGCGCCCGTCATCGCGGATGTCGACCTCGGCGCGGGCATGGGCGCGCAGTAGCGTATACTTATTCGTGAATCGCTGTGCCTGCAGACCGAAGCGCAGCCGCTGGCTACCGACCCGCAGCGGAACTTCCCCCCGCAGGCTCGTCTCGTCGATCGTATTGGCCTGCCGGTCTTCCGCGGAGATGCGCCGCTCGTTGAACTGGTAGTCCCCCCGGTTATCGAACTGGCTGTGGGCCAACTGGATCTGGATTCCCGGGGTATCGCTTTTCTGCAAGTAGGTCAGGCTGCCCCCCAGGTGGGTACTTTCCAGTTCGTCCTGCAGGAAGTTTCTTCGCAGCCGCCCTTCTTCCCGGTAGCGGTAGTCGTTGCGTTGGTAAAAGCCACTCAGGCGGAGCTGGCCGTCTCTCCCCACTCGCTGCAGCAGTCGGGCGTTCGCCTCCCCGAAGGTCGAGGTCTCCTCCGGCGGGTCCGTACCCCGAAACTCCCGGGCGCGGCTTTCCCCGTCCGGTCGCTGGAAGACCTGCTCGCGGTAGCTGTTGTAAGTCGGCCCCTCCCAGAATTGGTTGACGGAGCCGCGGGCACCGAACTGTACATCGGATGTCCCCGAGGCCAAAGGAAGCTTAGCGTAGCCGCCGGCGTAGAGCAGATTGGCGTCCAGGCCCATCTCCGTAGCGGTGGCCGGTCCCGCTTCAGTGTCCAGTTCCAGCACGCCGGAGAGCCGGCCCCCGTAGCCCGCCGTTGCCTGTCCGCGCTGCAGCCGCATCTGCTCGACCAGCTGGGGCTCGAAGGGGGAGATCATCCCGAAGTAGTGGCCGGCGCCGTAGACGGGTATGCCGTCCCACAGGATCAGGTTCTGGTCCCGGCTCCCACCGCGGATACTCAGGTTGGCGGCCGCCTCGTCGGTCAGCTGCACGCCGGGGAGCAGGGCGGCCATGCGGTAGACCTCCGAGCCGGCAAATCCGGGCAGCGGTGGCATCGCTTCCGGTCGCATCTCCACGGCCCGCCCGTCGGCACTCGAGCGAATGCCCCGGGAGAGGAAGTCGCGTACGATCACGCTGGTCAGGGATATGCCATCTTCCGGCAATTGTACCGTTCGACAGTCGGCCCGTACCGCTACCGTCCGGGGGCCGTAGCCCAGGAAAGTGACGGTCAGACTATCCATGCCCCCCGCCCGGACCTGCCCCCGGTAGCTTCCCCCCGCATCCGTATAGCCCGCCCAGCCGCTGCCGGCCACGGTTAGGGTCACGAAGGGCAGGGGCTCGCCGGTCGCATCAGTCACCGTAATGCAGAGGGGTCGCCGCGGTACCGGTCGCAGACTGAATGACCCGCCCCCATTGTCGGTCACCGCGAGCCCGTGAGCCGTAAACAGGCAATCCGCCACCGTCGCCCAGTCAGCCTCCTCAAAGCTGCAGTTCACGCGCTCGTCGGCCACGGCTGACTCCAGGAAGGTGAAGCGGAGACCGGTCCGTCGCTGCAGTTCGTCAAGAACTTCGCGCAAGGGTCGGTCGGGGTAGTTCGCGGTCCATTGCCAGTCCGCCGGCACCTGCGCCCGCGCCCTACCGCCAAATAGCAGCAGCAGGGTAAAACAGACTATGCGTGGCAGCGTCAATTACCGTTGTTTGCGTACTGTGGCGATATCTCCGTCCACCTCTATCAGCACGTCGGGTAGCGCGCCAAAGACCGTCTGCAGGACGTTCGCAACCGGCTCGTCGTGGGCAAATGAGGTGGTAATTCGTTGGTCCAGATCAATTTGTTTATCTAACTGAATGTCAATACCGTACTGCTCCTCTACTTCCAGCACCACTTCACGCAGTCGCGCCCCGTCGAAGCGGGAGGTGCCGGTAAGCCAGTCCAGGGCCAGGGTGGTGTCGACGGTCTCTACGTTAGCCACTCCTGCGGGACCGAGCTCGACTTGCGTACCGGCGGTCACCAGGTAGGCCGTATCCCGACCGAAGGGGGTCACCCGCACCCGCCCCTCGCTGCAGGTGACGCGCAAGACGTTGGCACGGGCCGTGACGTTGAAGGAGGTACCGAGCACGGTCACTTTGCCCAAATCGGTGATGACCTCGAAGGGGCGGTCCTCGTCGCGGGCCACCTTGAAGTAGGCTTCCCCCCTCAGTTTAGTCTGCCGTTCGTTGCGGCTGAGGCGGTAGTCCAGTATGCTGCCGGCGTGGAGGCGGATGTCGGTGCCGTCGTCCAGCTGCACGGAGCGGGGCGTAGCGGCCTCGGCCACCACCGTCGTCATATCGTTAGACCAGAGTAGTGGGATGGCGATCAGGGCAAGCAGGGCAACGGCGGCGGGGATGGCATAGCGTACCCACTTTTTTTTGCGCGGACGCAGGTGCCGAGCTGGTTGGTGGCTGGCGGTTTGCTCGCGAAGTTTGGCGTAGCCGGCTGCTACGTCGTAGGTCGGTGGCCGCAGCTTTTCACTCCCCCGCGCCAGCCGCTCGAAGGCGGGGAAGTCGGGGTGGGCACGCAGTCGGGTCTCCTCCGCCTCCGTGAGGGTACCGGCCAGCCAGCGGGCCAGGAGGGTATCGTCTTGGAAGGGGTCGGTCATGGGGGGAGGGGCTTGTCTGAGTGTAGAACCGTTTGTTGTTGGTTTACCCTACCTGCCGCGGATTAAAATCCGCGGTCGAGGTGGGGAACTCCTTCGGAGTTTAGAGGTCGGGGTGGAGTTGGCGGAGTTCGAGGAGGGCTTTGTGCATACGTTTTTCGACGGCTTTCTGGCTGATGTCGAGGCGGTCGGCGATCTCGCGGTACTTGAGACCTTCGACGCGATTAAGTAAAAATACTTCGCGGCAGGCGGGGGTGAGTCCGGTTAGGGCCTCACGGAGGCGCTCGGCGAACTCGGCTTCCTCCAACAGGCTCTGGGGATCGTCGGGGGCGGTGGCCTCCGCGGCGGGCAGCAGGGCGGCGTACTTGCGGGCCACCTGCTTGCGGGCGTGCAGCTTGTACTGCTTGTTGCGGGCGACCGTGTATAGGTAGGCGCGGGCGTTTTCCGGGCTCACCTTCTTGCAGTTCTCCCATAGCTTCAGGAAGGCCTCCTGGACCAGATCGCCGGCCACCGACTCCTCCCCCGAGCGGTAGTAAAAAAAGCGGTAGATGGCCGGAGCGAGTTCTTCGAACAGCCGTCGGTAGACCGCTTCGGCGCAAACGTCATCGGGGGGAGTGGCCATGGTCGGTAAATGTAGGGGCAAAAAATTTTTGCTCGCGGAGGTAGGGTAAAACCGGGGGTAGGGATTTCCTCCATAGAAAGCGCAGCGATGCGCAACATCAATTCACCACTCGGAATCCCCTCAGCCGGGCCGAAGCAAAACCAAATTACCATGCGTATTACCCATCTTCTCCGTACGACTCTACCCATCTTTCTTCTCCTTCTGGCCTTCACCGCCTGCGACGAGGATAGCACGGACGACATCCTGAGCAGCGAAACCCTCCAGCAGCAGGAAGAACTCGCCTTCGAACTGGAAGCCACCCTGCCCCCCACCACCAGCGACCCCAGTGATCCCGCCGCCCCCCAGCGCTGTCTGACGCTGGTCTACCCGGTGAGCTTCACCACCCCCGACGGATCGACCCTCACCGCCAACGACCAGGAGGACATCCGGAACTACCTGAAAGAAGCCGACCGCAAGCGGCGCGCCCTCAACTTCATCTACCCCCTGGAGGTCACCACCATTGACGGCCAGGTCGTCGAGCTGGAAGATTTCAGCGATTTCCGCCGCGCCCGTCGCACCTGCGCCATCGAGCATGGCCGTTGGGTGGCCGGAGCCCGCCGCAAGGCCTTCCGGGAGTGCTATGACATTAACTACCCCATCGAGGTGACCGTCAA
>CAZKPE010000262.1:0-2048 GCA_964554545.1 uncultured Lewinella sp.
TAATTCGTAAGTTTCGCACGTCCCGTCGCCCCGAGCGTTATCAACCGGTTGGCCCGTGCGTAAATCCGGTGCATTAGTCCCATGGAGACCTACCCTCTCCGATACTTCCTGCGAGGATGGTTGCCACTTATGACGCCACACTGCTATCATTGATGGCGCAGTGCAAGAGGTGCCCATGGCCAACCTGACTGTCAGAGATGTAGACGAGGATGTGGCTCAGGCGCTCAAGCTGCGGGCCGCGGCGCATAGCCGGTCGGCCGAGGCCGAGCACAGGCAGATTCTGCGCGAGGTCTTGGCCCCGCGGCAGCAGGAGGCGGAGGTCTATGCCGCCGCCGCGGCACGGCTCAGGGCCCGGTTACGCCACGAAGGCGAGTCGAGCGAGATCATCCGTGAGGCGCGAGATAACGTCAGGCAACGGTGACCGGCGTCGTCGTCGACGCCAGCGTCGCCATCAAATGGGTCGTCGAGGAGCAGGGCTCGGACCTCGCAGCCATGCTGCTCGATGGACGGCCGCTCCATGCGCCGCCGCTCCTCCTGGTCGAGGCGGCGAACGCGCTCTGGGTGATGACTCGGCGCGGCGCCATCAATCGCGCAGGGGCCGCGGATGCGCTCGACCACCTTCGTCGCGCCCCCTTCGCCCCGCTACCGACCGCCGACCTGATCCCAAGAGCCCTGCTGCTCGCGCAGTCGCTCGATCATCCGGTCTACGACTGTGTCTACCTTTCGCTGGCTCTAACGCGGGAGGTTCCGGTGGTCACGGCCGACCGGCGCTTCGTCGCCGCCGCGGCACGCGACCAGGATCTCGCGATCTTGGTCCAGCCTCTTCAGCAGATTCCTGGGATGTGACGCGGGCGACCGGTCCAGGGAGACAAAAGTGCAGCTCGGCGAGTACGCACAGGCATCGACCCTTGAACTGGGCTCCCCGCATTCGGGAACATCGGCGGAATGGAAGCAGAGCGGTTCTGGGGTTGGTAGAGCTTCGGCGCCTCGGCGCCAGAGCGCCAGCCACTCCGTCGGCTGGGGGATGATCAGGGCGGCATCGTCGCGCCGGGCATCGAACAACCCCCCCCCCCGCGTTCAGCCAAGGCCATGAACCGATCGAAGCGCTCCTTCAGGCTCGGAGCAGGCCAAAGCACCGCGCTGACCATCGCCGCCACGGCTGCAAACATCCCACGACGACTCCTGAGAGGGCCCAAAACCCCTCGGCGCTACCCGGAAACGTCGGCGGTTCCGGAGCAAGAGCCGGTGCGCCCGACCCCGCGGTCCGGAGGGTGCAATCTGATGGGCGCCGGGCTGGCGGTTCTGAAGATGGCCGCGGGACCGAGCGGAGCCCGAGGCACAGGAGAAAACCGCCCATCACCCGCGGCAGGGATGATCTCCTTCCAAAGCCGACCACTCCATGCCATATCTGACGTCAACGAATGCACATCATGGAGACCGGGATGCCAGGTTCATTGCAGGTCAGAGGTCTCGAAGACGAGCTTGTCGCCCGCCTGAAGGCCCGTGCCGCCCGCCATGGGCGTTCGGCCGAGGCCGAGCACCGCGAGATCCTGCGCCAGGCCCTCTCGGCCGAGGTCGACCCCTCTTTCGCCGACCTGGCGGCGCGGCTCAGGTCGCTCTCGGCCGGACGGCGCCACACGCCTGCCGAGGAGCTGCAGCGTGAGGGTCGGTCCGAGCGGTGAGACGCGCCGTCATCGACGCGAGCGTCGCCATCAAGTGGATCGTCGAGGAGACTGGTTCGGCGGCTGCGCTCTCCCTGCTCCATGGCCCGCAACTCCTCGCTCCCGACCTCCTGATGCCGGAATGCGCGAACATCCTATGGAAGAAGGTCGCCCGCGCCGAGCTAAAGCCCAACGAGGGCGCGCTTGCCGCCGAGCTCCTGCAGCGCGCCGACGTCGAGCTTGTCCCGACCAGGGGTCTTGTGGCGGAGGCTCTCGGGCTCGCGGTCGCCCTGAACCATCCCGCCTACGACTGCACCTACCTCGCCCTTGCCATCGCCCGGGACTGCCCCTTCGTCACGGCCGACCTGCGGCTGGCGCGCGTCGTCG
>CAZKPE010000262.1:2148-5572 GCA_964554545.1 uncultured Lewinella sp.
AGAAGCGGTTGATCGATTTGACCTCTGGGCGCGGTAGGGTATGATATCTTCATACCAAGGAGCAAATCCGTGCCGGGAATTTCAAAGCGGACAGTCAGCCTTCCGGACGAGCATGCCGCCTACATCGACCGGATGGTGGCCTCGGGCGCGTTCGCGTCCGCGAGCGAGGTTGTGCGGGCCGGGCTGCGCGCGCTCCAGGAGCGCGAAGCGGCCGTAGAGCGCTGGCTCCAGGAAGACGTCGCGCTCGTCTACGATGCCATGCAGGAAGAGCCCGAGCGCGGGATCGAACTCTCGGATGTCTTTGAAGATCTTCGCGCGCATCATGCGGCGCGCCGTCCGGAGGGCTCTTGAAGGTTCGGCAGGTCGTTTTCGCACCCGAAGCCAGGGACGATCTGTTCGCCCTTTATGATTGAATCGCCGCCGCCGCGTCCCCCGACATCGCCTTGTCCTACATCGAGCGGATCGAAACCTACTGTCTGGGGTTCAGTCGTGCCTCGGAGCGAGGGCATCGCCGTGACGACATCCGCCCAGGGTTGCGGATCGTTGGATTTGAGCGCCGCGTGACGATTGCCTTCTCCGTCAGTGAGGAGCGCGTCACGATCCTCCGGGTCTTCTATGGCGGACGGAACTGGGAGGAGGTCCTGCGATGATCATCGGCTATGCCCGGGTCAGCACGGGCGCCCAGGCGCTAGACGCCCAGCTGGAGGCGCTCAGGATCGCCGGTGCCGAGCAGGTGTTCCATGAGAAGGTTTCCGGCGCCCGCCGCGAACGCCCTGCCCTACGCCGCCTTCTGAACCGCCTGGGCCAAGGCGACGAGCTGCTCGTCACCCGGCTGGACCGGCTCGCACGATCGACGCGGGATCTGCTGGAGGTCCTCGCCGAGGTCGGGGACCGGGGCGCCACCTTCCGCTCGCTGGGCGACGCCTGGGCGGACACGACCACCGCCCACGGCCGGCTGATGCTGACGGTCCTGGGCGGTCTGGCGGAGTTCGAGCGGGAGCTGATCCGCGCACGTACCGCGGAGGGCCGTGATCGCGCCCGAACCAGGGGGGTGCGCATGGGGCGCAAGCCCAAGCTCACCTCCCACCAGCGGCGCGAGGCGCTGGAGCGGAAGGCGGCGGGGGAGGCGGTCACCGAGATCGCCCGCAGCTACAACGTCAGCCACTCGACGATCTCGCGGCTGAGCTGAAATGATGGGAGCACGAGCACGGCATCCTTGAGCAGCAGCACCCAGCCAAAAGTCGTCGGGCACGATCAGACGGTCCTTTCCCTTAGCCGACTGCACGGCACTGCCGCGTCTCTTCGATGAGTCACTTCCCGCATCACTTGCCACAAGGTAGGTCTAGGTCTACGTTCTGGACCATCTAGAGGGTCGTCCGATGCAGATGAACATCGCGGAAGCCAAGGCAAAGCTGTCGGAACTCATCGCCGCGGCGGAACGGGGTGAAGAGGTCGTGATCGCGCGCGGTGGTCAGCCGGTCGTGCGGATCATTCCCGCCGTCTCGCCGAACCCGGCATTCCGCATCGGCCTTGTTGATGGCGAGATCGGCCGCGTTCCGGACTTCCTCGAGCCGATGACGAAGGACGAGCTGGACCTCTGGGGGTGACAGCGATCCTGCTGGACACGCACGCCTGGGTTTGGAGCCTGTTCCGGTCGTCGGAGCTCGATCCTGTTGCCCGGAGGACGATCGAGACCGCCCAGACCGTCTATGTCCCGCCCTGCAGCTTCCACGAGATCACGCAGAAGCACCGGTCCGGCAGGTGGCCCGAGGTCGGAGACATTGTGCGCCGGCTGCCGCAACTCCTTCGTGCCCAGGGCGGCACGGTCGCTCCCTACACGGCCGAGATGGCCATCCTGTCGGGGGGCATGGACTGGAGCCATCGCGATCCGTTCGACCGCATGATCGCAGCCACAGCCATCGAACTCGCCTGCCCGGTCGTCTCGAAGGACACCGCCTTCGATGACCTCGATGGCTTCCCGGGCTGGAGCGGGCGGATCTGGGCCGAGGCACCGGCGAAGACGATCTGAGCCGACGGGGCTCCACATACCCGGGACGCCGGGCGAACTCGTCGCCCCCCACAGCCACCAGGCCGCGGCCGGTCGCCGGCGTCGACCGAAGCAGGGCCCGTCCGGAATG
The DNA here is from genome assembly GCA_964554545.1 of uncultured Lewinella sp. Lineage (GTDB taxonomy): Bacteria > Bacteroidota > Bacteroidia > Chitinophagales > Saprospiraceae > Neolewinella. The sequence continues at coordinate 4,287 of CAZKPE010000262.1, forward strand.
GACCACAGGGACCGCCGGTCGAGCTTCCACACCTGCAGCACCTGCCCCACAGCCGCCGCCTCGCTTTCCGGCCCATTTGTGATCATATGTACACAGGCTGGCATAGGAGCCCGACAATGACTGGCAGCAGCACCACTACCATGACGATCCGCCTCGCTCCCGAGGTGAAGGATAAGCTTGGCCGCCTGGCACTCGGCACCAAACGCAGCAAGTCTTTTCTCGCGGCGGAAGCGGTCGGGACCTATGTCGACCGCGAGCTGGCGATCATCGAAGGTATCCAGAGGGGTCTTGCGGACGTCGAGGCCGGGCGTGTGGTACCCCATGAGGATGCCATGACCGAGATCCGGGCCGCGATCGTCGCCGTCCAGGATGGGGAGGATTGAGGCGTCAAGTCAGCTGGTCGCGAGACGCCCTGGACGACCTCAAGGCACAGATCGCCTACATCGCGGCCGAGAACCCAGGAGCCGCGCGGCGCGTGGCCGACGCTCTCCACGCCACGGCGGAGGGACTCGCGGAGATGCCGACCGGTCGTCCCGGCCGGGTGACAGGCACCTACGAGAAGTCGGTCACAGGCCTGCCCTACATCATCGCCTATACCCTCACCCAGAAGGCCGGGCGGGAAACCGTCTCGATCGTGCGGGTGGTTCATACATCCCGGGATTGGCCAGACGAGAACTGGGCCGCGATAGACTATGGCAGTCTCCCGTTCGGGAAATTCTGACCCCTCCACTTTGTAGGCCAATGCTGTCTCGGCCACGCTCAGCTCAGCATCCGCTAGATGGATCAACCACCAAGCCCACGACGCGAGCTAGAATTGCACGATATTCCGTGAATGCAGGACGCGGATTTCTCGAGAGGACCCAGGGCGCTCAAAGCTCTCTGGCAAGCCCTCTTGCAAGCGGGGCCCTGTGAGGAGGGCTATACGGCCCCGGTGGAGCGCTCCGCTTATACAGCGACTTTCAGATCCGTCAACCCAGACTTCTGCCCAGAGCTTCGCTCTCAGGCTTCAGGGGGCCTTCAGTCCAGAGTGGTATCTAAACCGGGCCTCAGGTTTTAGGTTTTGAAACTGTTCGGGATCGGTCCCTAAAGCCGCCCCCAGCTCAAGCTGCAGCGGTAAATAATCCAGTATTTTGAGAAACTTGGGCCAGCGGAGTTCAAAGTCTTTTCAAGCTGCCCAGAACTCATTTCGATCTGTCTGACCTTTAGGGGGACTTGAGCGGAGGGGATGGGTCAACTGACCTTTTGGTGGCGAAGAACACCATCGTCATCCGGTCGGTGATCGTGCC
>CAZKPE010000263.1:0-5545 GCA_964554545.1 uncultured Lewinella sp.
CGGCCCCCACGTCCTGGTTGCTGCCGCGCACGGCCTGCATGACCTGCTCCAGGGTAATACCGTAGACGCGCATCTTCTCGGGGTCCACGTCCACTTGGTATTCCCGCACGTGGCCGCCCACGCTAGCGACTTCACTCACGCCCCCGGCCGCGCTGAGCCCGTAGCGGACGTAGAAATCCTGAATGCTGCGCAGTTCGTCCAGTCCCCAGCCGCCGACCACCTCTCCCGTTTCCGGGTCGTGGCCCTCCAGGGTGTACCAGTAAATCTGGCCCAGGGCGGTGGCGTCCGGCCCGAGCGTAGGCCCGGCATTCTCCGGCAGCACCCCGGCGGGCAGGCTATTGAGCTTTTCGAGGATGCGGCTGCGCGACCAGTAAAACTCGACATCCTCCTCGAAAATGAGGTAGATGCTCGAAAAGCCGAACATAGAGGTCGAGCGCACGCTACGTACCCCCGGGATACCGAGCAGGGCCGAGGTGAGGGGGTAGGTGACCTGGTCCTCCACGTCCTGCGGCGAGTTGCCCGGCCAGGGGGTGAAGACGATCTGCTGGTTTTCGCCGATGTCGGGAATGGCGTCGACGGGGACGGGGTCGCGGGGAAGGACGTTCAGCCGGTCCCACTCAAAGGGTGCCGTGGTCAGCCCCCAGCCGATAAAGGCAAGCAGCAACAGCCAGACAACCAGCTTATTCTCCAGAAAAAAACGAACGAGGGTAGCTAACACGGGATGCACTTATCACAACGAGCAAAGCCCTCTACGCGGCGGCGCAAGGGCATTCGGAACGAGGGATAGGCGCTATAGGCGGAAGACCTGCCATTCCCGGGCCACGTCGGTGACGAGCGGGGGCGGTCGGTAATATTGGAAGTTCGTGTTCGGGCGCGGACGCAGGTGCAGTGCGGACCGGAAAACCGGAGGAGGGGGCAGCAGGGCCAGGGTAAACTGCGGCAAGCCCGGGGCATCGACGGTCTGCCGGTCATCGTCCAGCTCTACCAATTCGTGCTCGTCGTCGCAGCAGTTGTTCGTGTCGCTGTCCGCGGAGTGAAAGGGGCAGGGCGCTTTCTCCGTAACCTCGGCGTGACAAACTTCCGCCTCCGCAAACCAGGCCACCGACTGCAACTCGCCCCCGCAGAAGTGGCGGTTCACGGCCACGCTCACCGAGCCGGCGAGCAGGAGCAGGGAAAGCAGTATGGAGGAAGTGGATCGCACGCGGTTTGCTTGTACCCTAAAAATACAGGATTGGGAGCGAAATAGTTCTCCCGGCCCGAATTGGTGGAGAACATCGCGCCGCGCTTTTGGGATGTAGTAGGCGTGTTTGCCTCCTGGTCCATCGCCGCCCTGGCCCTGACCTTCGCCGGTCTAGCCCTCGTCATCGCCCTGGCCGGAACGCGACTGACCCGGGTGGCCGACCGGCTGGCCGTAGCGACGGGCTGGGGGGAAGCGGCCGTCGGAGCTATCCTGCTCGGAGGGGTGACCTCGCTGTCGGGCATCACCACTTCGGTGACCGCCGCCCTGGGGGGGCACGCCGAGCTGGCCTTCAGCAATGCGGTGGGCGGCATCGCGGCCCAGACCGTTTTCATCGCCATCGCCGATATCTTTTACCGCAAGGCGAATCTGGAACACGCCTCCGCCAGTCTGGCGAGCCTGATGCAGGGGGTGGTGCTGATCGGGCTGCTCGGCTGTATCGTGCTGGTCATGGCCGCGCCGGCGATTACCGTATGGGCGGTACATCCGATGTCACCATTGTTACTGATCCTTTACTTGATCGCCACCCGCTACGTGCTAAAGGCCAGCGACCACCCGATGTGGAAGCCGGTGAAGACCGACCAGAGCGTAGACGAAGACAGCAGCGTAGAGAAGGACGAAGAAGAACTGCGGCTATCGCGCCTGGTCCCCCAGTTCGTAGGTCTCGGGGCGGTGGTGGCCGTGGCCGGTTACTTCATTGCCAATACGGGGGTAGAGCTGGCGGGGCGGACCGGTATTTCCGAATCTTTCGTCGGCTCGTTGGGCACTTCGGTGGCGACCTCTTTGCCCGAATTGGTCGTCGCCATTACGGCCGTTCGGCGGGGGGCGCTTACCCTGGCGGTCAGCAACATCATCGGCGGCAACACCTTCGACCTACTCTTCCTGAGCTTTTCGGACGTGGCCTTCCGGGCCGGCTCGCTGTACCACGCCGGGACCGAGCGGCAGTCGTTCATCATTGCGCTGACTATCGTGCTTACGGTTATTTTTCTGCTGGGCTTGTTGTTTCGGCAGAAGCAGGGGCCCGCTAAAATTGGCTGGGAGAGTGCGCTGATGATCGCGGTGTTCGTGGGGGGGCAGGCCTTGCTTTATTTTTTGTAGGCCAGCAACCGCAGCGCGTTCAGCACCACCACCATCGTCGAGCCCTCGTGGGCGATCACCGCCGGGCCGAGGGAGGCTATCCCGAGCAGAGTGAGGGGAACCAGGATAGCAACCACCCCCAGGCTGATCCACAAATTTTGCTTGATGATGCGCCGGGCCTGTCGGCTCAGTCCGATAGCGAAGGGCAGGTTATCCAACCGGTCGGCCATCAGGGCTACGTCGGCCGTCTGTAGGGCCACGTCGGAGCCGGCCGCCCCCATCGCCACGCTTACCGTGCTGCTGGCCATGGCCGGGGCGTCATTCACCCCATCGCCGATCATGGCTACCCGTCCCTCCCGTTCGCGTAGGCGCCTGACGTGGTCGACCTTGTCTTCGGGCAGCAGGCTACCGAGCGGGTCCGTGATACCGATCTCCCGGGCTACCGCATTCGCTACCCGCTGGTTATCGCCGGTCAGCATCACCATGCGCTCGATGCCGAGTTCACGCAGGGCGGCCAGGGTGGGGGCGGCCGACGCGCGGGCCACGTCCATGACGGACATGACACCTAGGTAGCGGTCGCCGGCGTGGACCAGCATGGCCGTATGGCCGCCGGTTTCGAGCTCGGTGAGTTGACGGTCCAGGTCAGTAGGGACGTCGTTGCCGGTCACCTCCCGCATCAGCCGCCGGTTGCCCACGTGGACGGTCCGGCCGCCGTACACCGCCCGGATACCGCGGGCCGTCAGGGCTTCAAGGCCGGTCGCCTTGGTGGTCACCTCCCCGCCGAGTTCTTCTTCCCCGCCCGCGACGATAGCGGCGGCCAGGGGGTGATCACTGAGTTCCTCTACGGCTACGGCGGTGGTAAGCAGTTCATGGCGACTTACGCCTTGGGCCGGCAGTACGGCAGTGAGTTTGGGTTTGCCTTCGGTCAGGGTACCGGTCTTATCGAAGGCGATGGCCGTCAGGCTCCCGAGGTCCTCCAGGGGGCGGCCTCCTTTGATCAGGACGCCCTTCTGGGCCGCCCGGGCGACGCCGGCCAGTACCGCCGCCGGGGTGGAAATAGCCAGGGCGCACGGTGAGGCCGCAACCAGCACCGCCATGGCCCGGTAGAAGCTCTCCCCGAAGGTCTCGTCTACTACCAGAAAGGCGAAAAGAAGCAGCCCTACCAGAACGAGTACCGCCGGAACGTAGTAGCGCTCGAACTTATCGGTCAGGTGCTGGGTGGGTGACTTCTGAGCCTCGGCCTCCTGTACCAGATTGACGAGTTTGGTCAGGGTGCTGTCGCTGGCGGGCCGCAGTACCCGTACCTCCAGTACCGAACTCCCGTTGATGGTGCCGGCAAAGGTGCGGTGCTCCGAGGGCAGCTCCGCCAGCCGGTATTCCCTTTGCACCTGCGTCCGCGCCACCGCCACCTTCTCGACCGGGATGCTCTCGCCGGTGATGGCCGACTGATCCACGGCGCTGGCCCCGCTGATGACGACCCCGTCCGCGGGAATCTTGGTGTTCGGTTTGACGACGACGACCTGCCCCACTTCGAGTTCCTCTACCGGCACTTCGCGGGTGTCGCCGTCGGCGGTCTGAAGGAGGGCGGTAGCGGGGACCAGTTCGGCCAGGGCGCTGATGGACTTGCGGGCCCGAGCCATCGCGTAGTGCTCCAGCGCATGCCCCAGGCTGAAGAGGAACAGCAGCAGTGCCGCCTCCTCCCACTTGCCCAGGGCGGCAGCCCCGGCGGCGGCCACGATCATGAGGAAATCGATCTCGAAGCGGCCGGCACTGACCCCCTCATACGCCTCGATCAGGGCGTAGTAGCCCCCGAGGATGATGGAGGCGACGAACAGCCCGATAGTCACCGGCTCCGGGAGGTCGGCTAGCCAGACCAGCAGGAGCCCCACCGCCCAGAAGACCCCGCTGGCGATGGAAAAGATTAGCTCCGTCCGCTGCCCGAACAAGCCACCCGAATGGTCGTGAGTGTGGGCCGAAGAAGTGGACATGGAAGTGGGGTTTGGGACGGACAACGCCCGAGACCGGGATTCGGTCGGACTACCGGAGTTGCGCGATCTGAGCGGCCAGGGTTTCGGTAAGTTGCGGAATGTCGTTCAGGTTTTGCCCCCACCAGTTGGTTTGGCCCAGCACGGACCGGGCTAGTTCGCGCTCGTCGGGCTCGCCCCGCCAGAGGTCCCGGAAAAACGCGATCCGCTGCTCTGCGTCCCGCAAGGCGATGGTACCCGCACCCCGCCGCCCCCGATAAAAGACGATCAGGGCGGCCAGTGCCCGCACAATGCCCGGCGGCAGCTTGCCGAATTTCTCCCGATAGGCCAGTAGCGAAGGCAGTAGCCGCGTCCTAAACTTGGTCGTGCTGTTCAGCGAAATGTCCAGCAACTTATGGTGGATGCTGGGGTTGCGAAAGCGGTCCAGCACGTCGGCGGCAAATTCCCGCAGCTCCTCTTCCGGCTGGTCGAGGCTGGGGATGATCTCACCGTAGAGCACGCTTTCCAGGTAGGCCGACATTTCTTTATCCCGCATCACCTCGCCCACCGTATCCAGTCCCGCAAGGTAGCCCGTAGGCACGATGGCCGTATGCGCCCCGTTGAGCAACCTGACCTTACGCTGGCGGTAGGCTTCCAGGTCATCGGTGTAGGTGACGTTGATGCCGGCGTCGTGGAGGGGGAGCCCCGGTATACCCTCCGGCCCGCACTGCACGACCAGGCTGTGGTAGTACTCCCCCGCCACCAGTAGTTTCTCTTCCCCGCCCGGGTGGCCGGAGACGATGCGGTCGACCAGGGTATTGTAAAAGTGGACCTGCCTATCCACCCAATCGGAAAATTCCGCTTCGAGCGACCAGTGGGCGGCGGCGCGCAGGATGCAGTCTTTTAACCGAGAACCATTATCCTCAATAAGTTCTAGCGGTAGAATGTGTATTCCGGTTCCTCTAAAGGAGGCGGAGTTCCAGCGTTCGTAGAGCCAGCGGCAGAGTTTATTCGGAAATTCTTGGGGGCAGCGGTCTTTTTCAAAGGGCTCCTCCACGAAACGGATGCCCGCCTCGGTGGTATTGGATACAACGTAGTCGATCTCCCCCTCCCGGGCCGTGCGCAGGAAGCCGGCGAAGTCGCGGTAGGGGTGGATGACGTCGGTGATCACGTCTACCGGCCGTCGTTCGTTTACCGTCTCTCCCCGCTGTACGCCTTCCAGTAGCACGTGGAAGCGTCCCTCCCGTTCGCGCAACTCGGCGTAGTC
>CAZKPE010000264.1:0-5496 GCA_964554545.1 uncultured Lewinella sp.
CCGTCAGTTCCTGGAGGCGGTCCGCTTCGATCCGCTGTTTCTCCTGTAGCAATTTACTTTCGCGGAGGGCGTAGTCCGCCTGCTCACGCGCCTGAATCTGTTTACGCTGGCGGTAAGCCAGGCCTAAAGAAAAGATCAACACCTCCACGACTACGCCTCCCTTCAGGTACACGATCGAAAAGGGCGGAAAGGCTACCCGCGTCAGTAAAGAAAGGAGGCAACCCAGGCTAATGGCGATGATTCCGGCGAAAACGAAAGACGCTTTCTTGTCGCCCGTCCGGTAGAGCGGATACAGCAGCAAAATACAGGACGCGACTACCAGCGCGATGTAGGTTACCGTAGTCCAATCTTCTATTACATGGCTGAAATTCGACAGATTGGTGATTACGACAAAGGTGGCCATCAGGGGAAAACCCAGCCATACGAGCATCTTGAAGTAGCGATCCCACCGGGGAAGTAACTGCTTGAGTTCCGCGAAACTCCGGATGAAGGACAGGTAGCTCATCAGCCCGATGAAAATCGATAACTTGAACAGGCTGTAGTACTCCGGCCGGTTGGCAAACAGACGGTCGCCAAACCAGTCCGACAGGTCGCCGCCGGAGTAACCGGCGTATACGATCATCATCAGCAGGTAACCGGAGTAGTAGATAAAACTCCGGGAACGCCCGAGAAAATACACCATCAGGTTGTAAAGGAGCATCATTCCCAAAAAGCCGATGAACACGGCGTTGCTCACCTTCGCCCTCAGCAGCTTGCCGTAGAACGTGTCCGTAGTTTGCAGGTATAGGTGAAAGGAGGGCGGCAGCGCCACGCGTTCACTCCTACCCCGGAAGTAGATCGTCCGGACTTCCCCGGGTGGCAAAGAGAGTTTGACGAGGTTTCCCCGGGTGGTGGGGGCGAATGGCTTTTTCCCGGGGGGCAGGAAGGTGCCGTTACCTTCGGAGTTCCAGTTGCCCGATTGGTCCTGGGTAAAGACTTCCAGTTGGGTCCAGTTCCCCGAAAAGTAGAGTACCCACTCCGTATTCCGTTTGGCGTCCGGGAGGCGGTTGACGGCGCGGAACTTCCCCCAGTACCAGGTGTGGAGATCCAGGCCTCCCGTGAACTCCTGAAAGGGTTCGAATGCCGGTTGAAAGGCCGGTAGACTAATCTCGGTAATGGTCAACTGGCCAGCGGCATCGGGTAGCACTTCCACATAATCGATCAGACGGTAATTGTGCAGCGGGGCGTCCAGTATGCAAACTCCGGGGTTCGTGCCGGCCTGTGCGGACAGGTAACTACCCAGAAACAGGAGAACGGGCAACAGGACTTGATATGTGCAACGGGGGGCTCCCATAACCCTGGAAGATAGCTCACGGGTAGTTGGCCGAAGTTCAGGTCTGTCATAACACTCATCCTGCCACGGACCGACTACCTTGCGGTCGGGTAGTGGGTTGGTCCTCCGTTGGAACTTCCCACCAAAATTGCACCTGCGCGCCGCCGCCCGGATGTGCCGACCGTATACAAGTGTAGCATGATGAAGAGAACGACGCTTTCCCTCCTGCTGGGAGTAACCCTGTTGTTGGTCCTGGCCTGCGAGCCGGACCACGAAATGCAAATCGACAACGAAGAGAGCTGGTCGAGCCGACGGGCCCTTGCGGGAGCCGCGGACTCTTTGCCGTATGGCAAAACCTACCTTTCGGTGTACTCCCAGATGTACAGTTCTACCCAGAAGCAGAAGTACAGCCTAACCGAAATGGTCAGTATGCGCAACGTGAGCGACACCGATACCATTTACTTTTTAAGCGCGGCCTACTTCGACACCAGGGGGACGCGAATCAGGACCTACTTCGATTATCCGATCTACGTGCTCCCCCTGGAAACCCTCGAGATTGTTATCGCCCAAATGGACATACGGGGGGGCACGGGGTCTAACTTCATATTTGAGTGGCGGGTGCCGGAGGGTAGCCCGGAGCCGTTGTTCGAGGCCGTTATGAACTCCATGCAGGGGACGCAGGGGATATCGTTCACCACGCGGGGCGTGCGGGTGGAATAGCCTGGTGGCCTTACCGTATCTTTGGCAACCGTCCCGCTAGCTACCATGCTCTCCAAAACCTGTGTCTACGCCATCAAAATTATGATCTTCCTGGCCTCGATCGCGGAGGTTAGTGAGCGCAAGGTTAGCGTAGTGGACATATCGACGGGCATCGACTCGCCCCGGCAGTTCACCGCCAAGGTGCTGCAGCGGCTGACCAAAGCCCGGTTGGTGCAGTCAGTACCCGGTCCTGGCGGTGGCTACTACCTGACGGGGAGTTTGGATTTCACCCTGACGAAAGTCATGGCCGCCCTGGATGAGGACTACCTGTTGACGGCCTGTGTGCTGGGATTTGAGGAGTGCTCGGAGGCCAACCCCTGCCCCCTGCACGATCGCTTCGTGAAGGCGCGTACGGAGATGAAGGCCGTGTTCGGAAAAATGACCATCGCCGAGATCGGTGCGTCGGTGCGCCGGGGGGAAACTTCATTGATCGGCTAAAAATTTTGAACTAATTAAAGATATAAAGGTCTTTAACTCTACATATAAGACATGATACAGACACCGTCCATGGTAGCCGAGCCGGTTTCTGCTCCCCGGAGTAGGCTAAGCCGGTCGTGGTTCCTGACGGGGCTTTGGTGTTTTCTGGTGGCGGCCCTCCTTGGCTGCGCCCTCCGCTATCTCTGGATCAGTGAGGTCGGGGGACTTTCTTACCGCTACCTGTTACACGCTCATTCCCATCTGGCCCTGCTGGGTTGGGGGTTCGTTCTGGTGAGCGGGGGGTTACTGACCATGTTACCGGCGGGTCGGACCGACCGGCTTCCCTACCGCTGGGTGCTGCGGCTAAGCATCGTCGCGGCGATCGGCATGACGGTAGCTTTCGCCCTGCAGGGATACGGATTGTTCAGCATTGCCTTCAGCACGGTGCATTTACTGGGGGCCTACCTGTTTGCCCGCTGTTTTTTGCGGGACCTGCGCCAACTGCCCCCCACCACGGAGCGGCGGTTGGCCTACTGGGCGGTCTGGTGGATGGTGGTATCCACCCTGGGCCTTTTCGCTATTGCCCCCGTTGCGGCTACCCTGGGAAAGCTACACCCAATGTACCACGCGAGTATTCAATTTTTCCTTCACTTTCAGTTCAACGGGTGGCTGACCTTCGGCACCCTGGCCCTGCTGCTGCACTGGCTGCGTAGTCGGGGGTGGCCCATCGCGTTTCCGCCGGTTCTTTTCGCTGGCTTACAGGTGTCCCTGCTGCTTACGTACGCCCTGAGCGTGAGTTGGAGCACGCCACTAACCGTCGTGTTCTTGCTGAACACCGTAGGCGTACTGCTGCAACTGGCCGTCTTTACCGGGATTGGAAAGCGGCTCGTCGCGGCCATTCGTCGGCTGCGGCTGCGGAGCAGCTACCTGGTCGGGCTTCTCTGGGTGGGGTTAGGCTCCTTGCTGGCCAAGATCGCCATCCAGAGTGTGGTGGCCGTTCCGATGCTGGCGGAAGTAGCCCTGGCGGTGCGCAACTTCGTCATCGGCTTTATTCATCTGACGGTACTGGGTTCGGTTTCCCTGACCATTATCGCGTTACTGATCGCTACGGGTCATTTGCCGGACACCCGCCCCGCACTGCTGGGTTACGGGCTGTTGACCGCCGCCTTTCTCACCACGGAGGTCCTGCTTTTCGGGCAGGGCTTACTCCTCTGGTTGGGTTTGGGGTATCAGCCCTTCTACTACGAATCCCTTTTTGCCAGCTCCCTGCTTTTTCCCCTGGGGCTGGGTTGCATCCTGCTTGCCCTGTCGGAGCCGAGCCATTCATCCATTCCATCCGCTATCAAATAACCCGCCACGCCATGCGCAACTCTTTCCTTCTACCCACCACCCTACTCCTGTTTTTGGCCTTCGTTCTGGCCGTGAGTTGCTCGGGCGAGTCGTCCAGCGACGCTACCGCCGATCGCGCTCCGGTGCCGGAAGCCGCCCCGCCCGCCGACCCCAAGGGAATCGGGGAGATCCGCCACGTAGATCTGACCACCCCCGTAGATGAGGATATGGTAGATACGGGCCAGGCCATCTACGAGATGAAGTGCTCGGCCTGCCACAAACTGAGCGATCAGCGGGTGGTCGGCCCCGGCTGGGCCGGTGTCACTAACCGCAGACGCCCGGAATGGATCATGAATATGATCACCAACGTCGACGTCATGCTCGAAGAAGACCCCCAGGCCCAGGCCATGCTCGAAGAGTGTCTGACCCGTATGCCCAACCAGGGAGTCGCCACCGGAGACGCCCGTGCCCTTCTGGAATTTATGCGTAAAAACGACATGGAAACCGTGGGCTCCATGGACGAGGGACTCAACTGATCCGCTCCGCCGCCCCACCCCTTCCTTTCCATCCGATCAATAGCTATATCATGACTACTTTTCCCTTCTTCCGGACTTCCGTCCTCCTTTTATTTGGCGTATTTCTCGCGGGCTGTACCCAGGAAAGCGCCACCAGCGTAGTGGAAGGCAATGCCGCCGAACAAGTCTATGTGCCCCCCGGGGAGTACGATGAGTTCTACGCCTTCATGTCGGGCGGTTACAGCGGCCAGATCACGGCCTACGGACTTCCCTCCGGCCGGCTGCTCAAAGAGATCCCCGTCTTTTCCCAGTACCCGGAAAACGGCTACGGCTACAGTGAGGAGACCAAACCGATGTTCAACACCTCTTTCGGCTTCGTGCCCTGGGACGACTCTCACCACATTGAGCTCTCACAGACCGATGGGGAGTTCGACGGCCGCTGGCTCTTCGTCAACGGCAACAACACCCCGCGGATCGCCCGCGTGGACCTGGAAACGTTTGAAACCGTGGAGATCCTGGAAATCCCCGACGTAGCCGGACTGCACTGTGCCCCCTTCATTACGGAGAACAGCGAGTATCTGGTTAGTGGTACCCGCTTCAGCGTCCCTATTCCGCAGAATGACGTTTCCATCAACTCGTATAAGGAGAACTTCCAGGGCCTGATCAACTACGTCTCCGTCGATCAGGAGAGTGGCGAAATGGAACTGGCCTTTCAGATCAAGATGCCCGGCTTCAACTACGACCTGGCCCGCAACGGCAAGGGAAAATCCCACGGCTGGAGCTTCCTGACTACCTACAACTCCGAGCAGGCCCACACCCTGCTGGAAGTCAATGCCTCCCAGAAGGACAAGGACCTCATGGCCATCATCAACTGGAAGAAGGCCGAAGAGTACTTCGAGGCCGGACGCGGTAAACAGCGCACCACCAGCTACTACCACAACCTGATGGACGAAAACTCGGGCATCGCCGCATCGACCGAGCAGACCACCACGACCATCCTCGACCCCACCGAACTGCCCGACATGGTCTACTTCATCCCGGTCCCGAAATCACCCCACGGCTGTGACGTGGACCCTACCGGAGAGTACATCGTCGGTAACGGCAAGCTGTCGGCCGATATGTCCATCTACTCCTTCGATAAGCTGATGGCGGCCATCGAGTCGC